>NZ_CP038145.1:315833-631666 GCF_004519515.1 Actinobacillus indolicus | reverse complement strand
ATTGATATTGAAGAACAGCACCAAGGTTCTGTGATGGAAGCCTTAGGTATCCGCAAAGGTGAAGTGCGTGATATGGTTCCAGATGGTAAAGGTCGTACTCGTTTAGAATACATTATCCCAAGCCGTGGTTTAATTGGTTTCCGTAACGAATTTATGACAATGACATCAGGCACAGGCTTACTTTACTCAAGCTTCAGCCACTATGACGATGTAAAACCAGGTGAAATCGGTCAGCGTATTAACGGCGTATTAATTTCAAACGGCACAGGTAAAGCTCTGGCTTACTCACTTTATGCATTACAAGATCGTGGTAAATTAATGATCGATCACGGTGCAGAAATTTATGAAGGGCAAGTCATTGGTATTCACAGCCGTTCAAATGACTTAACAGTAAACGCATTAGAAGGTAAAAAACTCACCAATATGCGTGCATCGGGTAAAGATGATGCGTTAACACTCACTACGCCAGTAAGAATGACGCTAGAACAAGCGTTAGAATTTATCGATGACGATGAGTTAGTCGAAGTGACCCCAGCTTCTGTTCGTGTTCGTAAAAAATTACTGACAGAAGTAGAACGTAAACGTGCAAGTCGTACCACGACAAGTACCAGTACGAAATAATGAAAATTAGGGGCTGAAATGCCCCTAAATTATAGGAGATTGAATATGTTTGTAGAAATTTACGGCCGACTAAGTTGCCCTTATTGTGTTCGAGCAAAACAGCTTGCAGAAAAAATGAAAGCAGAATTGCCTGATTTCGATTTTAAATTTGTTGATATGATCGCAGAAGGTATCGAAAAACAAGATTTAGAACCGCGTGTAGGTAAGCCTGTTGCAACCGTGCCACAAATCTTTTTAGATGATGTTCACGTTGGTGGATATTCAGATTTTGCACCGCTAGTAAAAGAAAAATTCGATATTTCTCTCTAACAAAAATGCCATACAACAGTATGGCATTTTTTATCTCTATTTCCCCGCCCAAACAATCATCACTTTGTCTTTTCCATCTTGTCGAGAAAATGCAAAGTATTTGCTGGTTTCGAGGATTTTTTGTTCGCCGTTACCAATAGCAGTGTGATGTTGGCGGAATTTTGCAAGGGTTTGCCAATGTTTCATCAAGGCTTGATGCTCGGTGCTTTTTGCCAAATCCTGCCAGTTCATATCCGATCTTGTGCCTTGAATTGGATCCGATCCTGTTGCTCCGAATTTTCGACCACTTTCATCGCCGTAATAAATTTGTACTGCGCCCGGTGAGAGAAGCAATAAACTGCCTGCAGTTTTCTGTTTATCGACATTATTTTGGCTGTCATCGTGGAAGAACAAGCGGGTATCGTGCGAAGAGAGATAGCTTAACACGTTGAGATTGCTCAGTTTTTCACTCATTTGTTGATAAGTCGGGGCAATTTTGGCAAAGCAACTGAGTGCCTCTTTTGCTTGATCTTGGAAGCTGAAGTTGATCATTGCATCAAAGCCGTTGTTGTAATAATCGCTGGTATGAACGCCGTGTCCCCACGCCTCGCCCGTCATCCAGAATTTATCGCCAAAGGATTGATTTGGATGAGCTTTTTGCCATTTTTCCAAGGCTTTTTCTGCTGATTGTTTCAATTCCAACCAAGTGCTTTTTTCTACGTGTTTAGCGGTATCGACACGGAAACCATCCACGCCGTATTTTTCTACCCAGTTGGACAGCCAACCAATCAGATAATCGCGGACTTTAGCATTTTCACGGAATGTAGCCTGTGTATCAGGTTTATTTGCAAAAAATTCGGGCAATCCGACCGCTTGTTCGCTTTCGGTTTTGAGGTCAGGGAGCGATGCCAGCGACATTTTCAGGTCATCAAATTTCGGGCTGTCGTAATCACCGATGTCGGAACGAAGCCACGCCTTGCCCCACCATTTTTGCCACGCTTCTTTATCGCTAAAGTTAATTAAATTGTTGAACGAGTGCCAGTTTTGACCTGCTTTTGGTGTCCAATTCGTCCAATGTTTGCCGAGCGTTTTCTCAATGTCTTCGCCTTTGAGATGTAATGCGCCAAAGCCATACTGTTGCATATCGGCAAGCGTCGCATAGCCGGTGTGGTTCATCACAATATCGAAAATAACACGAATGCCACGTTTATGGGCTTGGTCAATAAAGGTTTTCAGATCGTCTTCACTGCCCATATTGGCATCAATTTTCGTCCAATCTTGGTGGTAGTAGCCGTGGTAAGCGTAGTGTGGGAAGTCGCCTTTTTCACCGCCACCAACCCAGCCGTGAATTTGCTCAAGGGGCGAGCTGATCCAAATCGCATTTACGCCGAGTTGTTGTAAGTAATCCAGTTTTTGTGTCAGTCCTTTCAAATCACCGCCGTGGAAAGTGCCGATTTCGTCTTTACCGTCTTTTTTACGTCCGTAGCTGTTGTCGTTGCTCGGATCGCCGTTATAAAAGCGGTCGGTTAGAACAAAATAAACAGTGGCGTTTTTCCAAGTAAAAATCGGCTCAGATTTAACCGCTTGCGCCGGTTCTAAGAGCAATAAGCCGTTACTGTCTGCGGACGGTGCCATAATGACTTTTCCATTTTGCACTTTTGCTGTATTACCTGAATAGAAATCTCGCACGGTTTCTCCGTCTTTGAACAGGCTAGAAACTTCAATCTCTAACGGCTTGCCGTCCCATTTCGGACAAACTTGGACTAATTCATTAGCGCTTTTGGTTGCCTCTACAGTCAATTTTGCCGTTGGCGTGCCACTTCGCATATCAATTTCTACGCTGTATTTTCCGTCACGGAACAGCCGGGTAGATTCGGCAGGATCTTTGCAAGGCACAAGGCTGACGACTTGATTTAATTTCAATGCGGTTTGCGGTTGGTAGCATTGTTGATTGAGTGAGAATTGGAAGGGATAATTGCCTTTTTTGAGCTGGGCGTGCGCTTGGTAGAGCAGTTTTTCGTTGGATTCAAAAGTTGGGAAATGTTCACTCTGCCATTGATTTGCCGAAAGGCTAGCGGATGCAAAAAGTGAAAGCCAAAGTAGTGATTTTTTCATTTGGGTTTCCTTGTGTGGTGAAATAGGGAATTATTCCCTATTATCATTTGTAGGGGTGGGGTTTATCCCCACCCGTTAAATCTGATATTGTGTCGGGCGGGGATAAACCCCGCCCCTACGATAGATTCAACATCCCTGATTGACTAAAGATGAGAGAAATCACTTCGCCGAAACGTGTTTAATAAAAATCTGGCGCGGTTCTTTTAAGCCAAGCTGTTCCGCTTCATTGACCAAGTTCATCGCTTTATTCACATCGTTATTTTTCAACGCTTTTAATACGGCTTGATTGAAATAATCTTCGGTGCTGGATTCGACCGGTTGTGTCGGTTTAGTTGCTGATTTTGTTGCAACCGCGGTGGTGCCGACTTGGGTTGGTGCAGGGGTTTTGGCTTCAAATAATGGGCCGTTTAAACCGATAAACTGACTGGATTGAATGTCGTCCACTTCTACATTGACTTTACCTTGGTTGCTATGTGTGACGGTAATATCTGCAATCGCCGGCGGTTGGTTGCCTTTTGCTTTTGCCAAGAGTTTGGCTGGGTGTGTCATCGTGGTTTTACCCTGTAAATCTTGCTCGGTGGTATAAACAAGCAAGTAGATGAAATCTTGATTTGCCGTTGGGGTGAGGCTGAGTTCCGCTTGATATTGTGCCGGACTTAAACCACGTTCTTCGCTGAATTTAAATTGGGAAGACGGATAAGTCATCGCAGGGTTAAATTGTGCATCTAAAATCAAGGCATTCGGGACGAAGACCGTATTATCTTTTTGTACCGAGCTTGTGATGTTAAGTTTAATCGTGCCTTGATTCGCGGGGATTTTGTATGCCACAACCGAACCACTTGCGCCCGCTAATTTGTTCGCAAGGGTTGCCACATTCGTTTCGTTATTTTGTGAAAGCGTAATATCTTGCCATTGAATTTTGGCTAATTCTGCTTTTGTTGGTTGTAATGATGTAGCTGATAATTGAGATGCAAGAAATAGGCTTGAAAGGAAAAGGGCAATTTTGGTTTTCATAAATCCTCCGAGAAATTACCGTGGGCTATACGCCAGTGGCTTAAGAAGTGTTGTAGGGGTGGGGTTTATCCCCACCCGTATTACCTTTAACGGGCGGGGATAAACCCCGCCCCTACGAAAGGCATAACCTAGGGCATAAGCCCTAGGACTTAAGAGTGGCTTACCACCAAGCTTCAAATTGAACACCGCCAACGAATTCGCCGTCTTTCGCTTTATAGCCCGCGTCTGTACGGTTTGCAGTGTTAAATTTGTCATTCCAATGTGCGTAAGTACCGAATACACGGATTGCAGGACGTGCCCAAATGCTTGAGCCAGCTTGCCATTGTTGTGCAAGGGTGTATTTGGTTAAGCTGTTTTTCTTGCCTGTTGCTTGGTCTTTGATTACATCGTAGCCCACTTCAGCAATAGTACTCATGGTGTCATTCCATTTATACATTGGACGAACTCCAGCAGAGTACCAAGTTTTGCCTTGTTTGTTATCTAAGTCTGTTTTTTCGTAGATTAACGCATACATCACTTCAACTTTATCGCTTGCTTGAACAACGCCTTGGTTAATTAAGCGAAGCATATGACCACGGTTGCTAGATAAAGAACCTTGAGCGTGACCGTTGTTCCAAGATGTCATCGAATCTTTTGCATATTGAACGGTGAATTTGTTGAAGCCACCGAAGAAGTTGCCTTGGGTATATTCAGCGGTTGCCATATAACCATTTTTGGTTGCATCACTGTTTACATAAGCTGAATCATCTTTTTTATGTGCGTTTGCGTAGTCAAAACCAAGTTCTAACGAGCCGTCTTTCCAAAGTTCAATGCCAGCTAAACGTACATCAAAGATATCGTTATAGACATCTTTTTTGGTTGAACGATCGCTCTTATAGCTTTTTGTTGCATAGTCATAGTAGTAAGAGAATGCACCGCCAGCTTCTGTATCACGAGTGACTGCTAAAGAGAGTTTACCGATACCCACATCAATATTCTCAACCCCTGCGCCCGGGCCTGAAATATCCCAGTAGTAGAAGTCGTTCATATGCACATCGTGGCGTTGATAGAAGCGTTTACCTGCCCATAATGTTGCGCCCGGCAAGCTGTCTGCGAAGTTTTTGAATTGAACGTTTAATTCACGTAATGCTGGGCTGGTTTCAGTCCAGTCATTGTTTTGTAACGTACCACCGTAAGCCACGTTGGTATCAAAATAAATGGATTTTTCACCGGCTTTATAAAGCTCTTGACCAAGTTTAAATTCTGCATAGGTATCAGATTCGTTACCTAAACGGTATTTTGAACCACCGCCATTTACGGTAAAGGCAGATTGTTCACCACCGCCTGATGTCCAGCCGATACCAGAACGCGCATAACCGTGGAAATCTACCGCGAATGCTGAAGTAGAAAGTAAAGCACCTGATACTAATGTAGCGAGTAAGCTTTTATTGATATTCATAGGAAACTCCTTGATCTCTTTTATTAAGGTTTGACATTATGAAAAAATCGTTAAACACCCAGTTCTTTAAATAAACGTCTGCATGCGGTGCCGTCTTCTTTGAATAAGTGACAGCGGTTCGGGTTGATTCCGACAGACATTTCATCGCCTTCTTCAACTAATACAATGTCGTTTTGGCGATAGACGAGACTTTGCTTGATCGGTGGCATTTCTACGTGAACTTGGGTTTCATTTCCAAGCTGTTCCACCACTTTAACCGTACCGGTAATACACACTTCACTCTGTTCACAAGGCAGTAAATGTTCTGGACGGATACCTAACGAGAGGTTATCGCCAACATTTACCCCTGTGCTATCCACTGGGATCCAGAAATTGAGGTGAGTTGAGTCAGGTAATTCAACTTTTACCCCACCTTCTCTTACATCAATCACTTTCACCGGTAAGAAGTTCATTTTTGGTGAACCGATAAAGCCAGCAACAAAGCGGTTTGCAGGGTAGTGGTAAAGTTCTAATGGTTTACCGACTTGGGCAACGTTAGTGGTAATTTGCGTGTTGTTTCCAAGGGCTTGTAGTACCACGATTTTGTCTGCAAGGGTCATTGCTTCCACTTGGTCGTGGGTAACGTAAATCATTGTTCTACCTAACTTTTTATGCAGTTTGGAAATTTCCACACGCATTTGCACACGAAGAGCGGCATCAAGGTTTGAGAGTGGTTCGTCTAATAAGAACACTTCAGGTTGAGAAACAAGTGTACGACCAATGGCAACACGCTGACGCTGACCACCTGAGAGTTCTTTTGGTTTACGTTGCAACAGGTGGGCAAGTTGTAAAATTTCAGCCACGTGATTCACACGTTGCTCGATTTCTTCTTTTGCTTTACCAGCCAGTTTTAAACCGAAAGACATATTTTCTGCCACGTTTAAATGAGGATAGAGGGCGTAAGATTGGAAAACCATCCCGATATTACGTTTGGCAGGCGGTACATCATTCATACGAGTTTCGCCAATGAAAAGATCACCAGAAGTAATATCTTCTAAGCCAGCAATCATACGCAATAGGGTGGATTTACCACAGCCAGATGGGCCTACAAACACCACAAATTCGCCTTCTTTTATATCTAGGTTAATATTGCGTGAGATATGCACATCGCCGTATGATTTGTTTACACCAATGATTTTTACATTTGCCATTGTCTCGTCCTCTAGGTTACTACTTGTTTTATGGGTGCCAAGCTTACTCATTAGCTTTAGCATTGAAATCATACTTTGAGAAAAAATTTTTCACGAGCGTTAAAAAAAAGTTCAGTCGAAAAAATAGATTTTTTGTGATGTAGATCACAAATTTACACTCTTTTTTTGTGATCCCTTTCACACTTCTTTTAAAAATGGTCAAAAATGTGATACAGATCACTAAAAGGATGAGGGGGGATGATAAGGGGGTATGATGAAGTATGAGACGAAATCATCCACTATTCGATTGCCAAAATTTCATTTAACCAAATGAGGAAACCATCATGAAAAAACTTACTACAGCAGCCTTAACCGTATTAGCAGGATTATGTATCGCGCAAGGCGTTAATGCAAAATTAGTCGAAGGACAACTTAACATTTGGATCAATGCCGATAAAGGTTATAACGGCTTGGCAGAAGTGGGTAAAAAATTTGAAGCAGAAACTGGTGTAAAAGTGGTTGTTGAGCACCCAAGCAAATTAGAAGAGTTATTCCCACAAGTCGCTTCAACAGGTGACGGCCCAGATATTATTATTTTCGCACACGACCGTATGGGCGGTTATGCACAATCAGGCTTATTAGCTGAAGTTCACCCAAGTGCAGATTTCAAAGCAAAATTATCTGATATTGGTTGGGAAGCGACCAAATATAACGGTAAACAAATTGCTTACCCAATCGCAGTTGAATCACTTTCTTTAATCTATAACAAAGATTTAGTGCCAGAAGCACCGAAAACATGGGAAGAAATTGAGAAATTAGATAAAGATCTCAAAGCCAAAGGCAAAAATGCGATTATGTGGAACTTAGCAGAACCGTATTTCACATGGCCAATCATCTCTTCTCAAGGCGCGTATGCATTTAAAGTGACTGCAAACGGCTACGATGCGAAAGACATCGGTGTAAACAATGAAGCAGCACAAAAAGGCTTACAATTTGTCGTTGATCTTGTAAAAAATAAAGTGATCAATGCTGATACCGATTATTCTGTTGCAGAAGCCTCTTTCAATAAAGGCGAAACGGCTATGACCATCAATGGTCCGTGGTCTTGGGCAAATATTGAGAAAAGCGGTATTAACTATGGCGTAGCCGTATTACCAACCTTAAACGGCAAAGCAGGTAAACCATTCGTTGGCGTATTAAGTGCAGCGGTAAATGCTTCAAGCCCTAACCAAGACTTAGCGAAAGAGTTCTTAGAAAATCACTTATTAACCGATGCTGGTTTAGAAACAGTGAACAAAGATACTCCGTTAGGTGCTGTAGCACTTAAGAGCTACCAAGCGAAATTAGCGGCGGACCCACGTATCGCAGCAACGATGACCAATGCGGAAAATGGTGAAATTATGCCTAACATTCCACAAATGAGCCGTTTCTGGTATTCAGAAAAAGCAGCGATTGACAGTGCGGTAAATGGTCGCCAATCTGTCAAAGCGGCATTAGATGAAGCACAAGCGAAGATTGAAAAAGAGTAATCGCCATAAAAAAATGGGACACGAAGCGTCGTGTCCCTACAAAAATTAAGATATCGTAGGGACGCCACGCTTGGCGTCCAAATTAAACAAGCGGTCTTATTCTTTTCATTTTTTGCAATTTCTTCCTCGCAGCACTAAAACAAGGAAAAATTAAAATGCTAACCTCCACTCATTCTACCACTTCACCAGCTCAACTTTGGGGCAAGAGAGCACTTGTTGGCTTCCTTTACCTCATTGCGTTTTATCTGGTTTTTACGATTTATTTGCAGGGTGAAATTCTTTTTGCATTATTAACCCTCGTTGTTGTTACCTCGGGTATTTTTGTTTTTAGTTCAGAACGAGCATACCGTTGGCGCTATCTTTTCCCTGGCGTTTCCGCAATTGGCATCTTTGTGGTTTTCCCTCTTGTGTGTACCGTTGTTATTGCTTTTACCAATTATAGCGGTTCTAACCAATTAGCTTTTGAACGAGTGGTAGGTCAATTACAAAGCCAACGTTACTTTGCCGGCGAACGCTATGATTTTAAATTGCTTGAAACTGCTGACAGCCAATATCAGTTAGTGCTTGAGAATAAAAATACGCAAAAAAATTACCTTTCTACACCGCTTGCATTAAATAATTTAAAAGGCGATGTAAAAATGGAAGAAGTGGCGGCTTTACCTGAAAACAAAGTTGCACCACTCAAAATCATTACGCAAAATCGCCAACAATTACAAAGTATCAATGCGATTTTACCTAACGAAGAAAGCCTCACAATGAGCTCACTTCGTCAATTCTCACAACAAAAAGCCCGCTTTAGTTATGATGAAGCCAATCAAGTTTTAACAAACAATGAAACGGGCGAACGCTTCAAACCAAATGATGATGTCGGCTTCTTTGAGCAAATTGATGAACAAGGTAACTTTACCGGTAAACGTGTTGAACCGGGTTATACCGTAGCAATCGGCTGGCAAAACTTCGTGAAAATCTTAACTGACGAAGGCGTACAAAAACCGTTTATTCAAATCTTTATCTGGACAGTCACTTTTGCATTCTTAACTGTCGTGTTTACCACTCTACTCGGTATGATTTTCGCATCGCTGGTACAGTGGGAAGCGTTAAAAGGTAAAGCCGTTTATCGTTTACTGTTAATTCTACCTTATGCAGTACCGGGCTTTATCTCTATCCTTGTATTTAAAGGTTTATTTAACCAAAGTTTCGGTGAGATTAACTTAATTTTAAATAACTTATTCGGTATCCGCCCAGAATGGTTTAATGACCCATTCTTAGCCAAAACAATGTTGTTAATCGTGAATACTTGGTTAGGTTATCCATATATGATGATCGTATGTATGGGGTTATTAAAAGCCATTCCAACGGATTTATATGAAGCCTCATCTATTGATGGTGCATCGGTATGGCAAAACTTTACCAAAATCACCATGCCGTTGTTAATTAAACCGTTAATGCCATTGATGATTGCGAGTTTCGCCTTCAACTTCAATAACTTCGTGTTAATCCAATTATTAACTCAAGGTCGTCCGTCAATGATCGGAACCAGTACACCGGCAGGACATACCGACTTGTTAGTAAGCTACACCTACCGTATCGCTTTTGAAGGTAGCGGTACGCAAGACTTCGGTTTAGCGGCGGCAATCGCAGTAATCATCTTCTTACTCGTCAGCGGATTAGCGTTGTTCCAAATTCGTTTGACCAAATTACAACAGGATTAAAAATAAGGGACACGAAGCGTCGTGTCCCTACAATCACATCCGAAAAAATAAAGTAGGGACGCCACGCTTGGCGTCCAATAAGATAAGTTATTACAAACATAGGAAGTAACACTATGGCTATCGTTCAACCTAAATCAATGAAAGCACGTTTATTTGCAACGCATTTCTTTCTTATTGTATTCTGTGCGTTGATTATGTTCCCTTTACTGATGATTTTAGGGATCTCACTTCGCCCGGGTAACTTAGCACTGGGGGAAATTATCCCAAGCCAAATTTCATTAGAACACTGGAAACTGGCACTCGGTTTTAGTGTAACTAATGCGGACGGCACTGTTACCCCACCGCCATTCCCTGTACTACTTTGGTTATGGAACTCGGTTAAAGTCGCAGGTGTTACGGCAATCATTACCCTAGCACTTTCCACTACGGCAGCTTACGCTTTCGCACGTTTACGCTTTGCAGGCAAATCAATGCTGTTACAAAGTATGTTGATTTTCCAAATGTTCCCAGCCGTGCTTTCACTTGTGGCGTTATATGCGTTATTTGACCGCTTAGGAACTTATGTGCCGTTCTTGGGCTTAAATACTCACGGCGGTGTGATCTTCGCTTACCTTGGTGGTATCGCAATGCACGTTTGGACGATCAAAGGCTATTTTGAAACCATTGATAAATCCCTCGAAGAAGCCGCCGCACTTGACGGTGCAACCCCGTGGCAGACATTCCGTTTGATTTTATTACCATTGTCTGTGCCAATTTTAGCGGTGGTGTTCATTCTTGCCTTTATCTCTGCAATTATCGAAGTACCCGTTGCTTCTCTTTTATTGCGTGATGTGGAAAATTACACCCTTGCGGTTGGTATGCAACAATATCTGCACCCACAAAACTACTTATGGGGCGACTTCGCAGCAGCGGCAATTTTATCCGCCATTCCAATTACCTTAGTCTTTATCATCGCACAACGCTGGTTAGTCGGCGGATTAACGGCAGGCGGGGTGAAAGGATAAACATAATGGGACACGAAGCGTCGTGTCCCTACAATCACTTCGTTAATATTTCAGTAGGGACGCCACGCTTGGCGTCCGTAAATAAATTACCATTCGGGAAACAATAACAATGAAACAAAACCACCCATTTTTAAATCGTTACTTCGTGGATGAACACGGTCGCCGTATTTATGCCCAACCGTCCGTTTATGGCAAAGTGGCAAAATTGCTCGGTTTGCAAAAAAGTCGCAAAATCCTACCGCTTGTGAAAGTTGTCAAACAAGGCGAACAAGTCTTTATTCCGCTTTTTGTGGCGGATAAAACCCAAACCGTTCACGCAAACTGGACGCTGACCCTTGAAAGCGGTGAGATTTTAACGGGAAAATGCAAACGTAACAGCATTGACCTGCCTCGTGATTTACCCCTTGGTTATCATCAATTAAGCCTAAACGGTACAACTGCAGAATGTCGCATTATCGTTACCCCTGAGCGCGCTTACCAACCGCAAGAACTGGCGGAGCATAAAAAATTATGGGGCGCGATTTTACAGCTCTACACCCTACGTTCAGCACAAAACTGGGGGATCGGCGATTTTGGTGATTTAGCGGAATTTTTGACGAAATTAGCGGAAAAAGGTGGTGATTTTGTCGGTTTAAACCCAATTCACTCGCTATTCCCTGCCAATCCTGAAGGGGCAAGCCCTTACAGCCCGTCTTCTCGTTTATGGCAGAACATTGCTTATATCAATGTTGGGGCGATTGAAGCTTTCCAACAAAGCAGTGAAGCACAAGCGTGGTTTAATTCGGCGGATATTCAACGCCAATTAAACGAAGCTCGCCAAAAAGATTATGTCGATTATTCACAAGTGATGTGGCTGAAATTGCAAGGCTTACGCTTGGCGTATGAACAATTTAAACAGCAAGATCAAACCGCTTTCGAGCAATTTATTGCCGAAAACGGCGAAGCCTTGAAAGTGCAAGGTACTTTTGACGCCCTACATCAATGGCTCTCTTCTCAATTCAGCGAACAATGGGGCTGGAACTGCTGGGACGCAAAATATCAAGATTATCACACCGCTGCAGTACAACAATTCCAACAAGAACAGAGCGATTTAGTCCGTTTCTATATGTGGTTGCAATTTGTGGCACAACAACAGCTTAAAGCCTGTAACGAACTGGCAAAACAGCTCGGTATGCCAATTGGTTTCTACCGTGACTTAGCCGTTGGTGTGGCGGATAACGGGGCGGAAACGTGGGCGGATAAAGATCTGTTCGTGTTAGGGGCATCTGTGGGTGCACCACCGGATATTATGGCTCCTCAAGGACAAAACTGGGGCTTATCGCCAATGCACCCTGAAGTGTTACAAGCGCGTGGCTATCAGCCGTTTATCGACCTACTGCGTGCCAATATGAAAGATTGTGGGGCGTTGCGTATCGACCATATTCTCGGCTTTGCCCGTTTATGGTGGGTGTCGAAAGGCGACTCGGCGAAAAACGGCGCTTATGTGAAATATCCGTTAGAAGATTTACTTTCAATCTTAGCCCTTGAAAGCCAACGTCACCAATGTTTAATCATTGCGGAGGCCTTGGGGACTGTACCAAAAGGAATGTTAGAAACCCTTGAAAGCAAAGGTATTTTAGCCTACAACATTTTCTATTTTGAGTACGATCATCAAGGTAGCAAACCGTTGGCGAACTATCCGTATCAAGCGATGACCACCTTAAGTACCCACGATTTACCAACAGTACAAGGCTACTGGAAAGGCTATGATTTCGAGTTAGGACAAAAATATGGTGTTTACCCGAATGAGAAAGTGCTGAACATTTTAAGAAATGCTCGCCACTCAAACAAAGAAGCGATCCGCCGTGCCGTTGAAGCAGTTCAACCGTTAGAAGCAGACAGTGCAGGCGTTACGCAAACCTTCAACCACCAGCTACAAAGCTATGTGGCAGATACCAACAGCGTATTATTTGGCTCTCAACCGGAAGACTGGCTCAATATGTTAGAACCTGTGAATATTCCAGGAACTAGCACCGAATATCCAAACTGGCGTAGAAAATTGAGTAAAACTACGCAAGAGATTTTTGCGGATAGTAGTATTAGTGCATTGCTACAAAATATTGAAGCGAAACGTAATCAATAATGAAGTAAAAGGTGGGGAGACCCACCTTTATGTTTTACCCAAACAATTGATCCATCTCTTCAATCAACTCCTGACTTGGTTTATCAAAATAAACACCGCTATTTGCTTCACCATTCATTCCTCGTAGGAATAAATAAGCCACACCGCCAAAGTGCTGCTCGTAGTCATAATTTTCCCCTAAGCGAGCGCTTAAATAGCGGTGAACGGCAAGGGTATAGAGTAAATATTGCAAATCATAGCGGAATTGCCCCATTGTTTTGGCTAATTTTTCGGCTTGATAATCTTGTGGCAGATAGCCTAAAAAATTGGATTTATAGTCAATTACATAGAACTTGCCGTCAATTTGGGCAATACAATCGACAAAACCACGCACAAAGCCTTCTAGGTTATATAAGGTCAAATCAGGCAACTGTTTGGCTAAGGGGCTATGTTTTTTCAGTAGCTGATTCAGTCGATATAAGGCTTCTTTGTTTGATAAGCGTAAATAAAATTGCCATTCGTTCAAGCGTTTATTTGTAAAAATCTGCGCTAAACTGACCGCTTGTTCACCAAATGGGGTTTGAATAACTTGCTCAAACCACCTTGTTAAAGGCTCAAGCCACGCTTCGTCTAAATCAAGTTGTTCACACAATGTTTGTAATTGCGTTTGATCCACCGCTTGTTGAAAATCCCAATGCTCAAAGAATTTATGCAACAGATTACCGACTTTCGTGCTATGTGGAAATTGGTAACGACTATATGGCTGAGCGTTCTCTTCAAGAAAATCTGATACGATGAACTCTGTGCGGTCATAATCTTGAGCTTCGTCACCAAAAGTAGCAAGCGGTGTGTTTTGCCCTTTATTTTGCAAACGTTCATTTTGAGCCTGTAATGCCGTAAAGCTAGTAATTTGCCCAACGGTGCGAATTGTGCCAGTAAAGGATTTGGCTTCAATATCAATAGGTTGTACGAGTGTTGGTTGCCAATCGTCTTCAGGAATATCATTCTCAAGAGAAAAGATCTCGGCTTGTATCCCTTTATGCTCAATATAACTTTCTGTCGTTTGACTCGGTGCTTTTCCGCCTAATTCAATTTCACCATTTGTGAGTAAATAACTCATACCATTCCAATTTTTATCAAATTGGGCAGGTAATATACAATTTAATTGATATTTGGCTCGTGTGATTGCCACATAAAGTAATCGTAAGCCTTCGGAAAACTCTGCTCTATTGATATAGCTTTTAATTTCACTCGATTGAGAACCAAAACTCCAATGAGCATTGCCGTCTTTATCCTGATAGATAGCCATTGATTTACTTTTAGCAGGTTGGCTTGCTTTAGCCACAAATGGCAACCAAACCACAGGGTATTCCAACCCTTTTGAGCCGTGAATAGTCACGACTTTGACCAAACTCTCTTCGCTCTCTAAACGCTGTTTTTGTTCATCGGCGTAGCCATCGGGATTATCTAATTGTTGTTCATACCAACGTAGCAAGGCAGATTCGTTCTCTAAATTTGGCATTGCCCCTTGTAGTAGTTCGGCTAAATGCAACAGATCGGTAATGCGACGTTCTGCATTCGGTAAAGCATTGATCCGTTGGATAATATTCTCTTTCACAAAAATTTGGTGCAACATCGGTAAAATCCCCTGATGTAGCCAAACTTGTTGATAGCCCACAAAGGTTTCCACCACATTATCCCACGCTTTTTCATCTTGTTTGATATTAAAAATATCGGTCGATGTTAAGCCCCAAAGCGATGTGCCAATGGCTGAAAGCAAGCTGGATTGACGATAAGGGTTTAAACACGCAGAAAGAATAAAGCGTAAATCTTGTGCTTCTTGGGTTTCATAGACGCTGTTTCGTTCAGAGAAAAAGACTGATGGAATATGGCGTTTTAATAATTCTGCTCGGATTAAGCTAGCTTGTTTATGGCTACGCACAAGGATCGTAATGTCTTTCGCTTCGAGCGGTCGATATTCACTTTCTTTTTTTTCATCTTCTTTTTTTTCTTTTGGTAAGGTAATTAAACCTTGCTCACTTTTTTTCAGCTGTTGTTGAATTTGGTAAGCACAATGCTCCGCAGCAAGCTGTTCTTTAAATTCTGTGGAAATTAAGAAATATCGGGTTGCTTGTTCGCCAATTAATTTTTCAGCATTGTCTTTAGCCTTAACAGGCTGGAATGGAATATCTTTATATAAAAATGGATGATGGCTTCCTTCTGGAAACTGAAATAAACGATTGCAACTATCCACTACTTCAGGCACAGATCGCCAGTTACGGTCAAGGGTTGCTTGTTCCTGAACTTCATTCTTCGCTTTTAAATAGGTGAAAATATCAGCACCACGGAATTTATAGATCGACTGTTTTGGATCGCCGATCATAATAAAACCTTGTCCGCTACTATTTTGCCCCATAAAGATACGCTGAAACACTTCATATTGCTGTTGGTTCGTATCTTGGAATTCATCAATCATCGCAAACGGGTACAAGGCTCGGATTTGTTGGGCTAAGGTATCCCCACGCTCTGATTGCAAGGCGGAGAGCAAAAAGCTCAACATATCGCCAAAACTTTTCTCTTTATGCGTTTGCTTATAATCGGTGAGTTTTTGGCGTAGATGCATTAAGAATTTATAATGTAAGAAAGCTTTTAGTGTCTCTTGTTGAGCTTTAAAGTGCTCTTGATAATGAGTTAAAAAAGCCTGATTTTGCTCTAAAATCGGGTGCTGAAGTGGCGTAAATGCTTTTTTCGTTGCAGATATAACGCAATCTTGGCAAAAATAAATAAAACTTTCATAAGGAAATTCAATGGAACTTCCAGTTGCCCATTTATTAAGATCACAAATCCACGCTTCCACTTTCTCTACCTTATAACTCCCTCGAGAAAGTTTGGTTTCATGAATCTCATTTAAAATCAGTGCACGAGATTCTTCCACAATAGATAACCAATGTCTTTTAATTTCTGTTAAGAAGCTTTGATATTCTGCCACAAAGGTTGAAAAATCATTATTCATCCACTTTTGTTCAATGCTAAGTTGGAGTTGATTTTTATAAAGATAGTTTTTTATTTCATTAAGTGCACTTGCTGGACTTTTTACTTCTTTATTTATAAGTGCGCTTTCTTCTAATCCCATTGGATAAAACAGCTCTCGCCACGTTTCTTCACTCAAACGATTAAGCAGTTCGCTTTCGTTCGTCAATAAATCAATATCAAAACGAACGCCAGAATCAAAGGCAAACTGGAATAACATCTTTTGACAGAAGCTATCAATCGTAAAAATACTGGCTAAATCCATCTCACGCTCTGCGATTTTTAAGCGTAATAACGCTTCATTTAAACGTGGTTGAATATCGAGATAAAGATCTTTAAGAAACGGATCTTTGCCAAATTCTTTTTGTGCCTTATCTGTGTCTGGATCTTTAAACCATTTTCCTACATTGGCGAGTCTTTTACGAATCCGATCACGAAGCTCTTGTGTCGCTGCCTTGGTAAAGGTCACTACAAGAATTTGCTCAACGGTTAAAGGCGCACAGCCAACACCTAAAATCAAACGCAAATATAAATTTGCCATCGTATAGGTTTTGCCCGTGCCCGCAGAAGCTTCAATTAAACAGGATTGATTTAAAGGTAAACGTAGCGCATCTAAAGTTTTCATCATCGTAAAAAAGCAGTAAAAATATCGGCTATTTTACCACCCAAAACACAAGCGGTCAGTTTTATTCGACAATTTGCAAAAAATCACTAAAATCATACCGCTTACATCAAAGGGAAATACCATGAAACTCAATCCACAACAACAACAAGCGGTAGAATATGTCAATGGGGCTTGCCTTGTGCTGGCGGGTGCCGGTTCGGGCAAGACACGGGTGATCATCAATAAAATTGCACATTTGATTGCCCGTTGTGGTTATTCGCCCAAGCAGATTGCAGCGGTGACTTTTACCAATAAAGCTGCCCGTGAAATGCGTGAGCGTGTGGCACATTCTATCGGTAAGGAAAGCAGTCGGGGATTGACGATTTCAACCTTTCATACCCTTGGTTTTGAGATTTTAAAACGTGAATATAAATTACTCGGCTATAAGTCGGGGATGACGCTGTTCGACGAACACGATCAGCTGGCGTTGTTGAAACATCTGTTGCCTGAAAATGTGACGGAAGATAAAGATCTGCTGAAGTTACTGGTGGCGACCATTTCTAACTGGAAAAACGATCTGCTTTTGCCCGATCAGACGATTGCCTTAGCAAAAAGCGATCGTGATCGGGTGTTCAGCCATTTTTACGACCAATATCAAAACCAGCTCAAAGCCTATAATGCCTTGGACTTTGATGATTTGATTATGTTGCCGACCTTACTGTTTAAGCAGTTTCCTGAAGCCAAAGAGCGTTGGCAACAGAAAATTCGTTATCTGTTGGTAGACGAGTATCAAGACACCAATACCAGCCAATATGAATTGATTAAGCTGTTGGTTGGTCACGAGGGCAATTTTACCGTGGTGGGCGATGACGATCAGTCGATTTACTCGTGGCGTGGTGCAAAACCGGAAAATATGGGGCGGCTGCAACAGGATTTCCCGAAGCTCAAGGTGATTAAACTGGAACAAAATTACCGCTCTAGCCAACGGATTTTGCATTGTGCCAACATTCTGATTGATAACAACGATCACTTATTTGATAAACGCCTGTTTTCGCAGTTGGGCGAGGGTGAGAAACTCAATGTGATTGAAGCGAAAAATGAAGAACACGAAGCGGAACGCATTGTCGGTGAGTTGATTGCTCACCGTTTTTCACGCAAAACCAAGTATAAAGATTATGCGATTTTGTATCGTGGCAATCACCAATCTCGCTTGTTGGAAAAGTTGCTGATCCAAAACCGAATTCCCTACAAAATTTCAGGCGGAACTTCTTTCTTTGCTAAAGCTGAAATCAAAGATATGTTGGCGTATCTGCGTTTGTTGGTGAACCAAGATGACGATGCGGCATTTTTACGCATTGTGAATACGCCGAAACGGGAAATTGGGGCTGCGACGCTCGAAAAATTAGGGCAACTTGCCAATGAAAAACAGGTGAGTTTGTTTGAAGCAATTTTTGATTTTGAACTGATCCAACGTTTAACCCCGAAGCCTTATCAAGCCTTGCAGGATTTTGCGCGTTGGGTGGTGGAATTGTCCGATCAAGCGGTCAGATCCGAACCGAAATCTGCAATTCAAGGTATGCTGGCGAAAATTCAATATGAAGCCTATCTCTACGAAACGGCGGCAACCCCGAAATCCGCAGAAATGCAAAGTCGCAATGTGCAAACGCTGTTTGAATGGGTGGAGAAAATGTTGGAAGGCGATGAACTCAGCGAGCCAATGAGCTTAAATCAAGTCGTCACCAATTTGACCCTAAGAGATATGATGGAACGTGGCGAAGGTGATGACGAGAGCGATCAGGTGCAACTGATGACGCTACACGCGTCCAAAGGATTGGAATTTCCTCACGTTTTTTTGATCGGTATGGAAGAAGGCATTTTGCCTCACCAAACCAGTATTGATGAAGATAATGTGGAAGAAGAGCGTCGTCTGGCTTACGTTGGCATTACTCGTGCGCAACAGACGCTTACTTTCTCTTTATGCAAAGAACGCCGTCAATACGGCGAAGTGATTAAACCTGAAATCAGCCGATTTTTACTCGAATTACCGCAAGATGATTTGCAATGGGAAAAAGACAAACCGCAATTAAGCGAGCAAGAACGCCAACAAAAAGTTTCTACTGGATTAAATAATCTCATGGCAATGGTAAAAGCAAATAGAAAGTAGCGTTCCTGTAAAAATCGGTTAGAATGCGATCATTAACAAGCGGTCTGATTCTGCAAATATTTTGCAAAATTTTTTAGATTAAAACACAACATCAACATTTGGAGAGATTATTTATGCCTAAATTACGTTCAGCGACCAGTACACAAGGTCGTAATATGGCAGGGGCACGAGCTTTATGGCGTGCAACGGGAATGAAAGAGAATGACTTTGGTAAACCGATTATTGCGGTGGTGAACTCCTTTACCCAATTCGTACCAGGACACGTTCATTTAAAAGACTTAGGACAAATGGTTGCTGAGCAAATTGAAAAAGCAGGTGGCGTGGCAAAAGAGTTTAACACCATTGCAGTTGATGACGGGATTGCGATGGGACACGGCGGTATGCTCTATTCTCTGCCGAGCCGTGATTTAATTGCGGACAGCGTGGAATATATGGTGAACGCACATTGTGCCGATGCGATGGTCTGTATTTCAAACTGCGACAAAATCACCCCAGGAATGTTAATGGCGGCGTTGCGTTTAAATATTCCAACAATTTTCGTTTCTGGCGGTCCGATGGAAGCGGGTAAAACGAAATTATCTGATCAAATCATTAAGTTAGACTTAGTTGATGCGATGGTGCAAGCTGCTGATAGAAATGTATCAGACGAAGATGTGTCCGCCATTGAACGTTCCGCTTGTCCAACTTGCGGTTCTTGTTCGGGGATGTTTACCGCAAACTCAATGAACTGCTTAACTGAGGCGCTTGGTTTAAGTTTACCAGGCAACGGCTCTTGCCTTGCGACACACGCTGATCGTAAACAGTTATTCTTGGATGCAGGTACGCAAATTGTTGAGCTATGCAAAAAATATTATGAGCAAGATGATTTGTCCGTTCTTCCGCGTTCTATCGCAAGCAAAGAAGCCTTTGACAATGCAATGAGCTTAGATATTGCAATGGGCGGTTCAACTAACACCGTTTTACACTTACTTGCTGCTGCACAAGAAGCGGAAGTGGATTTCACCATGGCGGATATTGATCGCCTTTCTCGCAAAGTTCCTTGCTTAAGCAAAGTGGCACCAAATACAGCGAAATACCATATGGAAGATGTTCACCGTGCAGGTGGGATTATGGCAATTTTAGGCGAGCTAGATCGTGCAGGGTTATTGAACAACCAAACTCGTACGGTGTTAGGCTTAAGCCTTGCGGAGCAGATTGCGAAGTACGACATTGTGTTAACCAAAGATGAAGCGGTACATAAATTCTTCCGTGCAGGGCCGGCAGGTATTCGCACCACTAAAGCCTTCTCACAAGACACCCGTTGGGATACGGTCGATGATGACCGCCAAAATGGTTGTATCCGTAGCAAAGAATTCGCGTACAGCCAAGACGGTGGTTTAGCAATGTTGTCGGGCAATATTGCCTTAGACGGCTGTATCGTCAAAACCGCAGGGGTGGACGAATCAATCTTAAAATTCAAAGGCGAAGCCATTGTGTTTGAAAGCCAAGAAGATGCTGTTGCAGGCATTTTAGGTGGAAAAGTACGAGCAGGACACGTTGTGGTTATCCGCTACGAAGGCCCTAAAGGCGGACCGGGTATGCAAGAGATGCTTTATCCGACTAGCTACTTAAAATCTATGGGTTTAGGCAAGGCTTGTGCCTTATTAACGGACGGTCGTTTCTCTGGCGGTACATCAGGCTTATCAATCGGACATTGCTCACCAGAGGCCGCTGCAGGTGGACTAATTGGGGTTGTTAAAGATGGTGATACCATTGAAATTGATATTCCAAACCGTAAAATCGAACTGGCTGTGCCTGAAGCTGAGCTTGCTCAACGACGCGCAGAACAAGATGCGAAAGGCTGGAAGCCAGCAAACCGTCAACGTGAAGTCTCTTTTGCATTAAAAGTGTATGGACATTTTGCGACCTCTGCGGATAAAGGTGCAGTTCGAGATAAAACCAAAATTTAATTAAACACAAGCGGTGGGATCTTTCTGACATTTTGCAAAATGAAAAGAAAATCTCACCGCTTGTCCAATCACTCTAAGGAGCCATTATGAAAAAGTCCTTCATTGCAATAGCGATTTCTTCTGCGATTTTTTTATCTGCTTGTGATGATAAAGAAAAAAATGCATTAACTGCTCAAGTACAGCAATCTACGCAGGAAATTTCTCAATTAAAAAGTGATTTAGAGAAAACGAAAGCTGAGTTAGACAATGCGAGTAAAGAATTAGTTGATCTAAAAGCTGAAGCGGAAAAAGCAAAATCAGCTTTCCCTGCACTAAGGGTTGAGATCGAAACACTTTTTGATAAGCAAGAAGTGGTAAAACATAAAAAAGATCCGAATAGCGATGATGAATTTTTTCGAGAAGAAACGCTTGTTCAAGTAGGCATTACGCTTCCTAAGACCAACATCGAATGGTTAGATACGTTAATTTATAACGAATTTATTCAAAATTGGAGCGGAGAATTTGATGCTCAAGGCAATAAAATTCCAGTACCAAAAGTAGAAAAAGGCAAAGAGCGTGAAACGGCATTGAAGGTTATTCAAAAACAGTTTGATGCAATGATTGCTGATGCGAAAGAAAATCCAGCTATCGCATATACAGAAGTGATGAATAGTAATTATGTCTATCAGCGTAATAATTTAGTGGTTTTTTCCCAATTTTATAATAGCTATACAGGTGGCGCTCATGGAATGTATAGTACAACATACTTGAATATTGATACTGATAAACAAGCTATTATTAAGTTGTCTGATCTCTTGTCAGAGAAAGAACAAGCAGCTTTGAAAGAAACACTATGGAATCGCTATGTGGACGAATGGGCGCTATTATCTGGTGATAATAGTGAACCTTTTAGCGCTAAAGCAGAGTTAACTTTCTCCGAAGAATTCTATTTTTCAGAATCAGGCATTACATTTGTTTATCCACCTTATGCTTTAGGTCCTTTTTCAATGGGTGAAGTAGAACTAACATTATATTGGGGTGAGATTAATGAGTTCTTACCCAAAGAGTATCAAGGCCGAGACAAGTATATTGAGGCGGGTTTTTAAGTGTTAATGGTATAACAATGCTAGATTACTTTTTATCTTTACACCCTGCAATGCAAGCACTGCTTGCAGGGTTGTTTACTTGGTTTTGTACCATTTTTGGATCCGCTTTTGTCTTTTTCTTTAAAACGGTAAATCGCAAAATTTTAGATTCAATGATGGGCTTTGCCGGTGGGGTTATGATCGCTGCATCGTTTTGGTCTTTACTCGCACCATCACTTGAATATGCTGAACCGAGCTATGGCAGTTTAAGTTGGATTCCTGCCGCTGTGGGCTTTTTAGCGGGCGGATTTTTCATCCGTGCGATTGACTATATTGTGCCACATTTGCATTTGAGCAAATCTATTGAAGAAGCCGAAGGGATTGAGTTAAAACGCAAATTGCCTAAATCTATGCTACTTTTTCTCGCAATTACGATTCACAATATCCCTGAAGGATTAGCGATTGGCGTTGCTTTTGGTGCAGTAGCGGCTAATGTAGCAGGTGTTGATGCTTCGATTATGGGAGCGATTGGTTTAGCCATTGGGATTGGCTTGCAAAATATTCCTGAAGGCTCTTCCCTTGCACTGCCGATTCGAGGTGAAGGGAAAAGCCGTATGAAAGCATTCACTTACGGATCATTGTCTGCCATTGTTGAGCCGATTGCCGCAGTGATTGGTGCATTATTTGTGATTTCAATGACAGCAATTTTGCCTTATGCTCTTGCATTTGCGGCAGGTGCGATGATTTTCGTTGTGGTTGAAGAGCTTATTCCAGAATCACAAAGTAATGGAAACACCGACATTGCTACACTCAGTTTAATGCTTGGATTTGTTATTATGATGATTTTAGATGTCGCATTAGGCTAATTGCAAAAAATTCCTTAAATCTTACCGCTTGCACCGACAGAATGTGTTCAGTAGAATGCGAGCGTTTTTTATTAATTTATCACGAGGTTATCAAATGTTTGGAAAAGGTGGCTTAGGCGGCTTAATGAAACAAGCTCAGCAAATGCAAGAGCGTATGCAAAAAATGCAAGAAGAGATCGCACAATTAGAAGTAACTGGTGAATCAGGTGCTGGCTTGGTGAAAGTGACAATTAATGGTGCACATAACTGCCGTCGTATCGAAATCGATCCATCATTAATGGAAGATGATAAAGAAATGGTAGAAGACTTAGTCGCAGCAGCATTCAACGATGCCGTTCGCCGTGCAGATGAAATGCAAAAAGAAAAAATGGCAAGCGTTACTGCGGGTATGCAATTACCGCCAGGTATGAAATTCCCATTCTAATCATCTAATTAATCACTTTAAGTAGGGGCAATTTGCCCCTGCTACTATTTTTATATCATATCAATTATGCAAAGTAGCCCTTTACTTGAAAATCTTATGGAAGCCTTACGAGCCTTACCAGGCGTAGGTCCAAAATCCGCACAACGTATGGCGTATCATCTTTTACAACGTAACCGTTCAGGTGGTGTGAATTTAGCTAAAGCATTGAGCGAAGCAATGACTCACATTGGGCATTGTAAATCTTGCCGTACCTTTACCGAAGAAGATGAGTGTGCTATCTGCCAAAACTACCGCCGTCAAATGAGCGGACAACTTTGTGTCGTTGAAATGCCAGCAGATATTCAAGCGATTGAACAAACAGGGCAATTTTCAGGGCGTTATTTTGTATTAATGGGGCATTTATCTCCCTTAGATGGAATTGGACCACGTGAAATCGGTTTAGATTTACTGCAAAAACGTTTAGAAGAAGAATCTTTCCACGAAGTGATCCTAGCAACCAATCCAACGATTGAGGGCGATGCTACTGCAAATTATATTGCGGAGATGTGTTCCATTCACAATATTAAAGTCACTCGCATTGCACACGGGATTCCTGTTGGAAGTGAATTAGAAATGGTTGACGGAACAAGTCTTTCTCATTCGTTTGTTGGAAGACGAGATATCTCTCTTTAATCTTTCTTATTTGGGCACAAACAAGTGCCCAATTCTTTTTCCTCCTTTAATCCTTAAATAGTCATTTTGTCTAAATTTTGTGATCTTGATCACATACTGGGAACGTTCCCGTTGATAATGTTTAGGCAAAATCTATAATTTGCACAATTTTATTACTCCATTAGGATTTATTATGGCTAAACAAAAAATCGATCCACAAAATATCGATAAACTTGTGGAATATGTCGGTGGTCGTGACAATATTGCAACTGTGATGCACTGTATTACCCGTTTACGCTTCGTGTTAAACGATGAAAGTAAAATCAATGCTAAGGCGATTGAAGAATTACCTATGGTAAAAGCGAACTTTTCTACTGGCGGTCAATATCAAGTCGTGATTGGGCAAGAAGTGGGCGATTACTACAAACTATTATTGGAAAAAACAGGCTTAGCAAGCGTCGATAAAGAGCAAGTGAAAGCCGTTGCACGCCAAAACCAAAAATGGTATGAAAGTGCAATTTCTCATATGGCGGATATTTTCATTCCGTTATTGCCAGCCTTAATCAGCGGAGGTTTAATTTTAGGTTTCCGCAATGTGATCGGCGACATCAAAATGTTTGAGGACGGTACCAAAACATTGGTAGAAATCAGTGCGTTTTGGGCAAGTATGCACTCGTTCTTATGGTTAATCGGCGAAGCGATTTTCTTCTTCCTACCAGTCGGTATCTGTTGGTCTATTGCACGCAAAATGGGAACATCACCAATTTTAGGTATCGTACTTGGGGTTACCTTAGTTTCATCACAGTTGATGAACTCTTACGCATTAGGATCTCAAGTGCCTGAAGTGTGGGATTTTGGTTTCTTTTCAATTGATAAAGTAGGTTATCAAGCCCAAGTTATCCCCGCGATTATGGCTGGTTTAACGCTCTCCTACATTGAACGTTTTTTAACAAAAATCGTGCCAGATTTCTTGAATTTAATCATTGTACCCGTGACATCAATTATTTTAGCGGTATTCTTAGCCCACGCAATTATCGGCCCTATCGGTCGTGAAATCGGCAATGGCGTAGCTTATGTGGTGAAAGCAGCAATGACAGGTGAATTTGCCCCAATCGGAGCGGCATTATTCGGTTTCTTATATGCACCGTTAGTAGTGACAGGCGTTCACCAAACTTCCCTTGCGATTGATATGCAAATGATCCAAAGCATTGGCGGCACACCGGTTTGGCCTTTAATTGCACTATCCAATATTGCTCAGGCATCAGCAGTCGTTGCGGTATTAATTATGGCGAAAAAAGCAAGCGTGCGTGAAGTAGCGGTGCCTGCGGCATTATCTGCTTACTTAGGTGTTACCGAGCCTGCAATGTATGGTATTAACTTAAAATACCGTTTCCCAATGTTATGCGCTATGATTGGTTCGGCTTGTGCAGCATTAGTCTGTGGTTTTGCTGGCGTATTAGCAAGCAGTATCGGTGTAGGTGGTTTACCAGGTATTCTCTCTATTCAACATCAATTCTGGGGCACCTTTGCGATTGCGATGTTAGTAGCAATTATCGTCCCAATTTTATTAACCATGATGGTTTATAAACGTAAAGTGTTGAAAGGCGAAATCGAATAATTGGATAAACAAGCGGTCGGATTTGCAAAATTTTTTACAAATCTGACCGCTTGTATTTTTTATTTTAGGAAAAAAGATGAACAACAAAAACTGGTGGCAAAACGGGGTGATTTATCAAATCTACCCAAAATCATTCCAAGACACGACTGGGAACGGCACGGGCGATATTCAAGGGATCATCAAACGCCTTGATTATTTACAAACCCTCGGCATTGACGGCATTTGGATTACACCAATGTACGTTTCGCCACAAATTGACAACGGCTACGACATCGCCGATTACCGCAATATCGACCCAAGTTACGGCACAATGGCGGATTTTGAACAACTAATTGCCGAGGCACACAAACGCAATATCCGTATAGTTATGGATATGGTGTTCAATCATAGTTCTACCTTCCACGAATGGTTTAAACAAGGCGAAGATCCAAACAGTCCATACCACGACTACTACATCTGGAAAGAACAACCGACTAACTGGAAATCCAAATTCGGCGGTTCGGCGTGGAAATGGTCGGACAAAGCACAAAAATACTACTTGCACCTATTCGCCCCTGAACAAGCAGATTTAAACTGGGAAACCCCAAAACTGCGGTCAGAATTATTTGATATTTGCAAATTCTGGGCAGAAAAAGGCATTGACGGCTTGCGTTTAGACGTGGTGAATTTGATTTCCAAACCTGAAAAATTTGAAGATGATTTTGAAGGCGACGGTCGTCGTTTTTATACGGACGGACCAAAAATTCATCAGTACTTACAAATGTTAAATCAAAACGCCTTAACGCCATACGGCTTAATGACTGTCGGCGAAATGTCGTCCACCAAATTGGAACACTGCCAACAGTACGCCAATTTGAACGGTTCGGAATTGTCGATGACCTTCAATTTCCACCATTTAAAAGTGGATTACCCAAACGGCGAAAAATGGACGTACGCAAAGCCTGATTATGTGGAATTGAAGTCCATCTTCAACTACTGGCAACAAGGTATGCACGGCAAAGCGTGGAATGCGTTGTTCTGGTGTAACCACGACCAACCGCGTATCGTTTCCCGTTTTGGCGATGAAGGCGAACTTCGCACCACGTCGGCAAAAATGTTAGCGATGTTGCTGCACGGTATGCAAGGCACGCCGTATATTTATCAAGGGGAAGAAATCGGAATGACTAACCCGAATTTTGCCACCATTGAAGAATATCGTGATGTGGAAAGCTTAAACGCCTATGCGGAACTGAAAGAAAAAGGTGTTAGCGAAGATATGATTATCAAAATTCTTGCGCAAAAATCCCGTGATAATTCACGCACACCTGTGCAATGGGACAGCTCGAAAAATGCCGGTTTTTCCACAGGCACACCGTGGATTGATGTGGCACGCAATTACAATGAAATCAACGTAGAACAAGCACTTTCAGATAAAAATTCCGTGTTCTACACCTACCAACAGCTAATCGCCTTACGCAAAAAATTAGTTGTGCTAACCGATGGTGACTATCAAGATTTACTGCCACAACATCCGTCCGTTTGGGCTTATCAACGCACCAACACAACGGAAAAATTGACGGTAGTGGCGAATTTGAGTAATCAAGAGCAGACAGTAGCGCTTACATTACAAGGCACTATCTTAATGAATAATAATGATGAAATAGATATAACATCTAATCAGGTTACATTGAAACCTTATCAAGCAATTTATTTGCTAGCTTAAATTTAATAATTAAAGGCGGTTTTAACCGCCTTTATTATTTATGCCTGATTACTCACAATCACCCTTAAACTATCCAATCGCCAATTTGCTTGGTCTAGGTGTTTCAGTGATACTTCTCGCAACTGCTCTAAGGCTTGGATTTCATCAGCACGAATGTTTTTGTTCACCGCTTGTAGTGATGTCAAGCGGTGTAATTCAGCACCTAAAGTGTGATCCGCATTCTGTTTTGCTTGTTCAATCAAGGCTTGTGCTTGTGGCACAACTTTTTCATCACTGAATGCAATCAGCTTCTCAATATCACCACGAGCCATCTTCGCAATTTTATTTGCCATCTGTTTATTGACCGGCTTGAGCTGTTTTTCTAGCCCTGCAAACGACACCTGCGCTGCCATATCGTTGCCTTTGTTATCCAGCAAGATACGCACAGGCGTTGGTGGTAGGAAACGGGTGAGCTGTAAATCTTTTGGTGCTTGGGCTTCTACGATATAGATCGCTTCAAGCAGTAACGTGCCTGCCGGCAAGTTTTTATTGACGAGTAATGAAACCGCACTCTTACCTATATCACCTGACGTAATAAGATCGATTCCGTTGCGGATCATCGGGTGATCCCACGTTAAGAACAACACATCTTCTCGCATTAGGGCAAGTTCACGGTCAAAAGTCACGGTGTTGCCTTCTTCAGAAAGTCCAGGGAAATCAGGCACCAGCATATGTCCTGTCGGACTTATCACAATGCTTTTTTCGCCTAAGTCTTCCTGTTCTAAGCCAATCACATCAAATAAATTCAAGGCAAAATTGACTAACTGCGGATTGTCGTCTTGTTCAGCAATAGCTTGAGCTAATTGTTGAGCAGTTTCACCGCCGTTCGAGTTGAGTTCTAACAGACGATCTCGCCCTTTTTCTAATTCCACTTTAAGCTGTTGCTGGCGTTTATGGGTCTGTTCCACAAAGGCTTCAAAGGCTTCGCTACGTTCAGGATTGAGTAGGTAAGCGGTGAGTTCCGCATTAAATTCTCTAAATAACGTCGCCCCCATCGGACAAGTTTCTTCAAAGGCATTTAAGCCACGATGGTACCATTCCGCCAAGATCAACTGGGTGGAATGATTGAAACACGGCACATAGATTTCAATGTCGTGTTTTTGCCCGATACGGTCTAAACGCCCAATATTTTGTTCGAGCAAGTCCGGGTTATCAGGCAGATTAAACAGCACTAAACGGCGTGCAAACTGGAAGTTTCGACCTTCTGAGCCGATACTTGAGCTAATTAGCACCTGCGCACCATCTTCTTGTTGAGCAAAGTATGCAGAGGCTTTATCTCGCTCCACAATCGACATTTTTTCGTGGAACACCGCAGAGCGAATAGCTTCTTTTTCACGCAACACTTGTTCTAGCTGAATGGCAGTATCCGCTTGTTTACAAATCACCAGAATTTTTTCATCACGATGATTTTTCAGGAAGGTAATTAACCATTCAATGCGTGGGTCAAACTCGTGCCACTTCGCATTTGGGTTCATACGTTGGAATAGGCGTTCAGGGTAGAGCAGATCTTCCATCTTATTTCCGCCCATCATACCTATTACTTTCAAGGCATTTGCATATTGCGTTGGCATTTCCAGCACAATTTCGTTGTAAATACGGTGTGGGAAGCCTTTTACGCCTTGACGAGTATTGCGGAATAACACACGGCTTGTTCCGTGTCGGTCAATTAACTCACTGATTAACTCTTGGCGGACTTCCCGACGCTGTTCTTCGCTCGCTTCCGAGTTAATGATACGGAACATCGGCTCAACATCTTCTTCCGCCAGCAATTCACTGATACTTTCCTGCTCTTTGGCACTTAACGGCTTATCGTTCAGCAAGGTAGCAACCGCATCGGCGACTGGCTGATACTGTTTCTGCTCTTCCACAAAGGCTTGATAATCGTAGAAACGGTCAGGATCTAGCAAGGCTAAACGAGCAAAATGGCTCTCTTGTCCTAATTGCTCAGGGGTCGCCGTGAGTAACAAGACCGCTGAAATCTGTTTGGATAGTTGTGCGACAAACTGATATGCCATACTTGGATTTTGCTCGTCCCATTCCAAATGATGAGCTTCATCAACAATCAACATATCCCAATCGGCATCAAGCACCAGTTTAGCACGCTGTGGATTTGCCGATAACCAATCAATAGACGCAATCACTAAGGCTTCCGTTTCAAACGGATTTTCACTGATGTCGTTATTATCTTCATCTTTCTTCGTGAAATCGGCACAACGTTCTTCATCAAACAGTGAGAAATTCAGGCTAAAGCGACGAAGCATTTCAACCAGCCATTGATGTTGCAAACTTTCCGGCACAAGCACCAACACACGATCTACTCGCCCAGAGAAAAGCTGTTGTTGCAAAATCATACCTGCTTCAATGGTTTTACCTAACCCCACTTCATCTGCAAGTAACACTCGGGGGGCAAGACGTTGCCCGACTTCTTTAGCAATATGTAATTGATGGGGAATTAGGCTTGCACGAATACCACGCATTCCACGCAGTTCAGATTGAAACTGGGCTTGTTGATGTTTCAAGGCACGATAACGCAGGGCGAAACGATCACTGCGATCAATTTGGGCAGAGAATAGACGATCCTGCGGTTTACTAAAACTCACTTTATGATCGAGTTGCATTTCAGGCAGAACGCTCTCTGCTTGAGTATCGACACGTTTACCTAAATAGAGTACAACCCCTTGATTTTCAACGACATCTTCAATATCTAACTGCCAGCCGTCAACACTGGTAACACGATCGCCTTTTTGGAATTGCACACGGGTTAAAGGGGCAACGGCAACAGCGTACACACGTTGTTCGTCCGATGCAGGAAATGAAAGGGTCACAGTGCGGTTATCCACTGCGGTGACAATGCCTAATCCTAAGTTATTTTCCGACTCACTAATCCAACGTTGTCCGACTACAAAGCTCATACTTACCTCTCTGCTGTTCTACTAAAATTTTCGGGGGTATTTTACCTGATTTTGAATCAACAAGCGGTAAGATTTACAACGAATCTTGCAATTATGCCACAACGGCATACTTCGCTTTTGCATAACGGCATCAGGCTATTTTCAAATCGTGGAATACCCCTTAAATATTTTATTTAAGTTTAGTCAATTTATTAAACAAATGTAAGCACTCATCGTTAGGCTTGACTCTTATTTTTTTTTTTACAATAGGAGAAATTTTATTCATTTTTTAACCTGAGGCTCACTTATGGTTATCTTCAATGGCTACCCACATTCCTTTACCAACAGCGCGATATGCTTGCTATCGTCCTTTTCTATTACGTTTACTATTTAGGAGTCTTACGATGAAAAAACATTCTCTCTTTGTTCAGTCAAAATCCTTTCCATTTGCCCTGAGTGCATTAACCCTATTAATCGCAACTGCCAGTACTCAAAGCTTGGCAAATGGCACTAGCCCTACAATTGAAATCGAAAAAATTTCCTTCGGTGGAGAATATGTGGGTGGCATTAGTGCCGATGGGCGTTATATTGTGAGTAAAGCTTACAATGATAACGGGAAAGGTAGATTCACCCTTTGGCACGGTGAGAACTGGCAAACCAAAACCGACCTTGGCACCTTCAGAAGTGATAATTTAGGCTGGTCTGATGCTAACAACATCAACGCCGATGGGCGTTATATTGTGGGGTGGGCTGAGAATGATAACGGGAGACGTAGAGCCATTGTTTGGCACGGCGAGAACTGGCAAACCAAAACCGACCTTGGCACCTTAGCAAGTGATAATTCAGGCGACTCTGGGGCTGGGGACATCAACGCCGATGGGCGTTATATTGTGGGGTCGGCTTATAATGATAACAGGAAAACGAGAGCCACCCTTTGGCACGGTGAGAACTGGCAAACCAAAACCGAACTTGGCACCTTAAGAAGTGATAATTTAGGCTGGTCTGATGCTATCAGCATCAACGCCGATGGGCGTTATATTGTGGGGAGGGCTGACAATGATAACGGGGAAGAGAGAGCCACCCTTTGGCACGGTGAGAACTGGCAAACCAAAACTGACCTTGGCACCTTAAAAAGTGATAATTCAGGCAACTCTTGGGCTACAAACATCAACGCCGATGGGCGTTATATTGTGGGTGGGGCTGAAAATGATAACGGGGAATATAGAGCCACCCTTTGGCTCGGTGAGAACTGGCAAACCAAAACCGACCTTGGCACCTTAAAAAGTGATAATTCAGGCGAGTCTAGGGCTGGAGCCATCAACGCCGATGGGCGTTATATTGTGGGTGGGGCTGAAAATGATAACGGGGAATATAGAGCCACCCTTTGGCTCGGTGAGAACTGGCAAACCAAAACCGACCTTGGCACCTTAAAAAGTGATAATTCAGGCGAGTCTAGGGCTTACCGTATCAGTGACGACGGCAGTGTGATTGGCGGTTGGGCGAATAGCGATGATGCTGAACAAGTTGCGACACTTTGGAAAATTCGCAATCTTGATGTAGTAAAAGAGAATGTTGAGCCTACGCCTAACTCTGATACAGTGACAGAGAATGTTACCCCTACACCTAACCTTGATGTGGTGAAAGAGAATGTTGAGCCTACGCCTAACTCTGATACAGTGACAGAGAATGTTACCCCTACACCTAACCTTGATGTGGTGAAAGAGAATGTTGAGCCTACGCCTAACTCTGATACAGTGACAGAGAATGTTACCCCTACACCTAACCTTGATGTGGTGAAAGTGAATGTGGAGCATACTCGCCAACTCTTAAGTGAAATGGGGGTAAGCACACTCGCCCTGACAGAAAGCCAACGCCTTGCCTTACAACGCTTACATTATTATTGTAGCCCATCTGTGGCAGGCAAATTCTGTTACCAGCTAGATGCTGAGTGGTCACAACAGGGTAAAGTGAAAGACTCTGCCACTACGCTTGGTGTGGGGTATCGTTTTCTTCCACAGTTAAGTATGAACCTAAAATTCGACCGCTCATTTGCACGCCACTTGCCAGCACATTACCGTAAACAAAGCAGTAATCACGGAATAGGGATTGCCTTTACAGCACATCTGCCAACCGAAAATGGCGAGTGGTATTTACAACCAAGTTTTGCTTGGAACAGCTATGATGTCCAAATCGTTCGCCCTGTATTAGACCATACAGAAGCAGGCGTAGGTAATAGTAAAATGAAAGGGAAATCTTACCGCTTGACCGTGGGCAAAACCTTGAATTTTGCTGAAAATAAATGGGTGGATGCTTATGTGGGCGTAGAACATAGCCAAGTAAAACGCAGTGGCTATACGGAGCAAAATGCGGAATTTCCTGTTACCTTTGCAGGCTTAACCGATAAAAACACTGCTTTGTTTGCTGGTATTCAGACTAAATTGCCAATTACACAACGCCTTGCGTGGTTAGGTGGCGTGGAAGTGGCTCGTTCACTTAACTCAACCCCTGCAACCTACAATGCGACAGCAGACTATATCGGGCAATTTAGCTATCAAGAAGAGAGCCGTAAAAATAGCTTAAAATTCAGCACGGGTTTAAATTACCAAATTACCCCTGCGATTGCCTTTAGTGTTCAACCTTACTATAACGTGACAGGTAAACATCATCGTGGTGTTAGCCTTGGCGTAAAAGGTGAGTTCTAAACGATTATTGAAAAAGTTGGGGCGGACACGGTGTTCGCCCTTTTTTTTTGAAATCTACAAACTTTGATACAACTTAAACGCTTGTCCATCAGACATACTCGCAAGATAGTCGCAAATCACCCTTGGGCGTTGCAGTTCATCTGCTTGAGTCCAACGTTCCGCCACCGATTTAGGCAGTAAGCGAGTTGGATCGCAACTGAGCATATCAAACAGATCCATCAAAATTCGCTGACCTTTGTATTCCACTCGTTGCGTTTTGACATCGCAAATAACGTATTGATAGACAAAGGTTTTTAGTACATCTAACACCGCTTGTACTTCCGTTGGCAATATCGCATTAAAACGCAGTAGTGGCTCTTCAAACTCTGCGGTTTCTGTCCATTTTACATTTGTTACAAAATAATTGACTAATGCCCCAATCACATCTTTGCGTTCATAGCGGTGGCTTGAGAACAATTTTTTGCTGATATCAGGTAACATTTTTTGAATCCAAGCCGATTCACATTGAGAGAAGGCTTGTTCCGCATTTTGCCACGATTGCGGCGTGACCATTCCGCCAACAATCGCATCTTCTAAGTCGTGAACCCCATAAGCAATATCATCAGCCAATTCCATAATACTGCAATCTAAGGATTTATAACGGGTTTTGTGGGGAAGCTGTGGATCTTGGCTTATTTCAATTTGTTGAAATAACGCTCTATCTGCGACAGAAAGCGGTTCAAGCACCCAGTCAAAAAAGTGAGCGTCAGCACGGAAAATCCCCTTGCTTGTTTTTAAATCGTGCAAGTTGATATAACGGCTATTTGGAATCGCTTTTGGAGTTTGTGGCTGAGTTAAATCAATAAAGGTGGGATATTTGATGATACCCAACAAGGTGCGACGAGTCAGGTTCATTCCTGCATTTTGGGTGTAAGGCTCAAGCTGAGTGACAATGCGAAAGGACTGCGCATTCCCTTCAAAACCGCCAAAATCCTGCATTTTATAATTCAATGCCATTTCACCACCGTGTCCGAAAGGGGGATGACCGATGTCGTGGGCAAAGCATAGGGATTCCGTCAAACTACGAGAAGGTAATAAAGCGGTGAGATCTTCATTGAATTTTGCAAATTTTGGATTGGAACAGACCGCTTGAAAGCCTTGTCTATCTTCCGCCAATTTGGCTCTTAAGCTACTGCCAATTTGAGCAACTTCTAGGGAATGGGTTAAACGTGTGCGGTAAAAATCATCTTCGCCCACTGCGTGAATTTGTGTTTTGGCTTGTAAGCAACGAAAGGCTTCCGAGTGTAAAATGCGTCCCCGATCTCGTTGGAAAGGGGAACGGTGATCTTGTTCGCGTTGTTTGTCTGCAATAAAACGTGATGTCCAAGCTGAATCCATTTTATTTTCCTCCTTAGTCACGGTTTAGGCTATAATAGCGGATAATTCTTTTTGTTTAAACCTTATTCAAATGGCACTTTTTTATTCTGACAATTCTGCAAAAAAATCCGCAAAACCGACCGCTTTACAGACCTTTCATATCCAATCTTTAGACTATCAGGGATTAGGCGTGGCGAAAGTCAATGGCAAAACGTGGTTTATTGAAAATGCGTTACCGAATGAAAAGGTGGAAGCCAAGATTATTGAAGATAAACGCCAATATGGACGAGCGACAGCGGTACGATTTTTACAAAAATCCGCAGATCGCCAAACGCCATTTTGCTCAATCTATAACCAATGTGGTGGCTGTCAAATGCAACACATTCCACTGGCTTTACAGCGAGAAACCAAGCAACAGACGCTTTTTAACCGTTTACAAAAACTTCAAGCAGAGCCTATCGCATTTGAGCCAATGCTTGTCGGGCAAGGTACAAACTACCGTCGTAGAGCAAAGCTGAGTATGGCGGTTCAAAAAAATACCTTAGTGGTTGGCTTTCGCCAAGCGAATACGCAAGAGATTATCCCTCTAAATCATTGCGATATTCTTGAGCCTGAACTTAATACGCTTTTACCCAAATTACAGCAACTTTTTGCCAGTTGGAAAAATAAAAAACAGCTAGGGCATATTGAGCTGGTTCAGGCGGATAATGGGGTTGCATTGCTGTTACGCCATATCGGCGAGCTTCATTCACAAGACAGTGAAAAATTACAACGCTTTGCGGAGCAAGAAAATCTCTTGCTGTTTGTGATGACCGATAAAGATCAGATTAGCCAATGGCGTGGTGAAGTTCCTTATTATCAAATCAACAGCTTAACACTTCATTTCTCGATCCGTGATTTTATTCAAATTAACCGAGAAATGAACAAGCAAATGGTGAACAAAGCGATAGCGTGGCTCGATCTGCAACCGACAGATCGTGTGCTTGATCTCTTTTGTGGAATGGGGAATTTTACCTTGCCTATCGCACCGCTTGTGGAAGAAGTGGTTGGCATAGAAGGGGTTGAGCCGATGGTTGCACAAGCTAAACAGAATGCTCAAACAAATCAGATTAACAATGCGAAGTTCTACCAAACCGATCTGGATAAACCTTTTGTGGATCAGTCTTGGGCGAAAGCACATTTTAATAAAGTATTGTTAGATCCTGCTCGTCACGGTGCTTATTTTCTTTTAGAATATTTAAGTGAATTAAATGTCGAAAAGATTGTCTATGTATCCTGTAACCCTGCGACACTGGTTCGAGATGCTGAAAAATTGATGACACAAGGTTATCGATTAGAAAAATCAGCGATGATTGATATGTTTCCCCATACGGCGCATTTAGAATCTATCTCATTATTTGTTAAAAATTAACCATCAAAAAAACTAATCATAAAAATTAATTTTTTTCATTGATATTTCTTTTTCTTGTGGTATTTTAAAAGCGTCTAAGACAATTTTCTATTTTTTAATAACTATTTCAAAGAGGATTACCCTTATGTCTAATGCAAATGCAATTGCTCATGTAGCAAAACTGATTCGTGAAAACGACATCAAATTCGTTTTATTGAAATTTACCGATATTAAAGGTAAAGAACATGGTGTTTCATTACCTGTATCGCTTGTTGCGGATGATTTAGAAGACCTTTTTGAAGAAGGTAAAATGTTTGATGGCTCATCTGTTGAAGGTTGGAGAGCGATCAATAAAGCAGATATGCTATTGATGCCAATTCCTGAAACGGCAGCGGTAGATCCTTTCGCACGTATTCCTACATTAACTTTACGTTGTAGCATCTATGATCCAAACACAATGCAAAGTTATGATCGTGACCCACGTTCTATCGCAACTCGTGCGGAAAGCTATTTAAAATCAACGGGTGTTGCTGACAGTGTAATGTTCGGTCCAGAGCCAGAGTTCTTCTTATTTGAAGATGTGCGTTTCAGTACTGACATGAATAATGTGTCTTATCACATTGATGATATTGAAGCGGCGTGGAACACGAACCGTAAATATGAAAGTGGTAACACGGCTTATCGTCCATTGAAAAAAGGCGGTTACTGTGCTGTTGCACCTATCGACACCGCACACGATATTCGTTCTGAAATGTGCTTAATTTTAGAAGAATTTGGTCTTGTTGTTGAAGCACATCACCATGAAGTTGCAACGGCAGGTCAAAACGAAATTGCAACACGTTTTAACAACTTAACCTTAAAAGCTGATGAAACCCAAATCTATAAATATGTAGTACAAAACGTGGCGCTTGAACATGGTAAAACAGCATGCTTTATGCCAAAACCATTTGCAGGTGACAATGGATCAGGTATGCACTGTAATATGTCATTAAGCAAAGACGGTAAAAACGTCTTTATGGGCGACAAATATGCAGGACTTTCTGAAACAGCATTGTATTACATTGGCGGTATCATCAAACATGCTAAAGCATTAAATGCGTTCACAAACCCAAGCACAAACTCATATAAACGTTTAGTACCGGGTTTTGAAGCACCAGTATTATTAGCGTATTCGGCAAGTAACCGTTCTGCATCAATCCGTATTCCAGCGGTAACAAGCCCGAAAGCAACCCGTGTTGAAGCGCGCTTCCCAGATCCACTTGCTAACCCATACTTATGCTTTGCGGCATTATTAATGGCAGGTCTTGATGGTGTGATCAATAAAATCCACCCAGGCGATGCAATGGATAAAAACTTATATGATTTACCTCCTGAAGAATTAAAAGAAATTCCAGCGGTATCAAGCTCACTAGGTGAAGCGTTAGATAACTTGGAAAAAGACTATGAGTTCTTAACGCAAGGTGGCGTATTCAGTAAAGATTTCATTGATGCTTATATTTCAATGAAACGTAAAGAAGTTGAGCGTCTAAACATGACTCCACACCCAGTGGAATTTGAAATGTATTACGCATAATTTCTCTTCTATTGTAAAATGCAAGGCGACTATTTGGTCGCCTTTTTTTATCGGGATGTATTATGAAGATTAAACACGGAGAACATCATTTAAGCCACCGTAGTAATTGGTTACGTGCGGGAGTACTTGGTGCAAATGATGGCTTGATTTCAATAGCAAGCTTAATGACAGGTATGGTTGCTGCACAACCTGAATTTAATACCTTACTTCTAACTGGGGTGTCTGCCTTAGTTGGCGGTGCTATTTCTATGGCGGCAGGAGAATATGTGTCAGTATCCAGCCAAGCGGATACTGAAAAAGCAGACATGGAAATGGAGAAAAGAGAGTTAGAAATTCATCCAGAAGAAGAATTACAAGAGCTGGCGAGTATTTACCAACAACGAGGTTTAACACCTGAACTCTCCATGGAAGTCGCTAAGCAGTTAACTGCACATAATGCACTTGATGCGCATATGCGAGATGAAATTGGGATTTCAGAAGAATCATTTGCTAATCCACTTCAAGCTGCATTTTCATCAGCTGCTGCCTTTGCAGTAGGTGCAGCAATCCCTCTACTTGTCATTTTATTGCTACCAATGAATATGCTTTTAGGGGCATTGATTATTTCAACGCTCGTTGGATTAGCCTCGCTAGGGTATATTTCTGCTAAGCTTGGTGGTGCCCCTGCGTTACCTGCAATTTCCCGCATTGTTATCTGGGGTGTAATTGCAATGGGCATTACAGGGATTATTGGTAAAATTGTAGGAGTGAGTGTTTAATATACATTAAATGTTATTGAACTATGAGAGATGTGCATAGTAGACAAAATAAGTATTATTTTGTCTACTATGTCCCTATTAATGCCCACTTAACACCTTCGCAGGTTCTAATTTAGACGCTCTAATTGCAGGATAAAGGCTTGCGATTAGGCTTAAAATTAGGGTGGCGAGAAGTACCCAAACAATGTCTAGCCAATGAATTTCGCTCGGTAAAAAATCAATAAAATAGACCCCATCTGAGAGCAATTTCATTCCGATTACACTTTCAAACCATTTAATAATTGCAGTTAAATTCATTGACACAATCACACCTAACACCACGCCGAATAACGCCCCTTTCATACCTGAAATCAAACCGTACCAAAGGAAAATATGTTGAATAAAGCGGTTGTTTGCCCCTAAGGTTCGCTGAATGGCAATATCGCCCTGTTTGTCTTTGACCGCCATTACTAAAGTTGAAATGATATTAAAGCACGCCACGCCAATCACAAGTACCATCGCAATGTACATCACCGTGCGGATCAGTTGAATATCGTTGTACATATAGCCAAATTTATCAATCCACGTTTGCATATATAGTTGCTGTGGGTAATTCGCTAATTCAGGGAAGGTAATCTCTCTGACTTGAAACGGCTGTTTCACTGCTAATTCAATGCCTGTATATTGGCTTGGTTTCAGTTCTAACAGCTCTTGGGCTTTTGCAATCGGAAGCAATGCGTAACTGTGATCAAGCTGTCCGTCTAAACGCAAAATACCCGTCACCGTTAAGCTAAAACGCAAAGGTTGAGCCAATTTGCCGTCGTCAGTTGGCTGTGGCAATAACAGGGTGACTTCATCGCCAACATTAATATCCAAAGAGCGAGCAATTCCAGCCCCTAAAATTAAACCGCCCTCTTGTTTGAACGCTTGCCATTGAGCTTGTGGAATAAATTGAGTGAGCTGGCTCACTTGTTCTTGTTTGGTTGGATCTATCCCTCGAACCTGTGCAATTTTTAGCTGGCTACCGTTTTCAATCAAGCCAGTAAAGCTGACAAACGGCGATAAAGCGGTCACATTAGGGTTATCTTTTACGATATTTTCAAGGCGATCACCTTGAACAATAGTCGCTGATTTGCTTTCGCCATACGCCATAATTTCAGCGTGGGGAACAACGGAAAGCACCCGTTGATTTAGCTCTCGTTCAAACCCGTTCATCGCACTTAAGCCAATAATCAACACCGCAACGCCTAACGCAATGCCGACACTTGAAAAGAGCGAAATCAACGACACCAAGCGATTTTTCTGTTTGCCACGCTGATAACGCCAACTGATAAAAAATGGGGTATTCATCAGTTACCCTCACGCAGTACGCCGTCTTGCATAATTAAACGGCGGTTTAGTTTGTTAGCTAAATTCAAGTCGTGGGTCACTAACAGGAAAGCAATCTGCTGTTCTTGATTTAAACGCTGAATTAGCTCAAAAATACTCTCGGTTGTTTTTTGGTCGAGATTACCAGTCGGTTCATCAGCAAGGACTAACGCAGGGTTATTCACCAACGCACGAGCAATCGCAACACGCTGGCGTTCACCGCCTGATAACGCCGAAGGTCGATGGGTAATTCGGTGAGCCAATCCGACCGCTTGTAGCATTTTTTCGGCACGATCTTTGGCTTCCGTTTTATTTTGTTGCCCGATTAACATTGGCATCATCACATTTTCCAACGCAGAGAAATCCGCCATTAAGTGATGAAATTGATAGACAAAGCCCAGATGTTGATTGCGTAATTTTGCAAGGGCATTGCTACTGAGCTTTTGCAATGATTGTCCTTTGATAAAAACCTCGCCGTCACTCGGTTGATCTAAACCACCAAGGGTGTGTAACAAAGTACTTTTGCCTGAGCCAGAGCTACCAACAATCGCCACAAGTTCGCCTGCATTCATTGAAAAGGAGACATTTTTAAGCACCTGAGTAGCATTTTCGCCCTCTTGATAAAATTTGCTGATATTTTCACAGCGAAGAAGTTCGTTTGAAGACATTTTGTTTTACTTTTCAGAAAGAAATTATTGTGTTTCATCTTAAACAAAAAACGTGGCGGACGCCACCTGAAAACAGCAGGTATTATGTAGTACCTGCTCAAACATTTAATTTTTTCGTAGGGGCAGGGTTTATCCCTGCCCGAATATCAGAACTTACGGGCGGGGATAAACCCCGCCCCTACATAAATTTTCCTAACATTAACTTTTGTGCTATTGCTACATAATATCGGAAAACAGTAGAATTGAACTAGCACTCTACTTCTATTAATAATCGGAGAAAATTATTATGTCATTTCAAAATTGGACAGAGCATACTGCTCACGTTAAAAAATCATTCGGTGAATTAGGTAAAAAACACCCTAAAATGTTACAAGCCTACATCAGCTTAGATCAAGCCGCAGCTACCGAAGCCTTAGATGAGAAAACCCGTGAACTCATTGCTATTGCTGTTGCTATCACAACTCGATGTGAAAGTTGTATCAGCGTTCACGCCGAAAAAGCAGCAAAAGCAGGTGCAACGGAAAGTGAAATTGCAGGGGCATTAGCCACAGCGATTGCCTTAAATGCAGGGGCTGCTTACACTTATGCATTAAGAGCCTTAGAAGCGGTTGAAGAACAAAAATAGGTTAGCCCAATGAAAACATTGACTTCCTTAGCCGTTGCGTTAATCGGTTTAGCCGTGATTGAACCTAGCTTTGCCACTGAACCCCAAACCGTTCAAACACAAGGGCAAAAAGCAAAAGGGATTTGGATTGATGTTCGTAGTGCAGAAGAATACCAAGCAGGGCATTTAGAAGGGGCATTAAATGTGCCACATACGGATATTGCTACTCAGATTGCGAAAATCAGTCCAAATAAAGATGAGCCGATTAATGTATATTGCCGTTCAGGAAGACGCTCCGAACTAGCCTTAAATGAATTGAAAAAATTAGGTTATACCAACGTTACCAATCAGGGCGGTTATACTGAATTGTTGCAAAAAGGCGTCAAGTAAGCGGTACGATTTCATTCAACATTTACACGAAAGGCAATATTTCTACAATGTTGCCTTTTTTGTATGTCACAAAATGCCTTGTTCGATCAAATAACCCATAATTTTTTGTGAAGTACATCACTTTTTTACAAGACAAAACCCTAAAATCCCATTACTATATACACGTTTTTTCAACATTAACTATTAACTCTCATAGAGGATATTAACAATGGCAAAAATCGTTAAAGTAATTGGTCGTGAAATCATTGACTCTCGTGGTAACCCAACTGTTGAAGCTGAAGTTCACCTTGAAGGTGGTTTTGTTGGTTTAGCAGCTGCTCCATCAGGTGCATCAACAGGTTCACGCGAAGCATTAGAATTACGTGATGGCGACAAAGCACGTTTCTTAGGTAAAGGTGTATTAAAAGCTGTTTCTGCAGTAAACAACGAAATTGCTAATGCAATCGTAGGTAAAGATGCATCTAACCAAGCTGAGATCGACCAAATTATGATCGACTTAGATGGTACAGAAAACAAATCCAAATTTGGTGCAAACGCAATTTTAGCGGTTTCTTTAGCAAATGCGAAAGCTGCTGCTGCATCAAAAGGTTTACCACTTTATGCGCACATTGCAGAGCTTAACGGTACTCCAGGCGTGTACTCTATGCCATTACCAATGATGAACATCATCAACGGTGGTGAGCACGCGGACAACAATGTTGATATCCAAGAATTTATGATTCAACCAGTGGGGGCATCAACATTAAAAGAAGCACTTCGTATCGGTGCTGAAGTATTCCACAACTTAGCTAAAGTATTAAAAGCGAAAGGCTTAAATACCGCTGTGGGTGACGAAGGTGGTTTCGCTCCAAACTTAGCGTCTAACGCAGACGCATTAGCGTGTATCAAAGAAGCGGTAGAAAAAGCAGGTTATGTTTTAGGTAAAGATGTAACTTTAGCAATGGACTGTGCGTCTTCTGAGTTCTACAACAAAGACAACGGTTTATATGAAATGAAAGGTGAAGGTAAATCATTCACTTCTCAAGAATTTACTCACTACTTAGAAGGTTTATGCAAAGAGTACCCAATCGTGTCTATCGAAGATGGTCAAGATGAGTCAGACTGGGAAGGTTTCGCATACCAAACTAAAGTATTAGGTGACAAAGTTCAATTAGTAGGTGACGACTTATTCGTAACCAATACTAAGATCTTAAGCCGTGGTATCGAAAATGGTATCGCAAACTCAATCTTAATCAAATTCAACCAAATCGGTTCATTAACTGAAACTTTAGCTGCAATCAAAATGGCTAAAGATGCAGGTTACACAGCGGTTATTTCACACCGTTCTGGCGAAACTGAAGATGCAACAATCGCTGATTTAGCAGTTGGTACAGCAGCAGGTCAAATCAAAACAGGTTCAATGAGCCGTTCAGACCGTGTTGCGAAATACAACCAATTAATCCGTATCGAAGAAGCATTAGCTGCAGCAGGTACACCAGCACCTTTCAACGGTCGTAAAGAAGTGAAAGGTCAAGCATAATTTGCGTTGATTTATTGAATATAGCCACCTTGAGAAATTGAGGTGGCTTTTTTGTTAAAGCATTACCGCTACAAGCGGTAAGATTTTGATAAAAATTTGCAAAATAGGAAAAGAACAATGCTCTATTCAGTCCTAAACGATCATATTACGCTCGGCACGCCCTATCGCAACGGTGCTCATTCCATTAAACACGAGCATTTAGTTGTGATGTTTGAAGATGATGGCGAAACAGGTTATTTCTATGCAATGGATTTACATCAAGAAGCTCAACCTGTGGTCGATAGCTTATTTGTCTACCGTGTCAGCGATGTCAAACCCGAAACCCTAAAAGAGCCACGCCGTTTTCAGATCTGTTGGTCAGATGATGGCTACAAAGCATTTTTGCTGTTAAATGATTATCCACATGCTGTGTTTGATTTCCGTGAATTTGTTGGCTATAACCATACCAAATTCCCTGAACCCGAATTAGGCAGTATGTGGCGACACAAAGAAACGACACAAGAATTAGTTGAGAAATGGTTAATCGGTCAATAATGATAAATATCAATATTGTCGATAAATCTGATTGCAATTTTGAGCGGTAATCGGTAAGGTTACCACTTAATTATTTTTTACTGTTAGAGGTTTTCCTATGAAAATTATCCTGTTAGGTGCACCGGGTGCAGGTAAAGGCACTCAAGCTCAATTTATGATGAATAAATTCGGTATCCCACAAATTTCAACGGGCGATATGTTCCGCGCTGCGATTAAGGAAGGAACTGAACTTGGTAAACAAGCAAAAGCATTAATGGACGAAGGTAAATTAGTACCTGATGAACTAACGGTTGCATTAGTGAAAGATAGAATTGCTCAACCTGATTGTGCAAACGGCTTTTTATTAGATGGCTTCCCACGTACTATCCCACAAGCCGATGCATTAAAAGAGGCTGGCGTAAAAATTGACTTCGTACTTGAATTTGATGTGGCAGATGAAGTCATTGTAGAACGTATGAGCGGCCGTCGTGTTCACCAACCTTCAGGCCGTACTTATCACGTGGTTTATAATCCGCCAAAAGTGGAAGGCAAAGATGATGTGACAGGTGAAGATTTAATCATTCGTCAAGATGATAAACCTGAAACCGTATTAGAACGTTTAGCCATTTATCATAAACAAACCAAGCCATTGATTGCTTACTATACCGCTGAAGCAGAGGCAGGTAATACCCAATATCATCGTTTAGATGGTACACAGCCAGTTGAAGCAGTAAGTGCAGAGTTAAATAAAATTTTAGGCTAATCTGCAAAAAATTAACAAAAACTGACCGCTTGTTTAGATTTCAGCGGTCTTTTTGTTTTAAAAATCTGTGAAGTGGTTAAAATTTTGTAAAAAAATAGTAAAAAGATACTTCTTGCATAAAAAAAAGTATTGCGATTCATAAAAAAACTTGTATATTTCGAATGGCTGGGCAACCGTTTAGCCCCAACTAGCACAAAAATACTTTTGGAGTGAAATAATGAAAAAACTAGCACAACTTTCTTTAGTGGCTTTAGCTGTTGCTGCATCAAGCACAGCAATGGCATCAACAAAAACATTTATCTATTGTATGGAAGCATCGCCTTCTTTCTTTAACCCACAATTTGGTACAGATGGTCCAACGCTAGATGCCTCTGGGCAAGCTATCTTTAACCGTCTAACCGATTTTCAGCCAGGTGAAACCAATGTTGTGCCTTCATTAGCAGAAAAATGGGATGTATCTGAAGATGGTAAAACCTACACATTCCACCTCCGTAAAGGTGTGAAATTCCATGAAACAAAAGATTTCAAACCAAGTCGTGATTTTAATGCGGATGACGTGCTTTTCTCATTTAATCGTCAATTAGACCCTAACCACCCATATCACAAAGTTTCTGGCGGTAACTACGAATACTTTATCGGCATGGATATGCAAAATATCATCGATAAAGTGGAAAAAGTAGATGATTATACCGTTAAAATCAGCTTAAAAGTGCCAAATGCACCATTCCTTGCTAACTTAGCGATGGACTTTGCTTCTATTTTATCTGCAGAATATGCTGATAACATGTTAAAAGCGGGAACACCAGAAAAAGTGGATAACAACCCAGTTGGAACTGGTCCTTTCCAATTTGTAGATTACCAAAAAGATGCACAAGTACGTTATAAAGCGTTTGAAAACTACTGGCAAGGTAAAGCGAAAATTGATCGCTTAGTCTTCTCAATCACGCCTGATGCGTCGGTGCGTTATGCGAAACTGCAAAAAGGCGAATGCCATGCTGCGCCGTATCCAAATCCAGCGGATATTGAAAAATTAAAAAATGATCCAAACGTGACACTCATGAGCCAACCAGGCTTAAACGTGGGTTATTTGAACTTTAATACACAAAAAGCGCCATTTGATAATGTGAAAGTTCGCCAAGCACTAAGCTATGCAATCAATAAAGATGCAATTTTAGAAGCGGTTTACCAAGGTTCTGGTCAAAAAGCGAAAAACCCAATTCCACCAACAATGTGGAGCTATAATGATGCCGTACAAGATTATGAATATAATCCTGAAAAAGCGAAAGCATTATTAAAAGAAGCTGGACTTGAACAAGGTTTTGAAACAGACTTATGGGCAATGCCAGTCTCTCGTCCATATAACCCGAATGCTCGCCGTATGGCAGAACTTATTCAAGAAGACTGGAAAAAAGTGGGCGTAAATGCCAAAATTGTCAGCTACGAATGGGGTGAATACATCAAACGTATGCGTTCTGGTGATCACCAAACAGGTATGATGGGTTGGAATGGTGACAATGGTGACCCAGATAACTTCTTGAATACCTTATTAAGCTGTGCAGCAGTTGAGCAAGGTTCTAACTATGCGAAATTCTGTCACAAACCGTTTAATGATGTCGTAACACAAGCGGCTCAAGAAATTAATCATGAAAAACGTGTAGAGCTTTATAAACAAGCTCAAGTGATTTTCAAAGAACAAGCACCATGGGTAACGATTGCACACTCAACAACGTACTTCCCTGTACGTAAAGAAGTTACTGGTTATAAAGTGAGTCCATTCTCATTACATAACTTCTATGGTGTAGATTTAGCGAAATAATTCTAGCTAATGCCTATTTAGGCAATATTGAAAGCGGTGAGATTTTGCAAAAGATTTGTAATATCTCACCGCTTGTAGTTAAAAATAGAGAATACTGAATGTTTCAATTTATTCTTAAACGTATTTTAATGGTTATCCCAACCTTTATTGCGATAACCTTGATTACCTTTGCTCTCGTGCATTTAATCCCAGGTGATCCGATTGAGATCCGAATGGGTGAACGTGGTTTAACCCCCGAAGTTCACGCACAGATGATGGCACAGCTTGGCTTAGATCTTCCGTTACACGAACAATACTTTAATTATATCAAGGGTGTATTTCAGGGGGATTTAGGTAATTCGTTTCGTAATAACGAACCTGTACTGAAAGAATTTTTCACCCTTTTCCCTGCAACCGTGGAGTTAGCCTTTTTTGCTCTGTTGTGGTCGTTGGTTGCTGGTATTTTGTTTGGTGTGATTGCGGCGGTGAAGAAAGAGTCGTGGCTTTCCCACGCTATTTCGTCGATCTCTTTAACAGGCTATTCAATGCCGATCTTCTGGTGGGGCTTAATTTTAATTCTGTATTTTTCAACGCCATTAGGCTTGCCAGCCTCAGGGCGTTTACCAGCAGAATACTGGATCGAAGCCGAAACTGGCTTTATGTTGATTGATACTTGGAATTCTGACGAACCAGGCGCATTTGTTGCGGCGATTAAATCGTTGATTTTGCCTGCGATTGTACTTGGTACTATTCCATTAGCCATTATTACCCGTATGACCCGTTCTTCAATGTTGGAAGTGTTAGGCGAAGATTATATCCGCACCGCCAAAGCGAAAGGGTTAAACACAACACGTATTGTGATTATCCACGCCTTGCGTAATGCGTTAATTCCAGTGGTAACGGTGGTCGGTTTAATTGTGGGGCAACTGTTATCAGGGGCAGTTTTAACCGAAAACATTTTCTCTTGGCCGGGGATCGGAAAATGGATTATTGATGCGATCAACTCACGAGATTACCCTGTGCTACAAGGTTCGGTGTTGATTATTGCTACCTTGATTATTTTAGTGAATTTAACCGTAGATTTAATTTACGGCGTGGTTAATCCACGGATTAGACATACTTAAAAGAGAATTCCCTTTTTCAAAGAAATGTAGGGGCGGACCGACGTGTCCGCCCGAAAACAACAAAATTATATGGGCGGACACACCGGTCCGCCCCTACGAATATTAGGAATAGATTTATTTGTTGGAGTAATAAATGTCTTCTCAAGTAGAAACAACCTCACCAGCCCCACTAACGCCTTTACAAGAATTTTGGCTCTATTTCCGCCAAAATAAAGGGGCGGTGATTGGTTTAACTTTTATTGTGATTGTTGGGCTTGCCTGCATTTTTGCAGAGTTTGTCGCCCCTTTCGATCCTATTGTGCAAAACCGCAGTGCATTACTGTTACCGCCGGCGTGGTTTGAAGGCGGTAATTCTGCCTATTTACTCGGTACAGACGACATTGGGCGTGATATTCTTTCTCGTATTATTTATGGTGCAAGATTATCGATTTTTATCGGTCTGTTGATCGTAGTGATGTCCTGTATTCTGGGAGTCATTTTAGGTTTATTGGCGGGTTATTATGGCGGCACTATTGATATCGTGATTATGCGTTTTGTCGATATTATGCTTGCTATTCCAAGCCTATTATTAACCATCGGCGTTGTTACAATTCTTGGACCTTCGCTACTGAATGCGGCGATTGCGATTGCTGTGGTGTCTATTCCAAGCTATGTGCGTTTAACCCGTGCTTCCGTATTAAGTGAAAAAAACCGTGATTATGTGACCGCTTCCCGTGTGGCTGGAGCTGGCGTATGGCGTTTGATGTTTATTGTGATTTTGCCAAACTGTTTGGCACCGCTGATTGTCCAGATGACAATGGGGATCTCTAATGCGATTTTAGAACTGGCTGCACTCGGCTTCTTGGGTATCGGCGCACAGCCACCGACACCAGAACTTGGCACAATGCTTGCTGAATCTCGTGGTTTTATGCAATCGGCAAACTGGTTAGTGACTATCCCAGGTTTAGCGATTCTATCTCTCGTGCTTGCCTTTAACTTAATGGGTGACGGCTTGCGTGATGCACTTGATCCAAAATTAAAACAGTAAGGGGAACGAAATGGCATTATTAAAAGTAGATGAACTTTCCGTTCACTTTGGCGATAAAAAAGCCCCGTTTAGAGCAGTGGATCGAGTAAGTTATGAAGTCAATGAAGGCGAAGTGTTAGGTATTGTGGGCGAGTCAGGTTCCGGTAAATCGGTCAGTTCTCTTGCAATTATGGGGTTAATTGATTTCCCTGGACGTGTAATGGCAAATTCGTTACGTTTCAACGGACATAATCTGCTTGATTTAAAACCAAAAGAGAAGCAGAAAATTGTCGGTGCTGATGTGGCGATGATTTTCCAAGATGCAATGACAAGCCTGAACCCAAGTTACACTGTGGGTTATCAAATTATGGAAGCCTTGAAAGTTCACCAAGGCGGTTCAAAAGCGTGGCGAAAAGAGCGTGCGATTGAATTATTGACGATGGTTGGTATTCCTGACCCAACATCTCGTTTAGAGGTCTATCCGCACCAACTTTCAGGCGGTATGAGCCAACGTGTGATGATCGCCATGGCGATTGCTTGTAACCCCAAATTATTGATTGCTGACGAGCCGACAACGGCGTTAGATGTGACTATTCAAGCGCAAATTATTGATTTATTGCTTGAGTTGCAACGCAAAGAAAATATGGCGTTGATTTTGATTACCCACGATTTAGCCTTAGTCGCCGAGTCGGCTCACCGCATTATCGTGATGTATGCAGGGCAAGTGGTGGAAGAAGGCAAATCTGAACAGATTTTCAAATCACCGCTTCACCCTTATACCCAAGCGTTATTAAAAGCACTGCCTGAGTTTGCGGAAGGTAAATCTCGCTTGCAGTCACTACCGGGTGTCGTACCGGGTAAATATGACCGTCCGCAAGGTTGCTTGCTCAACCCACGCTGTCCGTATGCAACGGATTTATGCCGACAAAAAGAGCCAGAGCTACGCACGGTAAACGGCAGACAAGTGAAATGCCATACGCCGTTGAATGAAAGTGGATTGCCACAACCAATTTAGTAAGAAGATAAATATGCAAAACAATACCCAAAACCCACCGCTTCTCAATGCGGTGGATCTCAAAAAATACTACCCTGTAAAAAAGGGAATGTTTAGCAAGCCGAAACTGGTAAAAGCGGTGGACGGCGTTTCTTTTACCCTTGAACGTGGCAAAACCCTTGCTGTGGTGGGCGAATCGGGCTGTGGTAAATCAACTTTAGGGCGTATGCTCACCATGATTGAACCACCAACAGAAGGGGAATTGTTCTACAACGGACAAAATTTCTTAGTCAGCGATACGGAAACGGAAAAATTACGCCGTAAGAAAATCCAGATCGTTTTCCAGAACCCTTATGCGTCGCTTAATCCACGTAAAAAAGTCGGGGCAATTTTAGAAGAACCTCTGCTTATTAATACCGAATTGTCTGCACAAGAGCGTAAGGCACAAGTGTTAGAAATGATGGCAAAAGTGGGGTTAAAACCTGAGTTTTATGACCGCTATCCTCATATGTTCTCAGGCGGACAACGCCAACGTATTGCAATAGCCCGAGGTTTAATGCTGAAACCTGATATTGTGGTGGCAGATGAACCTGTGTCGGCTCTTGACGTATCTGTCCGTGCACAAGTATTAAACTTGATGATGGATTTACAAGAAGAGCTTGGACTGTCCTATGTATTTATCTCTCACGATTTATCGGTGGTAGAGCATATTGCCGATGAAGTGATGGTAATGTATTTAGGGCGTTGTGTAGAACAAGGCAACACCAAGGATATCTTCGGCAACCCACGCCACCCTTATACCCAAGCCTTGCTATCAGCCACGCCACGTTTGGAAGCGGAACATCGCCGTGAGCGAATAAAACTTACAGGCGAATTGCCAAGTCCGCTTAATCCACCGAAAGGCTGTGCCTTCCACGCTCGTTGCCGTTTAGCGACAGAACGTTGTAAGCAAGAACGCCCAGAGCTAAAAACCTATGAAAATGGCACAAAGATAGCCTGTTTTATGGTGGAATAACGTTTTATTCATTCGTCACATGATACAAGCGGTACGATTTTGCAAAAATTTTGCAATCGTACCGTTTCTTTTTGAAAAATTTGTAAAAATCACTTGCATAGTTATGCAATAAAATCTAATATCTATTCAAACTTAGAGATATGTATAGGATTTAACTTAAATGGCTATTCGCATTAGTGATGTCAATTTCTTTTACGGCTCAAGCCAAGCCTTATTTGACATTAATTTGAATATTGAAAAAGGGGATACTGTTGTTTTACTTGGCCCAAGTGGCGCAGGGAAAAGTACCTTAATTCGCACCTTAAATTTAATGGAAGTCCCACAGTCTGGTCAGCTTGAAATTGCAAATCATAAGTTTGATCTGACCGCTAAAACAGATGCTAAACAAGTGGCATTATTGCGTAAAGAAGTGGGTATGGTATTTCAGCAATACCATTTATGGCCACATTTAAGTGTCATGCAGAACTTGATTGAAGCCCCAATGAAAGTGTTGGGTTTAACGAAAGAGCAAGCAATAGAAAGAGCCAAAGGTTTGTTAGCACGTTTGCAACTTACGGCATTTGCAGAACGTTTCCCATTACAGCTTTCAGGCGGTCAGCAACAGCGTGTCGCGATTGCAAGAGCCTTGATGATGCAGCCACAAGTTTTATTATTTGATGAACCAACGGCTGCACTTGACCCTGAAATTACAGCTCAAGTTGTTGATATTATTAAAGAATTACAAAACACAGGAATTACACAGGTTATTGTGACTCATGAAGTTTCTGTTGCGCGTAAAGTTGCCACTAAAGTGGTTTATATGGAACAAGGTAAAATTGTAGAGATGGGTGACTCAAGCTGTTTTGAACAACCTAAAACAACCCAATTTGCACAATATCTTTCCCATTCAGATTAATAACAAAATTTAGATTAATAGGAGTTTATCTTATGAAAAAATTATTTTTAGCGACCGTATTAGCGGCAACAACATTCTCAGCTTATGCAAATGACAAAATTACGTTTGCTATGGAGCCAAGCTATCCACCGTTTGAACTCACCAATGAAAAAGGTGAAATTATTGGCTTTGATGTAGATGTTGCAAATGCTATTTGTAAAGAAATCCAAGCAACCTGTGAATTCAAAGCACAAGCATTTGATGCGTTGATCCCTAGCTTAATTAAAGGTCGTGGTGGTTTTGATGCTGCCATTTCAGCGATTGATATTACAGAAGCGCGTAAAAAACAAGTTGCCTTCTCTGACCCATACTATGAAAGTTCTGCAAGCTTTATCGCATTAAAAGGTAAAGCAGATTTAACAACAGCAAAAACTGTCGGTGTTCAAAATGGTACAACCTATCAACAATACGCTAATGCTGAAGCAAAACAATACCAAGCAAAATCTTATGCAAGCTTACAAGATGCGATTTTAGACTTAAAAAATGGTCGTATTGATTTAATCTTCGGTGATACAGATGTATTAAGAGATATTTTAGGTAAAACACCTGAAGCAGATTTTGTTGGCGAAAAAGTGACAGATAAGCGCTACTTCAACAACGGTTTAGGTATTGCAGTAAAACAATCAAATACCGCTTTAGTTGAAAAATTAAACAAAGGTATTGCTGCAATCAAAGCAAGTGGTGAATATCAAAAAATTTATGATAAATGGATGACTAAATAATCATTATGTATTTTGATTATCTTCCCTTATTGCAATCTGCAACCCTAATGACCTTAGGGTTAGCAGTTTGTTCGCTTTTAGTCGGAATGATTTTATCTATTCTGTTTGTTTCGTTAGAAACAAGCAAATGGGCAGTCATTCGTAAAAGCACCACCGTTATTCTTGCCTTATTACGTGGTTTACCTGAAATTCTCGTTGTTTTCTTAATCTATTTCGGCGCACCTGAAGTGATTGAAATGGTCACGGGAGAATATGTTGAATTAGGTGCATTTGGTTGCGGTGTTGTCGCCCTTTCCATTATTTTTGCTTCTTATGCTTCTCAATCTTTACGGGGCGCTATTCAAGCCATTCCGTTAGGACAATGGGAGTCTGGCGCAGCATTAGGACTTAGCCGTAGTTATACTTTTATCAATATCGTCATGCCACAAGTTTGGCGCCATGCCTTACCTGGTTTAAGTAACCAATGGCTTGTCTTGTTAAAAGATACCGCGCTTGTTTCATTAATTGGCGTACATGATTTAATGCGTCAAACGGAATTAATTAATACCACAACTCACCAACCATTTACGTGGTACGGTACAGCGGCATTAATTTACCTTGGTGTAACTTTAATTAGCCAAGTGATTATTCGTAAATTAGAGCTACGCTTCACTCGTTTTGAAAGAGGGGGTAAATAATGTTGCAAGAATACTTTATGGTGATTATCCAAGGTGTTCCAACCAGTTTACTTCTCACCTTTGTTTCATTGATTGTGGCATTTTTCCTTGCCGTAGGGTTAACGTTCCTACTCTCAATGGAAAATCTTGTGATCAAAGCGGTGATTAATGGTTTCTTAACCTTATTCACGGGAACGCCGTTACTGGTACAATTTTTCTTGATTTATGCAGGACCTGGACAATTCCAATGGATTGTAGATAGCCCATTCTGGTCGCTACTTTCAGATGCATGGTTCTGTGCGATGCTGACCCTTGCGCTAAATAGTGCTGCATACTCTACGTTATTGTTCCATGGCGCAGTAAAAGCGATTCCAAAAGGACAATGGGAAACCTGTGCTGCATTAGGATTAAGTCGATTACAGACACTAAAAATCCTTGTTCCTTATGCGTTAAAACGTGCATTACCATCTTATAGCAATGAGATTATCTTGGTATTCAAAGGAACATCATTAGCTTCAACCATTACTATTATGGATATTATGGGCTATGCTCGTCAGCTTTATGGAACTGAGTATGATGCCTTAACGATCTATGGTTTGGCTGGTGCAATTTACTTAGTGATTACAGGCATTATGACTGTTATTTTACGTAAGGTGGAACGTAAAGTGCTTTCATTTGAACGCTTAGAAGCAGAAAAAGCCTAAGTAACAGGAGCAACGCAATCGCGTTGCTCTTTTTTATGCTTGCTTACATAACTCAAGTGTTGCTTGAATCAGCTTTAAGGCAATCGTGCCTTCTGGTGGCAACTCTGGTAAGGCTTCATCACAATGAAACCATTTCGCATCACAGATCTCTTCTTCCTGCAACCTAATCTCGCCACTATCATAATCCGCTAAAAAGCCCAACATCAATGAATTAGGGAATGCCCAAGGCTGACTACCAAAATAGCGTAAGTTTTTAATTTTAATCCCACTCTCTTCCCAAACTTCACGATGAACTGCATTTTCGATACTTTCCCCAGCTTCAACAAAGCCTGCTAAGGTTGTATAAATCGTACCCTTATGACGTAAATGATTGGCTAATAAAATCTGTTTATCTCGTCTCACCGCCACAATAATCGAAGGGCTGATGGTCGGGTAAATTCGATGATGACAATTTGGGCAATGTAGTGCCATTTCATTTTCAGCCATCACCAAAGGCGTTGTACAACGCCCACAATAACGATGCGTATTGAGAAAGTGATTAAGAGAAACCGCCCGATGCAATAAGTTTCGCAATGTTTCTTCACGAAAAAGTTGAGAGCGTAGATTCACAAAGGTTCGATGTTGATCCCGTTCATCTGCTTGTAGCAGAAAAAAAGGTGTCGAATGATATTCTCCAATTTGAATGGGCTGATGATGCTCAAAACCAAATTGGCTGATTGAACCTAAAGGAATCTCATCATTAACAAGGCAAATGTCAAAATCTCGGACTAAAATCCAGTATGCAGAGCGACTCATATCTTTCCTTATAAAAAAATGGGATAGTCAAATTATAAGATAAAAGTGACTTTATGCGTTTTTTTCTTTTAGCTTTGAGATAAATTCGGTAAAATAGCACGCAAACGTTTGCGCAATTGTTTACAAGCGGTCTGATTATCTCAATATTTTGCAAAATTTAACCTATGGGGAATATAAATGAATATTTTAATTATCGGTAACGGTGGACGTGAGCACGCATTAGCTTGGAAAGTTCGTCAATCTCCTTTAGCCACAAAGGTGTTTGTTGCACCAGGTAATGCAGGCACAGCCACAGAGCTAGGCATTGAAAATGTCGCGATTTCAGCCACAGACATTCCTGCATTAGTTAAATTTGCTCAAGAGAATCAAATTGGTTTAACCATTGTTGGCCCTGAAGCACCGCTTGTGATTGGTGTGGTTGATGCTTTCCGAGCAAATGGCTTAAAGATTTTTGGTCCAACCCAATCTGCCGCCCAATTAGAAGGTTCAAAGGCCTTTACTAAAGACTTCCTTGCACGTCATCAAATCCCAACCGCAGAATATCAAAACTTCACTGAAATAGAGCCTGCTCTCGCCTATCTCAAAGAAAAAGGTGCGCCTATCGTGATTAAAGCGGATGGTTTAGCGGCGGGCAAAGGTGTGATTGTTGCCATGACATTAGATGAAGCGGAAGATGCTGTAAAAGATATGCTTTCAGGGAATGCCTTTGGTGATGCAGGTAGCCGTGTTGTTATCGAAGAATTTTTAGATGGTGAAGAAGCCAGCTTTATTGTTATGGTCGATGGTAAACACGTTGAACCTATGGCAACAAGCCAAGATCACAAACGTGTTGGCGAAGGCGATAAAGGCTTAAATACCGGGGGAATGGGCGCTTATTCCCCTGCCCCCGTGGTAACCGCAGAGATTCACCAACGTGTCATGGAAGAAATCATTTATCCTACCGTTCGTGGTATGGCAAGTGAAAATAACGAGTACACAGGCTTCCTTTACGCTGGCTTGATGATTATGCCAAATGGTCAGCCTAAAGTAATTGAATTTAACTGTCGCTTTGGCGATCCTGAAACACAGCCTATTATGATGCGTTTAGAATCTGATTTAGTCGAACTTTGCTTAAAAGCGTGTGACGGCAAATTAGATGAAATCCAATCTAAATGGTGCGAACAAGCAGCGCTTGGCGTTGTATTAGCGGCAGAAGGCTATCCAGGTGATTATCGTAAAGGGGATGAAATCACTGGTATTCCAACAGAAACGCAGCAAGATGAAAAAGTGTTCTTAGCCGGTGTTGAGCTACAAAATGGAAAATTAGTTACTAATGGCGGACGTGTTTTGTGTGCAACCGCATTAGGCTCAACCGTCTTTGATGCTCAACAAAAAGCGTTGAGACTTGCAGAAAAAATTCAATGGCAAGGACGATTCTATCGTCGTGATATTGGATATCGAGCTGTTGCAAGAGAGAACAATCTAAAATAGTTGAAATAAGCCGAGTTTAATCACTCGGCTTTTTGTTTCATTAAACTTTTTCCAACTTCGCTACTTTCGCAATCAACCACTTAATGCCTTGTTGTACAAAGGCAATTTGCAGACGAGTATGATCGCCACTGCCTTCTACATTAATGATTGTGCCTTGTCCAAATTTCTCATGGCGAACTTTCTGTCCCATTTTCCAACCACTATCTTCTTGTAAACGAGCGGTCGGATTGGCTTGTGGTTTTGCAAAAGTAGCAGGGCGATTGATACTTCCACGCAAGCGGACTTCTCGGATATGCTCTTCAGGCAGCTCGCCAATAAAACGTGAAGGTAAGTGGCGTTCTTCTTTGCCGTACAAGCGGCGACTTTCGGCATAGCTGATCGTGAGCTTTTTCTTCGCTCGTGTAATACCGACATAAGCTAAGCGACGTTCTTCTTGCAAGCGACCTTCGTCGAAACTCATTCCGCTTGGGAAAATCCCTTCTTCAACCCCAACGATAAATACCCGTGGAAATTCCAAGCCTTTGGCTGAATGTAAGGTCATTAATTCCACATAATCTTGATGTGGTGAAGCCTGTGTTTCGCCAGCTTCAAGGGAAGCGTGAGTTAAGAAAGTGGTGAGATCGGTCATCTCTTCTGCTTCATCTGGTTTTACAAATTGGCGTGTTGCGGTCACTAACTCCTCTAAGTTCTCAATACGAACTTCGCCTTTTTCCCCTTTTTCTTGCTTATACATTTCATAAAGCCCAGATTTTTTAATCACAAAATCCGTTTGTTCAAACAGTGGCATTTCTTCGGTTTCTTGTTCAAGTGCGTTAATCAGTTCGACAAAGCGAAGCAGGGCTGAGGCAGAACGTCCTGAAAGATGTTCTTCTTGAACAGCCACTTGGATTGCTTGCCACAAGGTGATTTGGCGAGTTCGAGTAAGCTGACGCAAAATATCTAAGGTGCGATCCCCTATTGCTCTTGGCGGTGTATTGACCACACGTTCAAAAGCAGCATCATCTTGGCGGTTAGCGATTAAACGTAAATAGGCTAGGGCATCTTTGATCTCTTGGCGTTCAAAGAACCGCATTCCGCCATAAATTCGGTAAGGAATGTTAGCTTGAATTAAGGCTTCTTCAATAACACGGGACTGAGCATTACCACGATAAAGCACAGCACATTGATTAAAATCGCCTTCATCTTCTTTCCATTGCTTGATCTGTGAAGCGACAAAGCGAGCTTCATCTAATTCATTGAATGCACAATAAATATCAACTGGATCGCCGTCGCCTTTATCTGTCCAAAGATTTTTCCCTAAACGGTTGTCATTGTTTGCAATTAACGCATTTGCCGAATTTAAAATATGCCCTGTGGAACGGTAATTTTGTTCAAGGCGAATAGTTTGTGCGTTGTCATAATCATTCAAGAAGCGTTGAATGTTTTCCACTTGAGCTCCACGCCAGCCGTAAATAGATTGGTCGTCATCGCCCACAATCATGACTTTGCCCGTTTTTCCTGCTAATAAATGAATAAGATCGTATTGAATGTTATTGGTATCCTGAAATTCATCGATCAGAATATGCTGAAAACGTTGCTGATAACGTTGTAAAATCAATGGGTTATATTTGAATAATTCATAAGCACGGATTAAGAGTTCTGCAAAGTCCAACAACCCTGCACGATCACAAGCCTCTTGATAGAGTTGATAAAATTTAACAAGCTGTTGTGAATGGGGATCATCGTGGGATTGTTTGAGATCTTTTGCTCTTAGCCCCTGATCTTTTTGAGCATTGATAAACCACGCAACTTGTTTCGGTGGAAACTGTTTTTCATCTAAATTATGTAATTTGAGTAAGCGTTTAATCAAACGTTGCTGATCTTCCGTATCCATAATCTGAAAATCTTGTGGCAGATTGGCATCAAGATAGTGAGAGCGAAGTAAGCGATTTGCAATGCTATGGAATGTACCAACCCACATACCGAATAAGCGGTGATCGCTAGATTGCGATAGGGTATATTCAATGCGATGACGCATTTCCGTTGCGGCTTTATTGGTAAAGGTCACAGCAAGAATATTGGACTCAGCAATATTTTCAACGCCAATTAACCATGCAATACGGTGGGTAAGCACACGGGTTTTCCCACTACCTGCACCTGCTAACACTAAATAGTTGCCAATAGGGGCTGCTACCGCTTCTCGTTGCTTATCATTTAAGCCGTCAAGTAATAAAGAAAAATCCATCTCCGCCTCTTTATGTGATTTTATACAGTAAATATGGCTATTATAGCGTACAAGCGGTGAGATTTGGCGGATTTTTTGCAACTTTTAACTAAAACATTTTTTTATTTTGTTTAATAAAACGCCTTTTATCTTGTCTTTTTGAGCAGAAAAATTTAGTATAGTAACTGGTTTTATCTTTTAACCGTTTTATTATTTTTTAAGGAAATTATAATGATTAAAAATGTCACAAAATTAGCGGCTGTTTCAACGGTAACTTTACTTCTTGCTGGCTGTTTTTCTGCATCAAGTATTAACCGTGATATGCAAGCTCCTGCAGTAGTTCCTGCTCCTGTAGCAAAAGCAACTCCTGCACCAGCTAAAGAGTATGTATTAAGTGGCGACTTCTTATTTGATTTTGATAAGTCAAACTTAACAGCGCAAGGTAAATCTACGCTTGACGGTATTGCAAAAGAAATTAATAGTTCAGGTGCAAATCGTGTAACTGTAACAGGTTATACTGACTATTTAGGTTCAGATGCTTATAACTTAAAACTTTCACAAGCTCGTGCTAATACAGCTAAAGCTTATTTACAAGCTCAAGGCGTAAAAGCGAACATTAAAGCTGTTGGCCGTGGTGAAGCAAACCAAGTTAAAGCATGTAAAGGTGTAACTGGTCAAGCATTAAAAGACTGCTTAAAACCTAACCGTCGTGTAGTGATTAAAGCAGAATAATCTTTTCTATATTAAAAAGCGGATTAAGTTATCATACTTAATCCGCTTTTGCTTTATGGCAATTTATCCTTTACTTTTTAAGATAGAATAAAGCTCATCTTTGATATGAAGTTTTTCTTTCTTGAGAATCTCAACTTCTGTATGTGTTGCGAGTTCAATATTAGCTTCCATGTTTTTAATTCGCTGATCTAGTTCATTATGTTTATCAAAAAGGCGGGCAAAATGAGCATCTTCGGTTTTGAGCTTAGTGATTAAGTCTCTGTATTCTGGGAACATAATTGACTCCTATGTTGTGAATAATTGGAACCATAGTATCACCTTTCCTTTTCTTAGCGCAGACAAAATCTTTAAAATTTGAAGTGGATCACAAAATTTTCCTATAAAATCTTCATGCTAAATTTTGCCATTTCGCGGTATAATGCGATCAATTTCAGCTATTTGACATCACAGTATTATGCGTCGTTTTATTTTTATCTCTCTTTGTTCTCTTATTTTTAGCCAAATTGCTCAAGCAAATTGGCAGAAAATTAATGATGTAGATTATGTTTGGGGACCATTCAAAATTTATAATATTTCATTATTTTCAGAAACAGGTGATTATGTAGAAAGTACACGCCCTTTAATGCTGACATTGAAATATGCAAAACCAGTGGATGGGCGAGATTTTGCTATATCTCTTGCGCGTTCGTGGTCAAATTTGGGGATAACACTTAAAGATCAGGACGACGTTGTAGATCGTTTACGTAAGATTTTACCGAACATTAAAAAAGATGATGTACTAAGTTATATCGCTTTGGAAGATAAGGGATATTTTGTGCTAAATGACACAATAATTCCTGAGGAGTTTAATAAAGAATTTAGTGATGCCGTGGTTGCAGTTTGGCTAGATCCTCGTGTAGAAATAGGTCGTAAGTTAATTCAGAAAAAAGAGCAAGAGAAAACATTTGTAGCAAATATGCCACAAGTAGTAAATAGCCATGAAGAGCAAGAATCTCTTCAAAATGTAGAGCAAAAAGATGTATCAAAAGAGCCAACTCAGTTGAATAATGAAACTATAAGCAGTAAACCGCCTTCAGTACAGAATGATGTTAATACATCAGAGGCAGTTTCTCCAAAACAAGAAAATAATAAAACTGAAGAGACTGAGATGAAAGAAGAAAATAAAGTATCTCCATTAAATGAAAAGAGTGATGACTCAGAAATTGAAATTATTCCTGCGAGTGATCCTATTCCAGATAATCCAAAGCCAACAATTTAATGAAATATACGATTAAAGACATCGCTTTACTTGCTAATGTAGGGAAATCTACAGTTTCTAGAGTGTTAAATGGCGATCCTAATGTTTCAGAAGAAACTCGCCAACGAATTCAAGAGATCATTCATAAAGTTGGCTTTGAACCTAATCGTATCGCAAGAGCAATGAGAGGAGCTACAGATCCTGTTGTTGGTGTCATTGTTACGCGTCTAAATTCCGTTGCAGAATCCCAAACATTGAGTGCTATTTTGCATGAGCTTTATCAAAAGGGAATTACACCTCTCATTGTCGAAAGTCAGTTTCAGCCAGAGTTAGTACTTAAACATTTTCAATTGTTTAAACAACGTCAAGTCGATGGCATTATTCTTTTTGGCTTTTCTCAATTAAACCTTGATATTCTTAAATCCTGGAAAGGCTCTTTAGTCACTATCGCTCGAAGTTATCCTGAAATATCTTCCGTCGTTTATGATGATGAAAAAGCGGTTGAAGCATTAATGTTCAAGCTTTATATGCAAGGACATCGTGAAATTGCCTATTTAGGGGTGAAAGATAGCGATGAAACGACAGGTAAACTACGTAACCAGAGTTATTTAAATTTTTGCCAAAAATATGAGCTTAGCCCTAATCTGATAAAAGTAGAGCTAGGTGCTGAAAGTGGTTATCAAAATGTCGGATTTCTTTTTGAAAAACCAATATCTGCTTTATTGTGTGCAAGTAGTAGCTTAGCTGTTGGTGCTTTGAAATATATGCAAGAAATTGGGCAAATCCGACCGCTTGCATGTATTGGTAAAAACGAAATGTTACAATTTGTTGTGCCAAAACTCATGAGTTTAGATTTTGGCTATCCCCAAGCGGGGAAAGGAGCTGTTGCGCTTTTATTGCAACAGCTAGATGGCAATAAGAATATAGAGCAGATCAGAGTGACATTCGGGCAACTTTAGATCAATGCACTGATTCCTTCATAAACGAGTTTCCCACCAAATAAGATAAATACAGCCCCAGCAAAATTATCTAGATAGCGGTTATATTTGGCATAAAAATGACGGATAGCAGGTCGAGAAAATAGCAAAGCGACAAGCCAGAAATAAACTACTGCACTACCCACCAAAATGGCAAGTACCGCAAGTAAGTCCGTTAATGTCGAGAGATTGGCAACGTAACCAGCTAAAACACTACTGAAAAACACCACAATTTTAGGGTTGGCAAGGTTAATCATTAACCCTTTTAGAATTTCTTTAACGGCAGAAGTCGCTTGTGATGTTGATGTTGCCGAGCCAATTTCTGCATTTTTCGTGATTTGCACCATTTGAATGCCACTATAAGCAAGATAGCTTCCACCACAAATCATCAGCACAAATTGAAATGAAGGGAAATGTTTATTGAGAAATGCCAAGCCAAACAAAGTGAGTAATGCCCAAAATGCAACGCCAATAGAAATACCGATAGCCCCTAAAATCGCATTTCGGCGAGTGTCTGCCATTGCTTTACGGCTGACATAGAAAAAATCAGGGCCAGGGCTAATTAAGCCTAGTAATTGTACGAAAAAAATTGCCCACATTTTAAATGTACCAAGAGATCAAATAGAGAGAAATAATCGAATAGAGTGCCGCTAAAATATCATCAAACATAATGCCTAGTCCGCCTTGCAGATGTTCATCAAAATAGCGGATAGGGTAGGGTTTGAGAATATCAAACAAGCGGAAAGTGACGAAGGTCAGCAGATAATAGAGCCAGTTGTGTTCAGGCAGAAAACAGAAGATCACAAACACTGCAACAATTTCGTCCCAGACGATCCGCCCATCATCGTGTACGCCAAGATTGTGACTGGTTTTGTCACAGATATAGCACCCAGCAACAAAAGCGATCAAGCTCAGTAATACAAAAAAGAGCGTGCTTTCTGTGATGTGCCACAATAAGATCGCTACCCCTAAACCAGCCAAAGTTCCCCAAGTGCCAGGGGCAGGTTTGATTAGCCCTGAACCAAAGCCGAATGCGAGAAAATGAATAGGATTTTTTAAATTTATCTTCATTATTAATTAAAATGATCAAAGCCAACTTGATTAGGCTGTGGATAAACAGTGCCGTGTTTTAGTAAGGTTAAACGACCGCTTGTTTCGGTGATTTTACCGATACAATGGCAAGAAATGCCTAAATCTGCAACGGCTTGCTCCATTGCAGAACGGTTTTCTTCTGATATGGTAAAGCAGAGTTCATAGTCTTCCCCTCCCGTTAAAGCAAATTGTTCTGCCTGCTCTTGTGAATAAGTCTGTAATAGTGGTGTTGAAAGCGGTAACTTATCCACATTAATTTCCGCTCCGCAACCACTTCGCTCTAAAATATGCCCTAAATCTGCTAACAATCCATCGGAAATATCAATCGCACATTGTACGTAGTTGAGCAAACATTGTCCTAATGTCACTCTAGGTGTTGGGCGTAAATGGCGTTGGATTAAATAGTGTTGAGCGTCGGTCAATGCGGCTGGCGGATTGAGTAACAGAGCTAACCCTGCCGAGCTATCGCCTAAATGCCCTGAAACATAGATAAGATCACCCACTTGTGCTTTATGGCGGAATAACCCTTTGCCTTTAGGCAGAAATCCTTGTGCAGTCAAGGTGATCGCCAAGTGACCTTTGGTGGTATCACCGCCGATTAAAGCGGTTTGATGCTCGGCTAAAATAGCAAAAAGCGATTGGCTAAAGCTATCAAGCCATTGATGATCAACGTCGGATAAGGTTAATGCTAAGGAAACCCAAGCGGGTTTTGCCCCCATTGCTGCGAGATCGCTCAGATTAACCGCAACGGATTTATAAGCTAAATCAGCAGGGGAAATCGTAGGAAGAAAATGCGTACCAAGCACTAAGGTATCCGTGGTAATGGCGAGTTGATGATCCGTTGGAATTTCTGTTACCGCACAATCATCGCCCACGGAAAGTAAAATATCTTGGTGATCTAACCGCTTGTCACGGCTAAAATAGTGCTTTATCAAATCAAACTCGCCCATTGCAATCCTTATTTGCGGTTTAACACAGGGGCTAATTTATCTAAAACGCCATTGACATATTTGTGGCTATCGTCAGAACCGAATACTTTTGCCACTTCAATCGCTTCATTAATGGCCACTTTGTAAGGCACATCTAATTCAAATTTTAGCTCGTAACCTGCTAAACGTAAGATAGTACGTTCAATCGGGTCTAATTCATTATCTGCACGATCTAAATATGGACGAAGAATATCATCAATAACATCTATATTTTCTACTGTACCGCGTAACAATTTACGGAAATAAGGCATATCTACGCCTTGCATATCTTGATCGGTCACAAAGGCTAATTCAACTTGTTCAATACTATTTTGCGAAATGTACCAAGAATAAAGTGCTTGCACCGCACATTCTCTCGCACGACGACGGGGAGAAACTTTCATAAAACCTCAATTTATCGAAATAAAAATAGTCGGCAATTCTAACACATTGTAGCCTTTTCCCGCAAAATAAAGGTGAAGTTATTTCAGTTTTCCAGTCTCTATTTTTTCAGATTTTACAATGTAAGGCGTAACAAAAATCACTAATTCTCGTTTAGAGATTTTATCTTGGCTTTGGCTAAATAAGGTTTTAATCACAGGGATACTGCCTAAAATAGGGACTTTATCTTCGCCTTTGGAAATTAAGTGTTGAAAAATACCGCCTAACACAATAGTCTCACCGTGTTTGGCTAGGACTTGTGTATTAATTTCCTGTTTATCAATCGTCACCATCGTATTATTCATTTGGTTATTGGGGGAGTTTTGGCTGATAGCGAGATCTAACAAAATCTGATTTTGTTTAGAGATATGTGGCGTGACTTCTAGCCCCAAAACGGCTTCACGAAATTCAATATCCGTCATTTCTTCTTTCTTACTATATACGGCATAAGGAATCTCTGTACCTTGTTTGATACTTGCTGGCTTCTTGTCCGTTGTCAGTAAACGTGGGCTAGCAATAATTTCAATATTATTTTCACGTTCCAATGCGGTGAGTTCTAAATCAAGTACACGGCTATTGATTGATGCAATTTGTAAGGCAATCGAAGCAGACGGCGTTACGGGAAAATTGACATTTAAGTTACTGGTGGTTAATCCATTTCCTTCTAAATTTCCTGCAAATTTATAGTGATTTTCGTTAGGAGAAAATAAGCCCCAACGTACACCAAGTTGTTGTAAATGTTCACTACTAATCGTGACAATTCGGGCTTCAATCGCAATTTGTTCCGTTGGTTTATCCAGTTTCTGAATAAGTTGAGTAAAATTTTTAACGGAAGCAGCACTGTCTTTGACGATAATGCTATTACTGCGATCATCAAAGTGAATATAGCCATTCTCAGAGAGTAAATTTCCCTGTCCTTTGGTTAAAGATTCGATCACTTCTGATGCTTTGGAATAATGTAATTTGATCGTTTTGGTAATTAATTTAGGGGGCTGTGGTATAGACGGAGCTGATTCCACTATTGGCTTCGTTAAATTAGCGATATTTTTATTTTCTTCTTCTTTTTTATGGCTAAGGTAATAAATATTATTTTCCTTTTTTAAATGAAGTTGGTGTGTTTTAACTAAACTATTTAAGATTTCATCAAAATGGCTTTTTTCTACTCTGAAGTTTTTCGTATCTTTAATCTCATCTGAAATCGTAATGTTTTTTCCTGTTTCTTCAGCCAAATAACCAATAATTTCTGCTGTAGGGGAATTTTTTATAGAAAGCGAAATTTGTTGGTTTGCTAATACAGGAAAGGTAGCAAAGAATAGCAGGAATAAATAACGCATAAGATACTCCTAAAATTTTAAAGTGAATAATTTAGGGGATTGGCAATTTTCTGTTTTTTGCCAATGAATATAGCGGACAGATTTAAAATCAATCTCTTTAATTTGAATAAAGGAATGGCTTAAATAGTCGTTAGGATATAAATCAATAAGCTGTTTTTTATCATCTAAAAAAATCGCTCGGATTTTATCGTCGATCTGAATGATGCCGATGAGCTGTAATTTATCAAAATCTGTGGCGAGATTAATTTCATTCACCTTATCTATTGGTGTACAAGCGGTGAGTTCATCTTGATCTTTTGCAATTTGGGGCTGTTCTTGGCTAGTATCCTTCGCATAAAAGGGATCTGCCATAGTGACAGCGCTCAGAAAGATAAAATAGAAAAAGCATAATCGCATTATTGTTCTCCTGTGTCAGCTTGAAAAAGTAAAGTGGCATTGAGTTGAATGTATTTCTGTTTTGTTTTTTTAGTTAAATGGACTTCCTGAAATTTAACTATTGTTAATTGATTAAGATCAGCGATAGCATTAAGTACTTTTTGCGTAGATTGGCTAATTAATAAATAGATTTTTCTTTCTTCCATATTCCATTGAATACTCTCAATTTCTACGCTGTTTTTATCTAAAATCTGCTGAATTTGTTGATTTATTTGGGTTAATAATTCACTTTTATCTTGAGCAAGTTGATAACGTTGTTTTAATAATTTTAATTGTTGCTGTTTATGCCCGATAATCTGTTTAACTTCAATGAGCTGTTTTTGTTGCTGATCTATTTTTTGATTAAGATAAAAATAATTTCCAATTGGAAATGCTATAATCAATAAAAATACTCCAGACAGAATAAGTCCTTTACTTTTGTTTAAATAATATAAGCCACGATATAATGGGTGTTGGGGCATTAAATAATACTTTGATAAGAACAATTTCATTCTTTTTCCTTTAAATCAATATGTAGGCTAAATTCAATCTCACTTTTTTCACGCGTTTCAAATTGTTCTATTTGATAAATGTAATTCATTGCCTTTAATTGCTGTTCAAGCTGACTAAATTGAGTAGGGTTAGAGACTTTACCGGTGAGTTTAAAGACGGTATGTTCTGCTTGGTACAGTTGGGCTATCTCAATAATCCCTGATAATTTAATGCCTGACAGATAATTCAAAAACGCGGTAATCTGGTTGTTTTCTAGGCTTTGTGTGCTTTTATTTTGTGATTGCAAGGTCAGTTGCTCAATCTGTTGGGTTAACGTAGATTGTTGCTCTTGGTTTTGTTGTAACTGTTGAGCCAAAGTGTGAAATTGATGTTGTTGCTGTTGATTTTGCCAATGGACAAGCAACGCCAGTAGTGTGCTAATCACAATACAAGCGGTGAGATAGCTGAGATTTTTTACGGATTCTGTCAGCCATTGATGCTGACGATAGCCATTTAGATTGATGCCTTGCCATTCCATAGGCTCGCTCCTAATGCAATGAGATAAGGATAAAAATGGGGAATATCGTTTGTTTGGGAAAGTGTTTCTACATTGAATACAGGATTGTCTGTTAGATTCTGTTTTTCAATGGTAAGTTGTTGATCTTTATACTGAATAAATTTATCTTGAAATTGGTAACAATATTTTTCGATATCTTCCTGTGCAATTTCGCTTAAATAAGCTATCCCCCTTAAAAGGCAATGTAGTTCACAATCTAAAATAGCTTTGTCTTCCCACATTTCACTTTTTCTTAATGCGTATAGTTTTATTTGATAGAGCTGATTGCTATCTAATGGAGTCACTTGGTAGTCAAAGGCGATTTCTGAGAGGTCTAATGGCAGTGATTGCTTTAAAATCGGTATCGCTTGTTGCTCTATTTTTAATGATGACTCTAAGCTAGGTAATATGAGCGTTTTTCGCCAGATATGCGAATAAGAAACGGCTTGAACAAGCTGATAACTACAGGGAAATTGTTGTAGGAAACTATCCGCTTCTACTTTGCTTGAAAAGTAAAAAGAATGGGGCTGTTCTTGCTCAAAATAGACGATACAAGCGGTATTTTCTTGCCAAAAAAAGCCAACTTGAATCGGTTTAAGTGGTGCTTTTGTGCAAAGCTGAAAGAATTTACCCATATTTCCCTCGAATAAAAAATAGATTCTGACATCAATTAAAACTATAATTAACTGTTTTATTCTGCTTATATCTTTAAACAGAGTATTATTTTTTCGGATTTAGGTTATCTTTACCTAGAATTATCCTTTCGTCATTTAGCAAAAGAGAATTTTTCGATGAAGATCGTAAAAATCATATTTAGTGCTTTACTTACACTAATAATTGTGGGTCTAGTTGCAGCAGGTTTTCTTTATGTCCATTTAAAAGAAGACTTGCCTGATGTAGCAAGCCTAAAAACCGTTGAACTTCAACAACCTATGCAGATTTTTACCGCAGACGGTAAACTCATTGGAGAAGTGGGGGAACAACGCCGTATTCCTGTGAAACTTGCCGATATTCCGCAAACCTTAATTGATGCGATTATTGCGACGGAAGATACCCGTTTTTATGAACATAAGGGGATCGATCCTAAAGGCATTATGCGTGCCGTTTGGCGTTCAAGCCAAGGGGATACGCAAGGGGCGAGTACCATTACGCAACAATTGGCGAGAAACTTCTTTTTATCTCCTGAGCGTAAAATGGAGCGTAAGTTAAAAGAAGTAATTTTAGCGTTAGAAATTGAAGAAAATCTTTCTAAGAATGAAATTTTAGAGCTATATCTCAATAAAATTTATTTGGGATATCGCTCTTATGGGGTGGCAGCAGCTGCAAAAATCTACTTCGGCAAAAAGCTTGATGAGTTAACTTTATCTGAAATTGCAATTATTGCGGGTTTACCAAAAGCCCCTTCTACGATGAATCCACTTTTTTCAGTGAAACGTGCTGAAAATCGCCGTAATGTTGTGCTTGGTCGTATGTTGGAAATTGGTAAAATTACAAAAGAGCAATATGAACAAGCCAAATCAGAACCAATTAAAGCAAAATATTATGGCGCAGCATTAGAATTTAAAGCTGATTATGTAACAGAAATGATTCGTCAAGAAATGGTTAAACGCTATGGCGAAGAAGTTGCTTATACTAAAGGTTTCCAAGTATTTGCGACAGTGTTATCTGCTGATCAAAAGGAAGCGCAAGATGCCTTGCGTAATAATTTGATTGATTATGATCGTCGTCATGGCTGGCGTGGGGCAGAGAAGTTATGGAGTCCTAAAGAGAGTGCGTGGGACGAAGAAAAGATTATCGATCACTTAAGTAAATTACCAAGCTCCGAGCCTTTTATTGGTGCTGTCGTATTAGCCATTTCAAAAGATAAAGCGAATATCATGCTACCAACAGGAGATCGCGCAGAAATTAAAATGTCTAGTATGCGCTGGGCGAGAAAATTTATTAATGATTCAGCGCAAGGTAAAGCGCCTACTCAAGTGAAAGATGTGATCAATGTTGGAGAACAAATTTGGGTTCGTCAAAATAGTAAGGACGAATGGGAGTTAGGGCAAATTCCAGATGTTAATTCAGCATTAGTTTCACTAAATAGTGATAATGGTGCGATTGAAGCGATTGTTGGTGGTTTTAGTTTTGAACAAAGCCGTTTTAATCGCGCGACACAATCTTTAGTACAAGTGGGATCTTCCATTAAACCATTTATTTATGCTGCTGCATTAAATAAAGGATTAAGTCTTTCGACAACCTTAAGTGATACGCCAATTACTATTACAAAACGCGGACAAAAACCGTGGACACCGAAAAATTCACCGAATGTTTATGAGGGTTCGTTGCGTTTACGAGTAGGTTTGGGTAAATCCAAAAACGTGATGATGGTACGTGCAGTGCAGATGGCTGGTGTAGAGTATGTAGCGGGTTACTTACAACGCTTTGGCTTCCAAAAAGAGCAATATCAAGCGACAGAAGCATTGGCATTAGGGGCGGCTTCCTTTACGCCGTTAGAAATGGCTAGAGGATATGCAGTTTTTGATAATGGTGGCTATTTAATCGAGCCTTATATCATTGACCGTATTTTAGATAGCTCAGGTAATGAACTCTTTAAAGCAAACCCTGCGATTGCGTGTTTAGAATGTAATGATAAGCCTGTGATTTATCCTGAACCAGAGTATTTTGATTTTGTAAAAATTGAAGAGAAGAAACAGTCTTCTGAAGAAGTTGTTGTTGAGTCTCCAAAGGATGATGATAATGATGCGATTCCAGAGTTAGATATTAGTCCAACGGCGAAGCAAGATGCACCAAGTTTAATGGCAAATGCTGCTGCAACAAGCCAAGAAATTCGTTATGCACCAAGAGTTGTTAGCGGTGAAATTGCCTTTTTAATGCGTAGTGCTTTAAAGACAGCAATTACAGGGGAACCAGGTCAAAGTTGGAAAGGGACGAGTTGGCGTGTAGCCAATGAAATTAAGCGTAAGGATATTGGTGGTAAAACTGGGACAACCAATAATGCAAAAGTGACATGGTATGCTGGCTTTGGGGCGAATTTAGTGACTGCAGTCTATGTTGGTTTTGATGATAATAAGCGAGAATTAGGCCGTGGTGAAGCCGGTGCGCAAACGGCATTACCTGCTTGGATCAAATATATGAAGGTCGCATTAGCTGACAAAGAAGAGCGTGCCGAAGTATTGCCTGCAAATATCATTGAAGTTAAAATCGATCCAACAAGTGGCTTCCTAGGCAATGGATTAACAGAGTTCTTCATTAAAGGCACCGAGCCAACAAAACGCTATATTGTACAAAAAGCTGTTCAAGCGCCTGGACAATTGCCTGGACAATCTCAACCAAAACAGCATGAGGCACTAGAACAGCGTTTAGGTTTACCTCCACCAGGTGTTTTACAGCACCAAGGAAAAGAATTATTCTAAAATGTGATAATTCTCTTTGTTTAGGTTGAAAAGTAGGGCGATTTATTGAGATAATATCGCCCATCTTTATTTTGGGGCGATTTGTGGAAAATTCAGTAAATAAGTGTTTTAATTTTAATCACTTTTGTAAAATTCAACATAAAACAGACCGCTTGTATTATACAAGCGGTCTGTTTTTTCAAATAATCACAAATCAATAATTTTAATTTTTATTCTTTAGAAAAATAATGGCAGAAAAACGTAATATTTTCTTAATTGGTCCTATGGGTGCTGGTAAAAGTACTATTGGACGTCAATTAGCACAAATGCTAAATATGGATTTTTTGGATTCAGATGCTGTAATTGAAGAGCGTGCAGGTGCTGATATTGATTGGATTTTTGATATTGAAGGGGAAGCAGGATTTCGTAAACGTGAAGAGCGTGTACTAAATGAGCTAACCCAATCGCATGGTTTGGTACTTTCAACAGGCGGTGGTTCTGTGCTTTCCAAAGATAACCGTAATGTCCTCTCTGCTCGTGGTATTGTGGTTTATCTTGAAACCACCGTAGATAAACAGTTTGAGCGTACTCAACGTGATAAAAAACGTCCGTTATTACAAACGGAAGATCCGTATCAAACGTTGGTCGAACTGGCGAAAATTCGTAATCCGCTTTATGAAGAAATTGCAGATATCATTTTGCAGACTGATGAACAAAGTGCAAAAGTAGTCGCAACGCAAATCATTGATATGATTGATAATTTACAGTAACTAAGGATGTCTATATGTTGCAAGTCAATGTGGAATTAAAAGAGCGTCGTTATCCTATTTCAATAGGTGACGGATTATTAGCAGATCCAACGAGTTATCATCCATTAAAGTCAGGAGATAAAGTGATGATCGTGTCTAATCCAACGGTTGCTTCCCATTATCTTGCAACGGTAGAACAAACGCTAAGTGCTATTGGCTGTAAAGTCGATTCAGTGTTGATTCCCGATGGTGAGCAACATAAAAACCTTGATTCACTCAATCTTATTTTTACCGCATTACTTGAAAAAAATCATAATCGTGATTCAGTATTAATTGCGTTAGGTGGTGGTGTTATTGGTGATGTAGCAGGATATGCTGCAGCGTCTTATCAACGAGGTATCCGTTTTATTCAAATTCCTACCACCTTATTGGCACAAGTGGACTCTTCCGTTGGAGGAAAAACGGCAGTAAACCACCCGCTTGGTAAAAATATGATTGGGGCATTTTATCAGCCCATTTCGGTTATTGTTGATACAAATACCTTAAAAACCTTGCCCAAACGTGAAGTGAGTGCAGGCTTAGCGGAAGTAATCAAATATGGTGCGATTTTTGATATTCAATTTTTTGAATGGCTTGAACTGCATATTGATGATCTCGTTTCCCTTGAACAGTCTGCGTTAGAGTATTGTATTCAACGTTGTTGCCAACTGAAAGCCGATGTGGTGGCTCGTGATGAAACAGAAAAAGGCGATCGTGCTTTGTTAAATTTGGGTCACACCTTTGGACACGCTATTGAAGCACACCTAGGCTATGGTAACTGGTTACATGGGGAAGCGGTTGCCGTTGGGATGCTTGAAGCAGCAGCCTTATCTCATATTCTTGGTGATCTCACGGAACAAGATGTAGCTCGTTTAGAAAAATTGATTGCTCGTGCAACGTTGCCAACGATTTCACCAGATGGTATGCAACCTGAAGAATATTTGCCTTATATGTGGCGAGATAAGAAAGTATTAAGCGGTCAGTTGCGCTTGATTTTATTAAAATCACTTGGTAAGGCTTATGTTACTGCTCAAGCGACAGAAAACCAAGTTTTAGATGCCATTCGTCGATTTACTCAATTCTAAACCTCGATAATGAAACAGCGAGCCTTTTTAAAATGGGCAGGTGGAAAATATCGCCTGACCGATGAAATTAATCGGCATTTGCCAAAAAAGGCTTGTCTTGTAGAGCCTTTTGTTGGTGCAGGCTCGGTGTTTCTTAATTCCAATTTTGAGCGTTATATTCTTGCGGATATTAATCCTGATCTGATTAATTTATTTAATGTAATTAAATTAGATGTGGAGAAGTATATTCGAGAAGCAAAAACGCTTTTTAACGATCCCCAAGCTAATAGTGCAATATTTTATTATGAGCGGCGTGCGGAATTTAATTTTTCTCAAGATGCATTTCGTCGTTCTGTTCTATTTCTCTATTTAAATCGTTTTGGTTTTAATGGGTTATGCCGTTATAACCAGAAACATGAATACAATGTGCCTTTTGGCGATTATAAAACACACTATTTCCCAGAAAAGGAGCTACGTTCTTTTGCAGAAAAGGCACAAAAAGCAATATTTATTTGTGCGGATTTTCATCAAGTCTTTCAATATTTGTTAGAGAATCCTGATGATTATGTGGTTTATTGTGATCCACCTTATGCTCCTCTGAACCAAGAAACCAATTTTACCCATTATGCGGGTGGTGGTTTCTCTCTTGAGCAGCAGATAGCGTTAGCTGAGAGAGCGAAACAAGCTCAGAAAGCTAAAATTCCTGTGCTCATTTCAAATCATGATACTGAGTTTACTCGGCAAATCTATCGTGGAGCGAAAATAAAGAAACTGAAAGTGCAACGTCATATTGGTCAATCCAGTGACTCTCGAATTAAAGTCGATGAACTTTTTGCTCTGTTCTCTTAACTTCCTTTTGTATGCAGTAGGAAAAAATATGAATACACAACCCCAAGAACGCCAATCGTGGTCAAATCGATTGGCATATATTATGACCGTAGCAGGTGCAACCGTTGGTTTTGGTGCAACGTGGCGTTTCCCTTATTTAGTCGGAGAAAATGGTGGCGGAGCTTATGTAGCCTTATTTTGTATCGCAATGATCGTTATCGGTATTCCGATGATCTTAGTAGAAAATGTGATTGGTCGCCGTATGCGAGTAAATGCCATTGATGCCTTTACTGGAAAAGCGAATGGTAAAGCCATTCACCCTGCGTGGAAAATCTTGGGTTATATGGGATTGTTAGGATCTTTTGGTATCCTTGCTTACTATATGGTGCTTGGTGGTTGGGTATTAAATTATATCGGCAGTCTTGTGACAGGCGGTTTAGATCTCTCATCACCTGTTACCGTAGAAACCACATCTGCCTATTTCAAAGAGAGTATTTTCAACAGCCCGGTTACCATTCTGGCTTATACAGGCTTGTTTGTCTTAGTAAACTACTTCATCTTAGTCAAAGGCATAGTTGATGGTATTGAGCGTTCGGTTAAATATTTGATGCCTTTACTCTTTATTTTCTTAATCATTATGGTGATCCGTAATGTCACTTTACCTGGGGCAGCGGAAGGGATTAAATTCTATTTAATGCCTGATTTCTCAAAAATTACACCGCAATTATTTGTCTTTGTATTAGGACAAGTCTTCTTTGCTCTGAGCTTAGGTTTCGGCGTATTAATTACCCTTTCAAGCTACTTAGACAAAAAAGAAAATCTGGTGAGAACAGCGACAATCACAGGGGTATTAAATACAGTAATTGCAGTAATGGCAGGCTTTATGATCTTCCCATCACTCTTTAGCTTTGGCATTGCCCCAAATTCAGGCCCAACTCTCGTCTTCCAAAGCCTACCGATTGTTTTCTCTAATATGTGGGGCGGTACGATCTTTGCCATTATTTTCTTTGGCTTATTAGTGGTTGCAGCATTAACGACTTCATTAACCATCTATGAAGTGATCATCACCGCGCTACAAGAAAAAACAAAAATGAGTAGAAAAATGGCGATATTTTGGACTTTAACACTCATCTTTATTTTAGGTAATGTGCCATCTGTTTTAGGTGATAATGTTTGGAAAGATGTCACCATTATGGGTAAAAGTATTTTTGATGCTTTTGATTATATTAGTGGAAATATTTTATTCATCCTTACTGCATTAGGTAGTGCTATTTTCGTTGGCTTTGTCTTAAAAGATGAAGCGAAGGAAGAGTTAGGGGCAGGGAAAACATTAACGAATTTGTGGTTTAATTACGTTCGTTTCGTCATTCCACTTATTATCCTTGTGATTTTCTTTAAATCACTTTAATCATTAGAGATAAGGGAAAGCAATTGCTTTCCCTTTGTTTTTTATACAGGAATATTGTCTGGTATGATATTGTTTTGAGATTCATTTCTTTTCCATTCTACTGTGGAAAATAAACCTAATGAGTTATCAATAAGCCTTACGTATTCTAATTGCACTTCCCAAATGGATAGTTTGTCGATAAGTTCATGGGAATATTCTTTTTTATATAATTCCTTTGCGGTTTCGTATTCTTTTCCCTTAAGAAGTTTAGTTTTTCCCGTAAATTGAATCCCTTGTAATGAAGGGTGAAAACGAGTCGGAGTAAATATCGTTCCTGATACATTAGGATTTTCTTGCATAACCTTACTATGATAAGTTTGTTCTCCAGTAACATAGATCAGGCGACGATTTTCCTCATCAAAAACATAATAAAATGCATTTGCCCATGGAAGATTATTTTGAGAACAACATAATGTGCAGAGATATTTTTTTTGAATAAAAGAAAAGATGCGCTTTTGCATATTGATGTACCTTAAATGCAATACATTGATTTTAATCGAGTTTGACTTAACGCCGAAAAAAATATACAACTAAATGGATTACAAAACAACCGCCAATTTACATTAATGGTTGTTTTGTCAGCAAAATATAGAAAGGTAATTTAATGAATTTATTCTAAAACAAGTAGGCTAGGAAGTGAGCTAAAACTTTCAGATTTTACAGTATTATGAAAATCCGTAATATATGCCGCATTTGCATCGTTTTCTCGTATAGCACTATAAAGTTTACTATATAGACCATACTCTGTAATTTTACGAGCAACGACATAGCCCCTTTCTAAATAAGGTTTTACCGCCCAATAGGGTAATGCTGCAACGCCACGTTTACTTGCGACTAATTGAATAATTGCAATAGTTAGCTCGCTTGTTCTACGTGCAGGATTGATACCAGCAGGAAAAAGGACTTTTCGTAATAAATCGAGCATATCATCGGGTACAGGATAGTGAATTAAAGTCTCATCACGGAAATCTTCAGCTTCCCATACTTCTTTTTGTGCTAAAGGATGATCTTTAGAGCAAATCGCAACCATTTCGTAAGAAAAAAGGGGGGTATAGGATATTCCTGAAATTTCTTCTATTTCAGATACGACAGCCCAATCTGCTCGGTGAGTGAGTAATAGCCCAACCGTATCCGTATGGAATCCAGATACGATATCTAATTCTACAAGCGGCCAACTTTTACGGAATGCGTCCATCGCAGGCATGAGCCAATCAAAACAAGTATGGCACTCCACTGCAATTCTTAATTCTCCTAATTCCCCTTGTTTAATGCGTGCAACATCTAATTCAGCTTCCATAACTTTAGGTAAAATGTCATAAGCAAGCTGAACTAAACGTTCTCCAGCAACGGTGAAACGAATAGGTTGCGTTTTTCGTTCAAATAAAGTGAGGTCGTATTGGTCTTCCAATAGCTTGATTTGATGAGAGAGTGCAGACTGTGTTAAATGAACACGTTTAGCTGCTAAAGAAACGCTACCACTTTCTTTTAATGCTTGTAGGGTTTTTAGGTGGCGAAGTTCAAGGAAGATGGGTTTCATTATTTAAAATTCTCATATTAAGAAATAATAATATGAAAAATAATAACATTAATTATTTAATAAGGTAACTTAAACTTATATGGAGAGTAATTATTCTATATTGACGCATCACAGTGATGCATAAAAAAGGTCAGTTTCTTTGCAAAATTTGCAACTAAACTGACCGCTTTTAGTATTAAGGATTAAGCGTTTTTACCTTGATGCTCTTTCGCTGCTTTTACAAATCCTTCAAATAACGGATGTCCGTCACGTGGAGTAGAAGTAAATTCTGGGTGGAATTGTGCTGCGATAAACCAAGGGTGGTTTGGCACTTCAATGATTTCGACTAATTTACGATCTGCCGATAAACCGCTCACTTTCAAGCCTGCAGCTTCAATTTGTGGAAGTAATGTATTGTTTACTTCATAGCGGTGGCGGTGGCGTTCAACGATCGTTTCAGCCCCATACACTTCGCGTGCTTTTGTGCCTTCGATTAAGTGGCATTGTTGTGCGCCTAAACGCATTGTACCGCCTAAATCTGATTCATCTGAGCGAGTCTCAACATTCCCTGATTCATCTTGCCATTCGGTAATTAAACCAACGACAGGTTGTGGGCAGTCTTTATCAAACTCTGATGAGTTCGCTTGGGTTAAACCTGCAACATTACGAGCGTATTCAATCAATGCAATTTGCATACCTAAACAAATACCCAAGTATGGAATTTTATTTTCACGCGCATATTGTGCAGTACGGATTTTCCCTTCCACACCACGATAGCCAAAACCGCCAGGGACTAAAATCGCATCAACCCCTTGTAACACTTCAACACCTTTGGTTTCTATATCTTGTGAATCAATATATTTAATGTTCACCGTTAAACGATTTTTCAAGCCTGCGTGTTTTAATGCTTCATTGACCGATTTGTAAGCGTCTGGTAACTCAACATATTTACCGACCATACCAATAGTCACTTCACCCGTTGGGTTTGCTTGTTGGTAAAGCACTTGTTCCCATTCAGATAAATCTGCTTCTTTGCAAGTTAAGCGGAAGCGATCACAAACGAAATCGTCTAAACCTTGCGATTTTAATAACGCTGGAATACGGTAGATAGAATCAACATCTTTAAGAGAAATAACCGCACGCTCAGGAACATTACAGAATAACGCGATTTTCGCACGTTCATTTGCTGGGATCATACGATCTGAACGGCAGATCAACACATCCGGTTGAATACCGATAGAGAGCAACTCTTTCACTGAGTGCTGTGTTGGCTTGGTTTTCACTTCACCTGCCGTTGGGATATATGGCACAAGGGTTAAGTGCATAAACAACGTTTTTTCGCGACCTACATCAACGGCTAATTGACGTAATGCTTCCAAGAACGGTAACGATTCAATATCGCCTACAGTGCCACCCACTTCAACGATTGCAACATCGTGACCTTTACCACCTTCAATCACGCGTGCTTTGATTTCGTTCGTAATATGTGGAATAACTTGGATCGTTGCACCTAAATAGTCACCACGACGCTCTTTACGCAAAACTTCTGAGTAGATCTTACCGCTTGTAAAGTTGTTCGCTTTGGTCATTTTGGTACGGATAAAACGCTCATAGTGACCTAAGTCTAAATCCGTTTCTGCACCGTCTTGAGTCACGAATACTTCACCGTGTTGCGTTGGACTCATCGTACCTGGATCGACATTGATATAAGGATCAAGCTTCATAATAGTGACATCTAAGCCACGCGCTTCAAGAATTGATGCTAACGACGCAGCCGCAATGCCTTTTCCTAAAGAAGAAACAACACCGCCCGTCACGAAAATATAATTCGTTGCCATTTTGTCTGCCTTTTGTGTGATAAATCGAGTTGAAATTCGGAATGGAATAAACCATCAGGACGGGAGCGTAGTTTACAGCAAAATACGTTGTGAATCTAGCCCTGAAATTCGAGTACTTTTTCTAAGCTATCTTCAAACACAAAGCCCATCTCCGTTAAATGCTTTGGTACAAGCGGTTGGTTATCGAGTAATAATTGCGAACGCTCACCCAATAGACATTTTAAGATAAAAGCAGGCACGTTAAAAAAGGCTGGGCGACCTAACATTTTTGCCAGAGCCCCATTAAAGTCTGCATTTGTCGCCGATTTTGGCGCAACGAGATTAAACGCACCTTGGCATTGTGAGTGATTTAATAGAAATAAAATAGCACGAATTTCATCATTTAAGGAAATCCAAGCCCAATGCTGTTTACCTGAACCCAATTTTCCACCCAGTCCTAAACGATAAAGGGGAAGCATCTGCTTTAATGCTCCGCCTTGTTTATCTAACACAATCCCTGTACGAATCAAACAGACACGTGTTTTTTCACTTTGTGCTTTTAAAGCACTGGCTTCCCATTGTTGACAAAGTTGGGCGGGAAAAGCCCTGCCACAAGCGGTCAGTTCATCATAATTTTTTGCAAAAGGAAGATCGCCATAATAGCCCGTGGCTGATCCTGAAATGAAGGTATGGGGTGGTGTTGAACTCGCTTGAATACGTGCAACAAGTTGTTCTGTGATGTCAAGCCGACTTTGTAGTAATATCTGCTTTTGTTTTGCTGTCCAAGCTTTATCAAAAATAGGTTCACCAGCGAGATTAATCACCGCATCAAACTGATTGAAATTTTCGACATTTGCCAAATTTTGGCAATAAGTCACCGCTTGTTGAGACGGTTTTTGTTGGCGAGTGAGCACAGTTAATTGATGCCCTTGTTGAATGAGTGCATGGCATAACGCTGAGCCTATAAAACCGGTTCCGCCGGTGATAAAAATATTCATTAGAGTGAGGTCTCGAAAAGTTCAGTAATATGCTCAATTAAGCTGGCAATCGTCATCTCACGAGTTGGAGTGATAAAAATAGTATCATCGCCTGCAATCGTCCCCAGTATGCCTTCAGCTTTCCCCATAGAATCAAGTAGGCGAGCAATTAATTGGGCTGCGCCAGGGCTTGTACGAACTACGATTAATACATCGTTATGGTCGATATCAATCACCAAATTTTTTAGCGGACTGGATGTTGTGGGAACACTTAATTCAGCAGGAAGTTGGTAAACCATTTCCATCTTGGTATTACGGGTGCGAACTGCGCCAAATTTTGAGAGCATACGAGAGACTTTGGATTGATTAATATGCTCAAAACCCAATTCTTGCAATGCGGTAACAATTTCACTTTGAGAGCTAAATTTTTCTTCTTTTAAAAGTGATTTAAAGGCTTCATTTAGCGAGTCAATTTTTTCCACAGTGCATCCCTTTTATTCAAAAATTTCTTAAATATGCAAAATTATTGCTTATTTATTCACAAAAAACAATCTAAACCGATTTTTTTTCTCGAAAATTTGCGCTAGGTCGCAAAATTACACTTTGCTATTTGAAAATCTATACTATTTTACATACACTTCTGGCATTAAATTTACATAACCTATAAGGAGAAATCTATGAAAGTTGCAGTATTAGGCGCAGCAGGCGGTATCGGTCAAGCACTAGCTTTATTATTGAAGTTACAGCTTCCAGCAGGCACAAACCTTGCTCTTTATGACATCGCACCAGTGACTCCTGGGGTTGCAGTGGATGTAAGCCATATTCCAACCGCAGTAAAAGCCGTTGGCTATGCAGGTGAAGACCCAACTCCAGCGTTAGAAGGTGCAAATTTAGTGTTAATTTCAGCAGGTGTGGCACGTAAGCCTGGTATGGATCGTTCAGATTTATTTAACATCAATGCAGGTATTGTTCGTAACTTAATTGAAAAAGTTGCGACAGTTTGCCCAACAGCTTGCGTAGGTATTATTACAAACCCAGTGAATACGACAGTTGCAATCGCAGCAGAAGTATTGAAAAAAGCGGGTGTTTATGATAAACGTAAATTGTTTGGTGTGACATCGTTAGACGTTTTACGTTCCGAGACCTTTGTTGCTGAATTAAAAGGTAAAGATGTGAGCCGTGTGAAAGTGCCTGTGATTGGTGGTCACTCTGGTGTTACCATTCTTCCATTGCTTTCACAAGCCCATGAAGAAGATAAATTAGACTTTACCGCAGAAGAAGTTGAAGCGTTAACAAAACGAATTCAAAATGCAGGTACTGAAGTGGTTGAAGCAAAAGCTGGTGGCGGATCTGCAACGCTATCTATGGCACAAGCTGCAGCTCGTTTTGCAAATTCAGTCTTGAAAGGCTTGACTGGCGAAAAAGTGGTTGAATATGCCTATGTTGAAGGCAACGGTGAATATGCACGTTTCTTTGCACAACCTGTGGTTTTAGGCTTAAATGGTGTGGAAGAATTATTACCAATTGGTGAAATTAGTACTTATGAAGAAGCAGCAATTCAAGGCATGATCCCAACGCTAAAAGCAGATATTGAATTAGGCGAGAAATTTGTCAACGGTTAATCCTTGAAATTTTATTGTATAATCGTCATTATGTAAGCCGAGAACAGTAATGTTTTCGGCTTTATTTCTATATATGTAATTACTATTTTCTTAGGATCGATTATGAAAAAATACAGTATTATTACTATGCTGACGGCAATAGCGATGTTGACTGCTTGTAGTTCAGGTGAAAAAGTTGAAGTGGTTAAAGCTCCATCTTCTTCAAACGTTGCACCTACAAAAGTTTCCCAAACACAATTACCTGAGAATTTACCAAGTAATGTGACTGCAATTTGCCGAGATGGAACTTATTCAACAGCAACGGATAGCTCTGCTTGTTTGGGCAACGGTGGTGTATCAACAATCATTAATCGTTATCACGCAGAATAAACATTTAGAGCGGTGAGTTTTCTCACCGCTTCATCTTTAGGGATTTTATGGATTATATTATTAATGTTAATGAAACGAATTTTAGTGAAATAATTAAGGCAACAGCTGAAGTGCCTGTGGTATTCCATTTTATTTCACCACGTGAACCGAGTTCATTGGAGATGGAATCGCTTTTTCGACGTTTATCTGATGAATATCCAAAGCAATTTTTATTAGCGATTATTAATTGTGATGATCACCCTATGATTGCATCACAGTTTCGTGTACAAGCGGTGCCAACGAGCTATTTTTTTGCAGATGGTCAACCTGTGGATGCGATTCAAGGCGTAGTAAGTGAACAGGAACTACGTATTCGATTGAGTAATATTCTCCCGAAAGAAGAAGAATTAAAGTTTGCTCAGGCGCTTGAATTTTTAGAAGCAAGCCAATATGACTTAGCGCTTCCCTTATTAAAAAATGCATGGGAATTAACAGAGAAGAAAAATAGCGATTTTGGGTTACTGTACGCAGAAACTTATATTGCGATGAAGCAGATTGAACCGGCTAGAGATATTTTAGCGCAGATCCCGATTCAAGATAGAGACAGTCGTTGGCAAGGCTTACAAGATCAAATTCGTTTATTAGAACAAGCCGCAGATTCACCAGAAATTCAGCAACTTCAAGCGGAGTATGCAAAGACGCAAAAACCTGATATTGCCGTTAAATTAGCGAACCAACTTCATCAAGTTGGAAAAAATGAAGAGGCGTTAAATTTGCTATTTGAATGGTTGAAAAAAGATCTTAGTGCAGGGAATGGCGAGATAAAGACTCAATTTTTAGCTATCCTTTCAGCGATGGGAAATGCAGATCCGTTAGTGGCAAAATATCGTCGACAACTCTATTCCCTATTATATTAATTGATTTACAAGCGGTGAGATTTTTGCAAAATTTTGCAAAAAAGTGACCGCTTGTATGGAGAAAACAATGGCAACAAAACACGCAAAATTATTAATTTTAGGCTCAGGCCCTGCAGGATATACGGCGGCAGTTTATGCGGCTCGTGCAAATCTCAATCCTGTTTTAGTGACAGGAATGCAACAAGGCGGTCAATTAACAACAACGACGGAAATTGAAAACTGGCCGGGTGAATTTGAAGAGATGACTGGGCCAGATTTAATGGTCAAGATGCAGAAACATGCAGAAAAATTTAACACAGAAATTATTTTTGATCACATCAATAGTGTTGATTTTTCACAGCGTCCTTTTACATTGAAAGGGGACTTTAATACCTTTACTTGCGATGCGTTGATTATTGCAACGGGAGCTTCTGCAAAATATTTGGGCTTACCGTCAGAAGAAGCCTATAAAGGCCGTGGCGTTTCTGCTTGTGCAACCTGCGATGGTTTTTTCTATCGTAATAAACCTGTTGCGGTGATTGGTGGTGGAAATACTGCTGTAGAAGAGGCGTTATATTTATCCAATGTGGCATCAGTTGTTCATTTGGTTCACCGTCGTGATACCTTCCGTAGTGAGAAGATTCTCATTGATCGTTTGATGAAAAAGGTGGATGAAGGCAAAATTATTCTTCATACCAATAGCGTTTTAGATGAAGTGCTAGGCGATAACATGGGCGTTACGGGCGTTCGTTTAAAATGTACTCAAACAGGTAATGAAGAACAGGTAACATTAGATGGTGTGTTTGTGGCGATTGGTCACTCACCAAATACTGACATTTTCAAAGATCAACTTGAGTTGAAAAATGGCTATATTGTGGTTAAGTCTGGTTTAGAAGGTAATGCGACAGCAACAAGCGTTGAAGGGGTATTTGCGGCAGGAGATGTAATGGATCACAATTATCGTCAGGCAATTACTTCTGCAGGAACAGGCTGTATGGCAGCACTTGATGCAGAGAGATTTTTAGAAAGCCAAATGTAGTGAACTGAAAGCCATTTGTAAACAGACAAATGGCTTTATCATTTAACTAGGCGAGATTATTAGATTACCTTAACATTTGTGGCAGATGGACCACGTTCAGATGTTTGAATATCAAACTCTACTTTATCGCCATCTTTTAAGTTACGATAAGAGCTTTCGCTGATGATTGCTGAAAAATGTACGAATACATCATCCCCACTTTGATCTGGCGAGATGAAACCGAATCCTTTCACAGAATTAAACCACTTAACTGTTCCTGTTAATTTTGACATAAGTTATCCTTGTTTTACGAAATAGTACAAAATACGTTGAAAATTTCAACATCTTGGCATTAGAGCATTTCTCAAGATAGAAGGCAAATATTATTTTATTCTAGATTAGGAATAAAAAAATTCGGTGATATTGCTGAACTTATCAGAAAGTCTATGGACTACTCATATTAAATAAAATATAGTAAGCAACATTTTATGTCCATATTTACTTGGCATAACGTGAAGAAATTAATTTTTGTTTTAAAATGGAAAACACTATGTCTGAACAACAACTTGAAAACGTTCAAAATCAAAAAACAGCCCTTACAATTAAAGAAGCCATTGCTTATTTAGCTGAAAAATTCCCTCTCTGTTTTAGTCTAGAAGGTGAAGCCAAACCACTTAAAATTGGTTTATTCCAAGACCTTGCGGTTGCGTTAGAAAACGATGAAAAAGTCAGTAAAACGGTATTGCGTCAAACATTACGTGCATACACCATGAGCTGGCGCTATTTGCACGCGTGTAAGGAAGGGGCTATGCGTGTTGGATTACAAGGTGAGGATGCTGGCGTGGTCGATGCGACTCAAGCAGCTCATGCAGCCCAATCTTTAGCAGAAGCAAAAGCTGCTTATTCAGAACGTCGCGCACAGCAAATGAAAGAAAAGCGTAAAGAAGAGCGTAAGGCATTCTTTAAACAAAAAGCTCGTGAAGAAAATGCAAAGAAACGTACAGATGCGAGAAAGCAAGATGCACCTAAGGCATCTCTAGAAAGTTTAGCTGCGTTAGAAAATAAATTTGGTAAGGGTAAAAGATAGTTATTATTTATCTTATTCTCATAGGAACCGTATGAAAAAGAATAAATTATCTGTTGTTTTAGGTTTATGGCTAGGCAGTTTTGTATTGAATGCTTTCGCTGTTGAACCAGAGATGAAAGAAAGTGAATTAGTTCTTCCACAGCCAACGGAACAACACAGTCTTTCTACTAAGCGAGTAACCGCACGTTTAACGCAATCGCATTACCATAAATTCCAATTAGACGATGCGTTTTCTGCGAAAATTTTTAATCGTTATATTGATTGGTTAGATGGCGCTCATAATACTTTTTTACAATCTGATGTAGATAGCTTGAAAGAAAAGTATGCAACAAAGTTAGATGAAGCATTGTATGAAGGCAAATTAGATATTGCCTTTGAAATGTACGATTTAATGACAAAACGTCGTTATGAGCGTTATAAATATGCACTTTCTTTGTTAGATAAAGAACCTGATTTAAAAGGGAATGATCAAATTGAAAACGATCGTGAAAAAGCACCATTTCCAAAAACGACTGCAGAAGCGGATGAACTGTGGAAACAACGTGTTAAAAACGACATTATTAGCCTTTATTTAAAAGATAAAAAATGGCCTGAAATTAAAAAAACACTTGTAAAACGTTATAACTTAGCGATCCGTCGTCTAACACAAAATAAAGCCGATGATATTTTACAAGTGTATTTGAATGCCTTTGCCCGTGAGATTGATCCACATACCAGTTATCTTTCGCCAAGAGCAGCGAAACGTTTCCAAGAAAGTATGAACCTTTCGCTAGAAGGTATTGGTGCTACACTTGAAATGGAAGATGATATTACTAAAATTAAATCATTAGTTCCTGGTGCACCAGCAGCAAGAAGTAAAAAAATCAGTGCAGGAGATAAGATTGTCGGGGTCGGCCAGTCTGCGGATAAGATTGAAGATGTGATTGGCTGGCGTTTGGATGATGTTGTCGATAAGATTAAAGGTAAAAAAGGCTCTAAAGTTTATTTAGAGATTGAACCTGAAAAAGGTGGTAAAACGAAGATTATCACCTTAGTGCGAGATACTATTCGCTTAGAAGACAGTGCCGCGAAATTGACGATGGATAAAATTGATGGCAAAAATATTGCTGTGATTAAAATTCCTGGATTCTATATTGGTTTAACCAAAGATGTCCGTAAACTCTTAGCGGAGATGAAAACCAAAAAAGCGGATGGTTTAATCATTGATTTACGTGAAAATGGTGGTGGTTCTTTAACAGAAGTAGTTGAATTAACAGGATTATTTATTAAAGAGGGACCAGTGGTTCAAGTTCGTGATGCGTTTAACCGTATTAAAGTTCACGAAGATCCAAGTAATTCGGTGGAATATGCTGGTGATATTATGGTGATGATCAACCGCCATAGTGCTTCAGCCTCTGAAATTTTTGCTGCAGCGATGCAGGATTACAATCGAGCCATTATTGTTGGGCAGACAACCTTTGGTAAAGGGACTGTTCAACAAAGTCGTTCATTGAATATGGTCTATGATTTGGATCAGGAACCATTAGGTTTTATCCAATATACTATCCAAAAATTCTATCGAATTAATGGTGGTAGTACCCAATTAAAAGGGGTGGATGCAGATATTAATTTCCCTGCAATCATTAATGCAGAGAAAACAGGCGAGAGCTTTGAAGACAATGCGTTACCTTGGGATAAAATTCCTGCAGCCACATACAGTGAAACAGGTAAGGCTCGTGATGCGGTTGCACAATTAACAGCAAAACACGAAGCGCGTATTGCGAAAGATCCTGAGTTTATTACCTTAAATGAGGATATTGCGATACGTAAAGAAAGAGATGATCGTAAATTTACCTCATTAAATTTGGAAGAGCGTCTTGCTGAAAATAAAGCGGATGAAGCCAAACGTTTAAAAGATTTGAATGCACGTTTTAAACGTGAAGGTAAGAAACAAATTAAAGATATCGAGCAGTTACCAAAAGACTATGAAGCACCTGATTTCTTCTTAAAAGAAACAGAGAAAATGATGGTAGATTGGTTACAATTTGATAAAAAATAATAATTTCGGTTATAATGCCCAAACTTTCAGACCGCGTTACAAGCGGTCTGTTTTATTAAAAGTTTTGCAAATTGGATTTTAAATAATGAAAACATTTAAGTTTTTACCCTTAGTTGTATTTTCAAGTATGGCTATTGCGGAGACTACCACACCTTCTGTTGTTGAAGCTGCGCCTGTCTCAACATCAACTGCTGTAGAAGTTGTTTCTGTTCCTGCAACAGTATCAACGCCAGTAGTAAGTGAACCAGTATTACCTCAATTAAGTTTTGAAGCTCAGCAGGCTCGAGCAGCAGAGATGGCTAAAAAAGCAGAGTATATTCTGCAACAAGAGGAAGAAAAACGTATTGCAGCACAAAAATTAGCTGAAGCGGAAAGTCGTATTAAACATGAAGTGGGTGGAAATCAACTTTTATTAAGCAGTGCTACAGCAAAAGCGTATTTAGACAATGATTTTGCTCCATTGTGGAATGATAAACAGGCAGAGAAAATTTTCTTAAAAGAATATGCAGTATTTGCTGCAAGTGGAGTATCTGCAAAATCAGCAAAAGCATTACAACAGATTCTAAATACCAATGCAGGTTTAGCGCGTGATATTTTATTAACAGATAGCTTCTTAGATTATCTATATTACAATAAAAATGTGGGTAGAAATGCAAACCAATGGTTATATAACATTGGAAGTTATTCGACAAAAGCACCTACAGACGCTCAAATTACCTCTTGGGTAAGAGCAAGCAAAAATGGTTCAGCAGGACAATTTGTTGCGAATTTAGTGCCACGTAACCATATTTATCAGGAAACGGTTCAACGTTTATTTGCAATGTCTCCAAATGGCACTGCAAGTAATGCGAAGAAATCGGCAAAAAATAAAAAAGCAGTCACAACGGATGCAACTCCAGCTCCAACGGGCAGTAGCTCGTTTACAAAACTCGCATTAAATGCACAGCGTTTACGTTTAATCCCAAGCTTTAATAATGGTTTATTCGTTAACATTCCGAGTTACCAGCTTTACTACTTCAGAGATGGCAAATTAGCATTACAATCTAAAGTGATCGTAGGTCGAGATGACCGCCGTACACCGGTTATGTATAGTAAGTTAAGTAATGTGGTTGTAAACCCACCTTGGAATGTTCCTGCGAGCATTAAGAATAAAGACTTAGTGCCGAAATTACGTCGTGATCCTGGTCTTGCAGATAGACTTGGTTATGAGATCATTGATGGTAGCGGCAATAAAATCAATGCGAGAAGTATTAACTGGGCTGCTTACGAGGGTAAAAATAACTTCCCATATCATATTCGTCAAAAAGCAGGTGATGATAGCGCTTTAGGTCGTTATAAATTTAATATGCCAAGTTCCGATGCGATTTATTTACATGATACTCCAAATCGTGGATTATTTGGTCGTACAGATAGAGCGTTAAGTTCTGGATGTGTACGAGTGGCAAAAGCGGATGAACTTGCAACACTTTTATTAAAAGAAGCAGGTTGGTCTGACAGCAAGAAACAGAGTGTGTTAGCTAGCAATAAAACTACATCTGCACCAATTCGTTCAGATAACCCAGTATATTTGTACTACGTTACTTCTTGGGTTGAAGGTGGTAAAGTTTATACCTTACCTGATATTTACAAGTTAGATACGAACTTGCCTAAGGTATCTATTGATTGGGCTAAAGTTAAAAATGTGATTTAATTCTCAAAATAGGTAAATTCCGAGAAATTTTTATAGGTTTCTCGGAACTTTTTCTTTATCCTGATGACTTTAGCACACAGAGTGATTTATCGTTAATAGTATTAAGGAGAGTATTGACGATAAATCATTATCCAAAATAATGAGGACAATTAAATGGAACAAACAAATTTACAGCGACGTAAGTGGTTATCGCTAGGAGGCATCGTACTTGGCGCTAGTTTATTGCCAAATTTAGCCAGCGCCATTGTATCAACTCCAAAGCCAATGATTTTACGTTTACGTAGAGCAAGCACCGGGGAATCGTTATCGGCAGGGTATTCTGCGGGTGGCTTTGCTGCAAAGGATCGTTCTCGATTGAATTACATTATGCGTGATGTGCATATTGATCGTGTTAAAAATATTGATCCACAACTTTTCGTGAAACTGACGCAAATTCAATCTCGTCTTGGCGCTCGTAATTCAGAGATTACCATTTTAAGTGGCTATCGTTCTGCTCAAACAAATGCGAGATTACGTCGTCGTAGTCGTGGGGTTGCAAGTAATAGCTACCATATTTTAGGCAAAGCAATTGATTTCCATATTGAGGGTATTCCATTAGCTAAAGTGCGTAATGCAGCTGAAAGCTTATCGAATGGTGGTGTAGGATATTATCCTCGTAGCAACTTTGTACACGTAGATACAGGCCCAGTAAGAACTTGGCGTGGTTAATAGCGGTTAGTTTATATGTTTAATTTGCAAATCATCCCTGTGAGCGCCTTTCAGCAAAATTGCTCTATTATCTGGGATGAAAATAAAAATGCAGCAATTATTGATGCTGGGGATAATGCTGAGACGATTATCCAGTTTGTCGAAGAACAAAAATTAAATGTACAAAAACTGCTGATTACTCACGGTCATCTAGATCATATTATGGCGGTAGATAAGTTAAGAAAGCATTTCGATGTGGAGGTATTTGGCTCACACGTAGATGACAAAGAACTCTTTGAACAGCTGCCAGATATTTGCCGTCAATATGGCTTTCCTGAAGTGCCTGCGTTTTTACCTGATCACTGGTTAAATGCAGGCGATCGCGTTTCTGTTGGACAGTTAATTTTTGATATTCGCCATTTACCGGGTCATGCACCGGGCCACATTGGTTTTTTTGATTTTCAAAATAAAGTTGTATTTAGCGGCGATGTGTTATTCCAAAATAGTATTGGACGTACAGATTTATATAAAGGAAATTTTGAACAACTGATTCATTCTATTCAAACCCAACTATTTGATTTAGATGATGATTTTATTATTATTCCTGGGCATGGTCCACACACAACCATTGGGCGTGAAAAGAAAAGTAACCCATTTTTAAAATAGTATGAAAAAAATTAAGCAACTACTTATTGTCGGAACAACCCTCCTTTTAGCAGCTTGTTCCTCTAGCATTGATCCTGAAACAGGTGTGCGTAAAGATCCTTTAGAAGGATTTAACCGTGCAATGTGGAAAGTGAACTACGAATACCTTGACCCTTATGTTCTCGAACCTGTAGCCAAAGGCTGGAAAGATTATGTTCCTAGTCCAATTAAAACAGGCTTAGTCAATGTGGCGAACAACCTTGATGAACCTGCAAGTTTTATCAACCGCCTACTTGAAGGTGAGGGTGAAAAAGCGATGATTCACTTTACACGTTTCTGGTTTAATACCGTATTTGGTTTAGGTGGTTTGATTGATTTTGCGAGTATGACAAATGATTTGAAAATCGATGATGGTCGCCGTGAATTTGGTCACACACTAGGATCTTATAATGTTCCGACAGGGCCTTATATGATGTTACCTGCTTATGGGCCTGCAACGCCTCGTCAAGATTTAGGTCGTTTAGCGGATATGACTTATCCGACATTATCATTATTGACGACGCCATGGGCGTTAACAAAATATGTGGTACAAGGCATTGATTCTCGTGCAAATTTATTGGGGCAAGAGGCTTTGTTAAAACAATCTCAGGATCCTTACGCAACCTTTAGAGAAGCCTATTTCCAAAATCTTGAATTTAAAGTGAAAGATGGAAAAGCAAATTCAGATGGGAAAGAAACTTTATCTGAAGAAGAATTAAAAAATATCGATTAATAGAAAGCCCAGAATGTTAAATTCTGGGCTTTTTTCTTGGCTACAAGCGGTGAGAACAGAACAAAATTTTGCAAAAAATCGTTGATCTCTGACCGCTTGTGTATGATTTATTGAGACAAAATCTGTCGGACACGTTCTAAATCTTCAGCGGTATCTACGCCCACTTGTGGCGCTTCTTTGGCGAGTTCTAAATGAATCTTTTCACCGTGCCATAAAGCTCTTAATTGCTCGAGAGATTCGAGTTGCTCTAATGCCGTTGGCTCCCAAGCCACATATTGCTTAATAAAGCCAGCCTTGTAAGCATAAATACCAATATGGCGAAGGTAATTTTGTTGTTGAACAAAAGCATCATCACAATTTGGAAAATGGTCTCGTCCAAATGGAATGGTTGCACGAGAGAAATAGAGTGCCATTCCGTTTTTATCAGTCAATGTTTTGACCACATTCGGATTAAATAGCTCTTCACGAGTAGTCAGTTTCACCGCAAGGGTTGCCATATTAACTTGATGTTTATCCAAGTTTTCTGCCACCTGAGAGACAATCACAGGCGGAATAAGCGGTTCATCGCCTTGTATGTTCACAATAATTTCATCATCAGCAATCGCCATTTTCTCAATGACTTCTGCTAATCGTTCTGTGCCTGAGTTATGTTTATCTGACGTTAAGCAGACTTCTCCACCAAAATTTTTGACGACTTGCTCAATTTCAGGGTGATCTGTTGCAACAATAACACGGCTTGCACCCGCTTGTTGTGCTTTTTCCCAAACATGTTGAATCATTGGTTTACCCACGATATCTAACAAGGGCTTGCGGGGTAAGCGAGTGGAAGCATAACGGGCGGGAATAATGACGGTAAAACGCATAAAAGCTCCTAGATTCTCGATATATCAAATTTAGCTAAATCAATCATATTAGGCGTGCCATAATATTCACAGAGCGCTTGACGTAGCTGTTCTGTACGTTTTGGTAATCCTTTTTCTGCATAGATTTTTACTTGATCATAAACTGCTTGCTTAAAGGCAGAATTATCTCCAGCATCGCCTGTTAAATTATCAGCACTCGCAAAATAGCGGAAATTTGCAGCGGTTGCCAGTATCCATTCAATCGCTTGAGGTTTAACTTCGACTTGCTCAAACTCTCGTTGACGCTCTGCGGAACGTCCATCAGGCTCGTACCAATAACCGAAGTCTTCTAATTTACGGCGTTCTGTGCCTGCGACTAACCAATGCGCCACTTCATGTAATCCGCTACTGTAAAAGCCATGGGCAAATAAAATAACATTGTAAGGGCGTTCGCTTGTGACATTGCCTTCATCAATAAATGCAGGCAGATAAATGGGATAGTCACCGCCACGTTCTAAACGGGTGTTGTAGCTTTCGGAAAAGCAACTATCGAAAATACGAATTAAATCTTCGTAGTGATGTTCATGTTGATTCATCATATTTACTTTATATAGGTCACAAAAGGGGTAATATCTTCCGTTTGGCTTGCCATGGTAATTTCATCGGATTCAACGGGAGAGCCAATCATCACTAGCGCCACAATCTGATCTTGCTCACGACAATCAAATGATTTTCTCATAGACGAACCATTAATCCACTTGTTTGTAATCCAACAGGTTTCAAAACCTTGGGCATTAGCGGCAAGTTGCATCGCATAGGTAGCACAACCAGCAGTGAGCATCTGCTCCCAAGCGGGTACTTTAGGTAAATCTTTTTCAATTTTAGCAATAACGGCAATGACCATTGGCGCTCTTGTCGCTAATTTCTCTGCTTTTACATTACCTTCTTCCCCAAGAGATAATTCACTTGCAGCATCTAATAAGTATTGGCGAAATTGTGTCATACCAGTTTGTTCAATCACAACAAAATGATAAGGCTTCAAACGACCATGATCGGGCGCTCGTACGGCGGCTTTTAAGATATTTTCTAATTGTTCTGCATTTGGTGCAATTTGCCCAAATTTTTTACTTGAACGGCGACGTTGTAGTAAGTCTAACGCATCCATTTAAGTGCTCCTCTAGGTAAAATTTGTGGGGAAGAATAGCATATTTTATTAAGTTTTACCTGATTTTATGGTAGTTTAGCGGTCAATTTCATCAATCAAGGAAACCGTATGTTGAGTGTTTTAAAAGGTATTTATCGGGTCTTTAAATGTATTCGAGAGTTGGTTTTGAGCATCTTTTTTATCTTATTCGTCTTACTCTGTTTTGCATTAACGGCATTATTAGGCAGTGGTCCGAAAGGGCAAAAAGAGATGATTCCTTTTGAAAAAGGGGCATTAACACTCAATTTAGATGGTTATTTGGCGGATAATCATGATGAGTTTACCGATTTTAAACGTTTGCTTCGTTCTGAATTGGGTGGAACCGATGAGTCAATGAAGATTTCAACCTTTGATGTGGTTAGAGCGATTAGTAAAGCGCAATATGATGAAAAAATCACAGGTTTAGTGCTTGATTTGACTTATTTTATCGGGGGGGATATTCCTTCTTTGACATTTGTGGGTAAAGAGATCGAGCGTTTTAAACAATCAGGTAAACCCGTGATTGCGATTGGCGAAGCGTACAGTCAGAAGCAGTATTACTTGGCGAGTTATGCCGATAAAATTTATTTAAACAAAGCTGGATTTGTGGATCTACACGGGCTCAGCTATTCCAATCTCTACTTCAAATCGTTATTAGATAAAATTGAAGCCGTACCGCATGTTTTCCGTGTTGGGACTTATAAATCTGCAGTAGAGCCGTTTTTAAGAGATGATATGTCACAAGAAGCTCGAGACAATGCACAGCTTTGGCTAGGAAAATTATGGGATCGTTTTAGTGAAGATATTGCTAAAAACCGTGATATTCAAGCGAAAGAGATTGTGCCTGAGCCTAGCCGTTTATTACAGCAATATAAAGAAATGAAAGGCGATGATGCGCAATACGCGCTAAAGCAAAAATGGGTAACGGAATTGGCAACCTACAAGCAAATTCGCGAGATGTTAATTGCGCAGTTTGGTGAAGATCTTGAAGGTAATTATAACAGCATTGACTTCTTGGATTACGCTTCAATGTTATCGGATCGCTTTAATGTTTCAGGCGAGAATAAAATTGCTGTGATTAATGTAGAAGGGGCGATTGCGCTTGGCGAAAGCGATGAAGAAGTGGCTGGAAGTGATACCATCATTAAACTGTTGCGAGATGCACGGGAAGACAAGGCGGTGGAAGGTGTTATCCTTCGTATTAATAGCCCTGGCGGAAGTGCGATGGCATCAGAGCTTATTCGACAAGAAGTGGAAGATTTACAGCAGTCAGGTAAACCTGTTGTCGCATCTATGGGCGGAATGGCTGCATCTGGCGGATATTGGATTGCCGCAACAAGCGATAAAATCATTGCAAGCCCAACGACACTAACAGGTTCTATTGGGATCTTCGGTTTATCGGTTAGCTTTGAAAAAACAGCGAAAAATGTGGGGATTAATGAAGACGGTATTACTACGTCGCCTTTTGTACAACAAAGTAGCTTAAAACCTTTATCAAAAGAGCAGGCTGAGATGATCCAAATAAGCATTGAGCATGGATATGATCGTTTTCTTGATTTAGTCAGCAAAGGGCGAAAAATGGAGAAAGCGGATGTGGATAAAGTCGCACAGGGTCAAGTGTGGCTAGGTGAAACAGCCTTTGAAAAAGGGCTTGTGGATCAACTGGGTGACTTTAATACAGCCTATATCGCAGTGAGTGATTTAATCAATCAGAAACGCAAAGCGCAAGGTAAAAATGAAATCGAAGCCTTTAAAACACAATGGTTTATTGATCAGCCTGATGATCTGCTTAGCCAAGTGATGCGAGATTTTAAACTCAATCTAAAAACGAGTTTAATCACTTGGTTAGATTTACCTTTTGCACAACAAGCCAAAACGCAGTTAGGAACGCTTTCTCGATTTAATGATCCAAAGCAGAGCTATCTTTACTGCTTAAATTGTGGAACGGTGAATTAACAAGCGGGTAGATTCTCTCACTTTTTTACAAATTTTATAGGACACATAATGCAGTGTCCTATAAAATACATCTTTTCCAAGATTGAGGATTGCAAAACAGGCTTTACCTCTTTAAACTTCTCAACTAATTTTTTATTTCCAAAAGTAACGACGATGATTGAAACAACCACCCTTTCTTTAGGACAACAGCTCAAACATGCACGTGAAGCGTTAAATTTAACGATTGATGACGTGGCTCAAAAAACGAATCTTAAGAAAAATCATATTGAATCTCTTGAGAATGATATTTTTATTTTACAAAACGTACCGCCAGCGTTTGTTCGTGGCTATGTAAGAAACTATGTGCGCTTTTTGCGCTTACCTGAAGAGCTGATTGGCTCAGTAAATTATGGTGAAGTGACTATTCCAAAAGAAGTGAAAAAAGCTGCACCTATTCCAGTTAAAAACCAAAAATCGCAAACCCGTTGGGTGAAGGGTTTGACATGGTTAATCTTACTTGGTGCTGTGGGGATGACATTAGCTTGGTGGTGGCAAGAACATCAAAAAGATCAAGCTAGCCGTGAGCAGTTGATCGTCAATACATCAGAAAATAACGTAGCTACTACGACATCATCTGAAAATAGTGGCGCATTAACATTACCTGCAACCACGTCAGCATCAACGACGGATACTGCAACAACTGCGTCAGTAGTGGCGGAGCCGACAACGACTAATGTAGAAGCTGCATCAACGCCAGCTCAAACAAGTTCAGCAACAGAGCCGGTTAAAACGGAAGAAGTAAAAGTTGAAGTGCCTGCAACACCTACGGCAGAAACAGCAACTCAAGCAGAGCAGCCAGTCAATGTATTGCAACAACCTACGACAACAGAAACTACTGAAGTGGCAGCTGAACAGCCGCAAGCTACAATTAACGAAGAATTGCGGATTGAAATTACAGGGGCTGAAAGCTGGATTACTGTTCGTGGTGCAAAAAACAAACGCCTTGCAGAAAAACTGTATAAGTCAGGTGAAGTATTAAGTTTTAACGATAACGAACAATATCGTTTAACTGTGGGTGCACCTGCTAATGTCAAAATTTATTACAAAGGGCAAGTTGTTCCACTGAAAGTAGATGGACGAGTTGCACGTTTCAAATTACCTTTAGCGAACTAAATATGTTAAAAGAACCACCTATTAAGCGTCGTCAATCGACCAAAATTTATGTCGGTAATGTGCCTGTGGGGGGCGATGCGCCGATTGCTGTTCAGTCAATGACGAACACAAGAACCACAGATGTGGAAGCGACTGTGGCACAAATCAAAGCTCTTGAGCGTGTCGGGGCGGATATTGTGCGAGTGTCTGTGCCAACAATGGACGCAGCCGAAGCCTTTAAATTGATAAAACAGCAGGTAAAAGTACCACTTGTCGCAGATATTCACTTTGACTACCGTATTGCGTTGAAAGTGGCGGAATATGGCGTGGATTGCTTGCGTATCAACCCGGGCAATATCGGCAAGGAAGAGCGTATTCGTGCGGTGGTAGACTGTGCGAGAGATAAAAATATTCCGATTCGTATCGGTGTAAATGCAGGCTCTCTTGAAAAAGATATTCAAGAGAAATTCGGCGAGCCAACGCCAGAAGCCCTGTTAGAGTCAGCACTTCGCCACGTTGAGATCTTAGATCGTCTTAACTTCGATCAATTTAAAGTGAGTGTGAAAGCGTCCGATGTCTTTTTAGCCGTCGAATCTTACCGCTTGTTAGCTAAAGCGATCAAACAACCGATCCATCTAGGCATTACGGAAGCAGGCGGTGCAAGAGCTGGAGCGGTGAAATCCGCAATCGGTTTAGGTTTGTTACTTTCAGAAGGGATCGGCGATACGCTTCGTGTTTCATTAGCCGCAGATCCTGTTGAAGAGATCAAAGTTGGCTTTGATATTCTAAAATCCTTGCGTATCCGCTCTCGTGGGATCAACTTTATCGCTTGTCCGACTTGTTCGCGTCAAGAGTTTGATGTGATCGGTACGGTCAATACTCTTGAACAACGTTTGGAAGATATTATTACACCGATGGACGTATCCATTATTGGCTGTGTGGTGAATGGTCCAGGTGAAGCGTTGGTGTCTGATCTTGGTGTGACAGGCTCAAATAAAATGAGCGGTTTCTATCTTGATGGCGTTCGTCAAAAAGAGCGTTTTGACAATGATAAATTGATTGACCAGCTCGAAGCAAAAATTCGAGCTAGAGTGGCAGAACAGCATAATCGTATTGATATTGCTCAGATTTAATTTTTATTTTTAGGAAAGCACAATGAAAGTCGCCGTTTTTAGTACCAAAAATTATGATCGAAAATATCTCGAATTAGTCAATGTGAAATACCATTTTCAGATTGAATTTTTTGATTTCATGCTCAATGAGCGTACGGCTAAAATGGCAGAAGGTTGTGATGTCGTTTGTATCTTTGTGAATGATGATGGTAGCCGAGCAGTGCTTGAAAAGTTGGCAAAAGTGGGCGTGAAAATGATCGCTTTACGTTGTGCAGGCTTTAATAATGTAGACTTACAAGCAGCCAAAGAACTTGGTATTCAAGTTGTTCGCGTACCTGCGTATTCCCCTGAAGCTGTGGCTGAACATACCGTTGGCTTAATGATGACGTTAAACCGCCGTATTCATCGGGCTTATCAGCGTACCCGTGAAGCTAACTTCTCTCTTGAAGGGCTTATCGGATTTAATATGTACAAACGTACCGTTGGGGTGATTGGCACAGGGAAAATTGGTATTGCGACAATGCGAATTTTAAAAGGCTTTGGAATGAATATTCTTGCCTTTGATCCATTTAAAAATCCTGTTGCGGAAGAAATCGGGGCAAAATATGTCACACTTGACGAACTTTATGCGAAGTCTGATGTAATTACACTACATTGTCCAGCAACCCCAGAGAATTACCATCTCTTGAATAAAGAAGCTTTTGATAAAATGAAAGACGGCGTGATGATCATCAACACCAGCCGTGGTTCATTGATTGATACCCCTGAAGCGATTGAAGCCTTAAAACGCCGTAAAATCGGAGCTTTAGGTATGGACGTTTATGAAAACGAGCGTGATCTTTTCTTTGAAGATAAATCAAATGAAGTGATTTTAGATGATGTTTTCCGCCGTTTATCTTCTTGCCACAACGTGCTTTTAACAGGACATCAAGCATTTTTAACAGAAGAAGCCTTGATGAATATCTCAGATGTGACTTTACATAATATGGATTGTTTGCATAAAAATATTGCTTGTGAAAATGCGGTAAATTAATCCAACAAGCGGTCAGTTTTAGCGAAAATTTTGCAAATATTGAAAAATAATTAGGAACAATAACATGTCAAAAACAATTCAAGCTTTACGCGGTATGAATGATCTTTCTCCAACTGAAACACCATTATGGCAATGGGTTGAAAGCAATATCCGTGATACTTTTGCAAGTTACGGCTACACAGAAATGCGTAGTCCGATTATGGAATCCACCGACTTATTTAAACGTGGTGTCGGTGAAGCGACAGATATTGTCGAGAAAGAGATGTTTACCTTTACCCGTAGCGAAGAAGCGGGCGAAAGTTTTACTCTTCGCCCTGAAGGTACAGCAGGTTGCGTGCGAGCGGCGATTGAACACGGTTGGATTTACAACCAAGAACAACGTCTATGGTATATCGGCCCGATGTTCCGCTATGAGCGTCCGCAAAAAGGTCGTTATCGTCAATTTCATCAAGCAGGCGTTGAGATTTTCGGGATCCCAAATGCAGAAGCGGATGCGGAATTGATTGTGCTAACCGCTCGCTTATGGGAAAAATTAGGTATCCGTGAACACGTGACTTTACAGCTTAACTCAATCGGCGGATTAGAAGTGCGTACTCGATACCGTGAAGCTCTAGTCACTTTCTTGCAAAATCATTTGGACGTATTAAAGCAAGATCCTGACAGCGAACGCCGTTTAACGACCAACCCATTACGCATTTTGGATACCAAAAATCAAGCGTTGCAAGCGGTATTAAACGATGCACCAAAACTTCACGATTTTTTAGATGACGAATCGAAAGCACATTTTGCAAGACTTTGTGCCATTCTTGATGAAATGGGGATTGCCTACGAAGTCAATCAAAAATTAGTGCGTGGTTTGGATTACTACAATAAAACCGTATTTGAGTGGGTGACTACGGCATTGGGCGCACAAGGCACGGTTTGTGGCGGTGGTCGCTATGATGGCTTAGTTGCACAACTCGGCGGACACGCAACGGAAGGTGTTGGCTTTGCAATGGGCTTGGAGCGTTTAGTCTTGTTAGTGCAAGAAGTGAACCCGAATGTGCAATTACCAAGAGCGGTTGATATTTATGTGGTTCATTCAGGTGAAGGCACAACGGTAGCGGCATTCCGCTTGGCGGAAACCTTGCGTAATGCGTTTCCACAACTTCGCACAATGCTGCATACAAGCGGTGGGAATTTCAAAAAACAATTCAAACGAGCCGATAAATCAGGGGCAAAAATCGCTCTAGTGTTAGGTGAAAGTGAAGTCGCCGAGCAGAAAGTGGTAGTAAAAGACCTATTTGGCGAAGCGGAGCAAATCACCGTTGCCCAAGCTGATTTAATCAATGAATTAACAACGCGTTTTGCATAGGGAGCAGAAATGAGCGATTATCTTAATAAAACCGAAGAACAGCAGTTTGAAGAAGCAAAAAGCTGGTTTAAAGAAAATGGCACACCGATTGTTGTGGCAATTTTTCTAGTTGCAGCTGCAACATTTGGCTGGAACTACTGGCAAAAACACCAAATTGAAGTAGCTCAAACCACATCAGCAAGCTATCAACAAGTGATGGAAAGCTATTTGCAAAATCCTGAGAAAAACGCACCGCTTGTACAAAAATTTATTGCGGAGAATAAAGATTCAAGCTACGCGGTATTTGCTCAACTCGAAGAAGCAAAACAAGCGGCAGATAAAGGTGATTTTGCGACAACAAAAACGTTATTAACACAGGCGTTAGGTTCGACAATGGATGCAACATTACAAAATGTGATCCGTTTTCGTCTTGCCGCAGTGGATTATCAGCTAAAAGAGTTTGATGCAGCATTAGCAACACTTTCTCAAATCAAAGATACCGCGTGGGATTTCCGTAAGCAGTTATTAACAGGTGATCTGTTAGCTGCAAAAGGTGACAAGGCGGCTGCGAAAAGTGCTTATGAGCAAGCGAAAGAAAAAGCAGGCGATGGCGACAAAATGTTAATCGATATTCGATTAAATAATCTATAACAGTTGAAAAGGGATTGCGAATGCAATCCCTTTTTTGTGAACTAGTTCGCATAAATGTAATTTATATTTTACATTTTTGGTTAATGAGGCGTAAAATAGGTCTATCTAATATCACATTTATGAGGTCTTTATGAACTATTCATTATTGCTGAGTCAAATCAAAGAAGAGCTATTTAGTGGTTGGAAACCCTTTGAAGTTATTTGGCTCTTTCTCTTTATTGCTGCCCAAGTTGGCGTTTATATCCATTCTCCAGATTCCTTATTAGGCATGATTGCAGGGATTTCAGGCTTAATCTGCGTTGTCTTTGTCAGTAAAGGAAAAATCAGTAACTATTTCTTTGGCTTAATCTTTGCTTACACCTATTTTTATGTAGCTTGGGGGGCAAATTTTTTAGGCGAAATGAACACCACACTTTATGTTTATATTCCAGCGCAGTTTATCGGTTATTTTCTTTGGAAACAAAATATGCAAAAAACCGAAGGATCTGATGCAGTTATTGCAAAATCACTTTCAATCAAGGGTTGGATATTTTTAGCCGCATTTATCACCATTGGAACACTTCTATTTGTGCAAGCGTTAAATGCAGCTGGTGGTAGTTCAACAGGATTAGATGGCTTAACTACAATTATTGTGGTTGCTGCTCAAGCATTAATGTTATTACGCTACCGTGAGCAATGGTTGCTTTGGATTGCGTTGAATATCCTTTCTATCGTTCTTTGGGCTGAAAATCCGTCTATGTACATTATGTATTCAGCGTATTTATTGAATTCACTATACGGTTATTATAACTGGACGAAATTACAAAAAGCTTAAAGAAAAATCACTTATAAATCAAAGGTTGAGACTTCTCAACCTTTCTTTTTTCCGTTATCCTTTACGCAAATTTTTTCTCTCAGATAATACTTTGCAACTGACTTTACCTATTCATCAAATTGATGATGAAACGCTAGATAATTTTTATGCAGAAAATAGTTTATTGCTATTGGATTCGTTACGTCAAAATTTTGACAACGTACAGCAACCATTTTTCTATATCTGGGGTGGAAAAAGTAGTGGCAAAAGCCATCTGCTTAAAGCAGTGAGCAATCACTATCTGATGAATCAACTTTCTGCAACTTATATTCCTTTGGATAAATCGCACTATTTTGCACCAACGGTATTAGATAATGCAGAACAATTAGATGTGATTTGCTTGGACGATTTACAAGCTGTGGCTGGTGATGAAGAGTGGGAATTAGCAATTTTTGATCTCTTTAATCAAATACGTGAGCAGCAAGGGCTATTTAGCCAAGGTAAGAAAACACTATTATTAATTAGTGCGGATTGCCCACCGAGTCAACTGGCGATTAAATTACCGGATCTTCGTTCTCGACTTACTTGGGGTGAGGTATATCAGTTAAATGATTTAAATGACGATCAGAAACGGATTATTTTACAGAGAAATGCGCTAAATAAAGGTTTAGAACTTTCTGATGAAGTGGCGAGTTTTCTATTAAAACGTTTAGATCGAGATCTACAAGCATTAATGACTCAATTAGACATTCTCGATCATGCGTCTTTACAAGCTCAACGCAAGCTCACACTTCCTTTTGTCAAAGAAATTTTAGGACTATAAATGGATCAACTTTCGCTCATTAATATTGCCTGTGAACGTGGTGAAACTCGCTTGTTTGAAGGCTGTTCATTGACTATTTCAAGTGGTCAATGGTGGCAAATCGAAGGGCATAATGGCATTGGAAAAACCAGTCTATTGCGGATTTTAGCAGGGCTTGCGGTGGCGGCAGAAGGCGAAGTGCAGTGGAATGGTGTTAAAATTCAGCAACAACGAGATCAATACTACGCTAATCTCTTTTATTTAGGGCATCACGCAGGGGTTAAGCCTGAACTGACCGCTTGGGAAAATTTACGTTTTTTCCAAAAAATTCAGGGATTGCCTTTAGATGATGAAGCCCTTTGGAATGCCTTAGGAAAAGTGTCGTTAATTGGGCGTGAAGATTTGCCTTGCTCACATTTGTCGGCAGGGCAACAACGTCGAGTGGCACTGGCAAAATTATGGCTGACCAAAGCGACACTGTGGATTTTAGATGAGCCTTTTACTGCGATTGATAAAAAAGGGGTCGCGGAACTGATCGCCCATATTGAACAGCATTGTGAGCAAGGGGGAATGGTGATTTTTACCAGCCACCAAACCGCAGAAAGCGACAAAGTCCAAGTGTTATCGTTAGATCCATTTAAAGTATAAAATAACCCTATGATTTTACTGACCATTATTCAACGAGAATTAACCATAGCCTTTCGTAAACCTGCGGAAATTTTAAACCCTTTATGGTTTTTCTTGATTATTATCACAATGTTTCCGCTTTTAATGGGCCCTAATCCTGAATTACTCGCTAAAATAGCCTCTGGAACTGCGTGGGTTGCGGCGGTGCTTTCAGCCTTGCTCTCTTTTGAGCGACTATTTCGTGATGATTATTTAGACGGTTCATTAGAGCAGTTGATGTTGCTTCCCGTCGGCTTGCCGCAAGTGGCGTTAGCAAAAGTGATTGCTCATTGGTTATTAACTGGATTGCCTTTAATTCTGCTTTCGCCGATTACGGCGATTTTGCTTTCGCTTGAAACAGAAGTGTGGTGGGCATTGGTTTTAACCCTATTGTTAGGTACACCGATTTTAAGTTGCCTTGGGGCAATCGGGGTTGCATTAACCGTTGGGCTAAGAAAAGGCGGTACGCTACTCAGTTTATTGATTTTACCGCTCTTTCTACCTGTGTTAATCTTCGCTGCCGCTGTGTTAGAAGCCTCAACCTTAAATATGGGCTATACAGGGCAACTTGCTATTTTAGGGGCAATGTTAGCTTTAGCATTGACCTTTTCTCCTTTTGCTATTGCTGGGGCATTACGTGTCAGCTTGCAATAACAAGCGGTTAGTTTAGGCAAATTTTTTGCAATAATTTGGAGTTTTTATGTGGAAATGGTTACACCCTTATGCAAAGTCTGAAACACAGTACCACTTGCTAGGGAAAGTGCAGCCTTGGCTAGGTGGCATAAGTTGTTTGCTACTTTTAGCTGCATTTATTATTGGCTTGGGTTTTGCCCCAAAAGATTATCAACAAGGCGATAGTTATCGCATTATTTTCATTCACGTTCCTGCCGCGATTTGGTCGATGGGTGTTTATGGCTCAATGGCTGTTGCTGCATTAATTGCAGCCGTATGGCAAATCCGTCAAGCACATCTAGCAATGATCTCAATGGCACCGATTGGCATGGTTTTTGCCTTTCTTTCTCTAGTGACTGGGGCAATCTGGGGCAAGCCGATGTGGGGAACTTGGTGGGTATGGGACGCACGTTTAACCTCAGCCTTAGTGTTGTTTTTCCTCTATCTTGGCGTGATGGCACTCTATTCTGCTTTCCAAGATAAAAATACAGGGGCAAAGGCAGCTGGTGTACTTTCAATGGTAGGCGTTATCAACTTACCGATTATCCACTTCTCAGTAGAGTGGTGGAACACGCTACATCAAGGGGCAACCATCACTAAATTTGATAAACCCTCAATGGCAACCGAAATGTTAATCCCATTATTGTTGGCGATTTTCGGCTCAATGATCTTTATGATTTGGTTAAGCATCGTGCGTTATCGCAGTGCTTTACTTCAAGACGAACGCAAACGCCCTTGGGTGCGTGAACTCGCAAAATTAAGTAAATAGGAGAGAATATGACCTTTCAATTTGCATCACTTAGTGATTTTTTCTCAATGGGCGGTTACGGCTTCTATGTATGGCTCTCTTATGGGATTACCTTTCTTTCTGTCGGTTTGTTAGTTTGGCAAAGTAAACGTGAAATTCGTCAGACGTTGCAGTTGGCGAAGAAAGAGTTATTAAAAGAAGAACAATTAAAGAAGAAGCGCGAATAACAAGCGGTTAGATTGATTAAAAAATTTACAAAAGGCAGGCGAGTATCGTCCGCCTTTTATTTTGTGCTGAATTTACAATCCAAGTGCAACAAAAAAAGAAGTACTCATCAACTAGAATATAATTTTGTTTCCACACAAAAACCATTTCCAAATGATGAGTACTTCCTACCGACATCTTACAATAAACGAGCGAGAAAAGATAATGATTTTACTCGCACAGGGCAAAAAACAAGCAGAAATTGCCAAAGCACTGGGACGTAGCTCCAGCACCATTTCTCGCGAGCTGAAACGACACGCTCTAGAAAGCTACAGTGCAACGAACGCACAAAACAGCTATTTGAAGCATCGTCAAAACAGCAAAGCACAGCGCAAATTAGAGCAGCCTGAATATTTCAATTTGGTGCAAGAAAAGTTTCTGACAGAAAACTGGTCGCCCGAACAAATCAGCGCACGATTAAAATTGGAAAAATCTGAATTATCCATTAGTTATTCAACCATTTATCGTGGTATTTATTCAGGGTTGTTTGATATAGGCGAACGCAAAGCCAGTCGCAAACTGCGCCACAAAGGCAAAACACGGCATACAAAAAATCATCATGAAAAACGTGGCAAAATTCAGATATCCAACCATTTGAACGACCGTCCCATTTCGGCGCAAAATCGCAGTCGCTTTGGGCATTGGGAAGCCGATACCGTACTGGGTAAAGCGGGTGGAGCTTGTTTGCTGACGCTGACGGAACGCAAAAGTCGTTTTGAGTTGGTGAAGAAAATTCCTGCCAAAAAAGCCGAAGCAGTCCAAAAAGCCATGATTGAATTGCTGGATTCACATATATTGCGGTCAATTACGCCAGACCGTGGTAAAGAATTTGCCCAACATCGTTTGGTAACAGAAGCACTGGGTGTAGAATTTTACTTCCCCGAGCCGCATCAACCGTGGACACGGGGAACGAATGAAAATACAAATGGGTTACTTCGTGAATACTTTCCGAAGCACCAAGACATCAATCAGTGGAGCGAAGTTGATATTCAACAGGTGGTCAATAAACTGAATTTACGACCACGTAAATGTTTAGGTTGGAAAACACCTTATGAAGTTTACTTCAAAAAAACGTTGCACTTGGTTTGACAATTCAAGGTTAAAAAATTGTGAGGTGACTCACAAATTCAGCGGTTGCTTGTTTTTTTAAAACTCCAGTTTGTTATAGTAGCTCCAATTTATTCATCATGTGGGAGTAAGCTATGTCAGCAACAACTCAACAACCTGTCACAACAGACAATAAAACTATGAGAAATGGGCTAATCCTTATTTTTGATATTATTTTATTTTTTGTATTACTGAATACATTACCTTTTGAACCAGCAGCAACGAAAGGACTTGCTTTATTGGTCTTTGTTGCAGTGTTATGGTTAACCGAAGCATTGCATGTCACTATTACCGCATTATTAATTCCAATTTTAGCGATTGGCCTCGGATTAGTGAAATCTAAAGAGGCATTAAGTGCATTTGCGGATCCAACTATTTTCCTTTTCTTTGGTGGCTTTGCGTTAGCGACTGCGTTGCATATTCAGCAACTTGATCGTTTAATTGCGAATAAAATTATGGCTATGGCTCGTGGTAAGTTATCCGTTGCTGTTGTTTATCTGTTTTCAGTTACCGCATTTTTGTCTATGTGGATGAGTAATACCGCAACAGCTGCCATGATGTTACCTTTAGCAATGGGAATTCTTAGTAAACTAGATAAACATGAAAACCATAATACTTATATATTTGTTTTATTAGGTATCGCATATAGTGCAAGTATTGGTGGAATGGGAACCTTAGTAGGAAGTCCTCCAAATGCTATTGTTGCTTCTCAGTTAAATTTAAGTTTTGCTGATTGGTTAAAATACGGTTTACCAATAATGTTTATTTTGATGCCGTTAATGATCGGTACCCTCTATGTTGTTTTTAAACCTAAATTTAATGTAACCTTTGAACATAGTTTTGAAACTATTGAATTAAATCGAGATAGAATCATTACTTTAGCGATTTTTGGATTAATTGCATTCTGTTGGGTTTTTGGAGATAAGGTAAATCCAGCACTTTCTGGGTTGTTAGGGCTAGAGGGAAAAATTGCAAGTTTTGATAGTATTGTTGCACTTTTTGCGGCCGTGTTAATTTGTATCACACGTGTTGCGAGCTGGGAAGATATTCAAAGTAATACCGAGTGGGGTGTATTAATGCTTTTCGGTGGTGGCTTAACTTTAAGTGCAGTATTAGGTAAAACTGGGGCAAGTAAAGTTATGGCTGATGGTATTGTCTTTATGATTGAAGGGGGACACTTTTACTTAATTGGTTTAATTGTGGCAGCCTTTATTATTTTTCTAACCGAATTTACATCAAATACAGCGAGTGCGGCACTATTAGTTCCTATTTTTATCTCTATTGCTCAAGCATTAAATATGCCACCAGTCGGGCTTGCTTTAATCATTGGATTAGGGGCTTCTTGTGCCTTTATGTTGCCAGTTGCAACACCACCAAATGCGATTGTATTTGGTACGGGACAAATCAAGCAGAGTGAAATGGTGAAAGCAGGTTTTTGGCTCAATATTATTTGTATCTTCGTGATTGCTACTGTAGGTTATTTATTCTGGTTGTAATCAGTACTTCGATGCATTACAAGCGGTCACTTTGTGGCCGTTTTTTGCATGTTAAAGAATAAATTACCTTTACTCTCTTGAAATATTTTTAGAAAGTCTATGTCAAAGAATATAATTACTTTATTTTATGAAGAAATTCATAAGATCAACGAATAATTTGATCTACATTACCCAAAATGTAATGGAAACTGATATAATCACCCTGTTTTTTATTTTTGAAAATCAAAAGAGGAACTAACTATGTCCGTAAAAAAAATGGCAGATCTTGACCTAGCAGGTAAACGCCTTTTCATTCGTGCAGACCTTAACGTGCCAGTTAAAGATGGCAAAGTCACATCAGACGCTCGTATCCGTGCAACAATCCCAACGTTAAAATTAGCCTTACAAAAAGGGGCTAAAGTGATGGTGACATCGCACTTAGGTCGTCCGACAGAAGGTGTATTTGAAGAAGCAAATTCGTTACAACCTGTGGTTGATTATTTAAATGCTTCAGATTTAGGGGTTCCTGTTCGCTTAGTGCGTGATTACTTAGATGGCGTTGATGTACAAGAAAACGAAATCGTAGTACTTGAAAACGTACGCATTAACAAAGGTGAGAAGAAAAATGATCCTGAGTTAGCGAAAAAATATGCAGCACTTTGTGATGTATTCGTGATGGACGCATTCGGTACGGCTCACCGTGCGGAAGGTTCAACTTACGGTGTAGCAGAATACGCACCAGTTGCTTGTGCAGGTCCATTACTTGCAGCAGAATTAGATGCATTAGGTAAAGCATTAAAAGAACCACAACGCCCAATGCTTGCAATTGTAGGTGGTTCAAAAGTTTCAACTAAATTGACTGTATTAGACAGCCTTTCAAAAATCGCTGACCAGTTAATCGTAGGTGGCGGTATCGCAAATACATTCATTGCGGCAGAAGGCCACAATGTAGGTAAATCATTATACGAAGCAGATTTAATCCCTGAAGCACAACGTTTATCTAAAGCAACAAACATTCCTGTTCCAGTTGATGTGCGTGTTGGTTTAGAATACTCTGATGTTGCGCCAGCAACACACAAAGCAGTAAACGAAGTGACTGCTGAGGAATCAATCTTTGACATCGGTGATAAATCAGCGGAAGAGTTAGCAGAAATTATCCGTAATGCAAAAACCATCCTTTGGAACGGTCCAGTTGGTGTATTTGAGTTCCCTAACTTCCGTAAAGGTACAGAAGTGGTTGCTCAAGCTATTGTTGATGCGACAGCAAACGGTGCATTCTCAATCGCAGGTGGTGGTGATACATTAGCAGCAATTGATATGTTTGGTATCGCAGATAAAATCTCTTACATTTCAACAGGTGGTGGTGCGTTCTTAGAATTTGTAGAAGGCAAAGTTTTACCAGCGGTTGAAATTTTAGAGAAACGTGCGAACGGTTAATTAAACGTTCTCGTAGGGACACACTGAGTGTGTCCGCTACTGAAATCCTGATGGACACACGCAGTGTGTCCCTACAAATTGTGAATTATTGAGGGTAAATCAAAATGGCAAAATTATTAGACATTGTAAAACCAGGCGTTGTAACAGGTGATGACGTACAAAAAATCTTTGCATATGCAAAAGAACACAATTTCGCACTTCCAGCAGTAAACTGCGTAGGTTCAGATTCAGTAAATGCAGTATTAGAAACAGCAGCTCGTGTTAAAGCACCAGTTATCGTGCAATTCTCAAATGGTGGTGCTCAATTCTACGCTGGTAAAGGTATCAAACCAGCAAGCGGTGCTCGTGCAGATGTTTTAGGTGCAATCGCAGGTGCAAAACACGTTCACGAATTAGCGAAAGAGTACGGTGTGCCCGTGATTCTTCATACAGACCATGCTGCGAAAAAATTACTTCCATGGATCGATGGTATGTTAGACGCAGGTGAAAAACACTTCGCTGAAACAGGTCGTCCATTATTCTCTTCACATATGATTGACCTTTCAGAAGAGCCAATCGAAGAAAATATGGAAATCTGCAAAAAATACCTAGAGCGTATGAGCAAAATTGGTATGACCCTTGAAATCGAAATCGGTATCACTGGTGGTGAAGAAGATGGCGTAGATAACAGCGATGTTGATGAGTCACGTTTATATACACAACCAGAAGATGTGTTATTCGTTTACGATTCATTAAACCCAGTAAGCCCACGTTTCACTGTTGCAGCAGCGTTTGGTAACGTACACGGTGTTTACAAACCAGGTAACGTAAAATTAAAACCATCTATCTTAGGTGCATCACAAGAATTTGTTTCTAAAGAGCGTAATCTTCCAGCGAAATCAATCGACTTCGTGTTCCACGGTGGTTCAGGTTCTTCACAAGAAGAGATCCGTGAAGCAATCGGCTACGGTGCAATCAAAATGAACATCGATACCGATACACAATGGGCATCATGGGCTGGTATTTTAGATTACTACAATGCAAACAAAGATTACTTACAAGGTCAATTAGGCAACCCAGAAGGTCCTGATTCACCAAACAAAAAATACTACGATCCACGCGTTTGGTTACGCAAAATGGAAGAGTCTATGTCTAAACGCTTAGAGCAATCTTTCATTGACTTAAATTGTGTAGATGTATTGTAATTTGTAAAAAATCTAACTAAAAAGACCGCTTGCAAAAGCGGTCTTTCTTTATTGACAAAGATTATGGCACTTCCACTTCTCGATATTCAATCCATTAGCAAACGCTTTACTGATCGCATAGGCATTTTCCGTAAGCAAGACTTTTATGCCGTAAAAAATGTCTCTTTTAACTTATATCATCAAGAAACCCTTGCGATCATCGGAGCAAACGGGGCGGGAAAATCAACCTTAGCGAAAATGCTTGTCGGAATTACTGAGCCGACTTCAGGCAAAATGTTTTTCAAAGACAATGAATTGGTTTATGGTGATTACGCATTTAGAGCAAAAAAGATCCGAATGATTTTTCAAGATCCGAATGATGCTTTTGATCCTAATTATAATATCGGGCAAATTTTAGATTCACCTTTGAAACTCGCGACCAATCTTTCAGAAGAAAGACGCAATGAACGGATATTCAAAACCTTAAAACTCGTTGGCTTGTATCCTGAACATGCACTAGTACATATTAAAGAGACATCAAGCAGTCAAAAACAGCGTATTGCGTTGGCAAGAGCGCTGATTTTAAATCCTGAAGTGATCATTATTGATGATACGTTGAGTACCTTAGATTTCTCATTAAAAACACAGTTGACCAATTTGATGTTAACGTTACAAGAACGATTAGGCCTTTCTTATATTTATGTTGGGCAAAATTTAGGGCTGATTAAACATATTGCAGATAAATTGATGGTGATGGATAAAGGTGAAGTTGTGGAGTATGGTAATGCCAAAGAGTTATTATTAAACCCGCAACATCCTATTACGATTAGATTAATTGAAAGCCATTTTGGGCAACGCCTAACGGAAGAAGCTTGGGCGCGTTAAAAATAAATGGAGATATTATGCAACTGATTGATGCAATTAAACAACGTAAAACAATTAAAATGTTTCAAAGTGGCGTGCAAATTCCTCGTGAAGAAATTCTCGAAATAATTGAGCTCGCACAGTTAGCTCCATCTAAAGCAAATCTACAGCCTTGGCGATTTGTTGTAGTTGATGATAATGAACAGAAAAAACAGCTTGTAGATAAAGTCGCTTTTAATGGGCCACCTTGTGATAGTGCTTCAGCTGTGATTTTTATTTTAGCCGATTTGCATTATGAAAAATTATTAGATGATGTGTTAGATCACTCTATTGCAAGTGGCTGTTTACACCAAAATTTTCGTCAAAATTCTTTCAATTTCTTAATGGGAGTACATAATAGCTTAACGCCACAAGAAATTAGAGATCAAGTGCTGATTGATTCTAGCTTAGTTGCAATGCAACTGATGCTAGCTGTGAAAGAAAAGGGCTATGATAGCCATGCCATTGGTATTTTCGATCGCCATGCTGTGTTGAATGTATTAGAAATTGATCCTGAACGTTATGCCCCTGTCATGTTACTCGCTGTTGGTAAAGCAGCAGTTCCTGCATTGCCAAGTGCAAGGCTTTCAACGGACTATACAGTCTCATGGAACAATGGACAGGGTTTTAAAAAATAAAACTTAGGATGATTTTATATTTTAAATATGTCAGCATATTGGTAATCAAAGCCAAGTTGCTGGCATATTTTATTTGCGGCAATAATCCTCTTCATCGGTTGATTATCAGGTAAAAAATGTGGGGGCGTTAATTGGAATTGCTTGGCTATTTCGCCATAGTATTCTGATCGAGTTGGATGTAAAGGTGAGCATAAATGATAAATTCGTTGTTTTTGAGGTGTTTCCAGAAGTAGTTGAATAGCCCGAATACAATCATTAAGATGGACTAAATTAACAGGTTGATTGGCGCCAGACAAATTGCTTTTTCCAGCTAAATAATGAATCGGATGTCGATTTTTCCCAATGAGTCCACCAAGTCTCAAAATATCGCAATGAATATCAAGGGTCAGTAGCCATTGTTCAACTTCAACGAGCTTTTGAGTTGTCGGGGATGTGATTTCCGTTGGACTTTCCTCATCAAATATGCCTTGAGTATTAGGAAAGACAGAGGTAGAACTTATGAAAATAACGTGTTCTAGATTTTGCAAAATCCCGAGAGAAACTAACCGCTTGATCCCTTCAATATAGTTATCTTCTGAACGAGATGGCGGAATATTTATAATCATTCTTTGGCTATTGAGAATTTCGCTTGGAATGTAAGACAACGATAAATCGAGTTGGATACAATCTATTCCTTCTTCTTGTATTTGTTGTACTGCTAGAGCTGTTCGCTTTGTTCCAGAGACTTCCCAGCCTTGTGTTTTTAAATGGTGAGCAAGCGGAAGACCTAACCAGCCTAATCCAATAATCGATACGGTATTCATGTTTTCCTTGTCTATATTCATCTTATCTAAGCTCTACATATTATCTAAAAAAATTGTTAAAATCGCACTATGATTAATTTCAATTCATGTTGGCAACTATGGATTCACAAACAAATATTCAATTAAAACAGAGCATTTTCAGCAAAATTATTTTTGCAAGCCGTTGGCTACAATTACCGATTTATTTGGGATTGATTGTTGTACAGGGGATTTATGCGTATAAATTCTTAAAATCCTTATGGAATTTAGTCGTTAATCTCGGCGTAATGGATGAAAACACGATTATGCTAGCCGTGTTAAATCTCATTGATGTAGTTATGATTGCGAACTTATTAATTATGGTTGTTGTTGGAGGCTATGAGACCTTTGTTTCACGCTTAAATGTGGATAATCATCCAGACCAACCAGAGTGGCTTGATCATGTGAATGCCTCCGTACTGAAAGTGAAATTGTCGATGGCGATTATTAGTATTTCATCGATCCATCTGCTTCAAACCTTCATCAATGCCTCAAAATTAAGCTCTGAAACAATGATGTGGCAGTTATTGATCCATGTTGGTTTTATTTTATCGGCGATTGGAGTGGCTTACACCGATAAATTATTAAACAGTGTTGCTCACACTAAACACTAATTTTGCAAAAAATAGCGGTAATCTCACCGCTTGTATTTATTAAGGAATCTTTTTTATGACTAAACATTATGACTATATCGCTATTGGTGGCGGTAGTGGCGGTATTGCTTCAATTAATCGAGCAGCAAGCTATGGCAAAAAATGTGCGATTATTGAGGCTAAACACCTCGGTGGAACTTGCGTAAACGTAGGCTGTGTGCCGAAAAAAGTGATGTTCTATGGCGCTCAAATTGCTGAAGCGATCAACCACTATGCCCCAGATTATGGCTTTGATGTGACGGTTAATCATTTTGATTACAGTAAGTTGGTTGAAAGCCGCCAAGCCTATATTGGACGTATTCATACTTCTTACAACAATGTATTGGCAAAGAATAATGTGAATGTTATTCGTGGCTTTGCAAAATTCGTGAATAAGAATACCGTTGAAGTTGCGTTGGCGGACGGTGACGTAGAGCAAATTACGGCAGATCATATTTTAATTGCAACGGGCGGTCGTCCAAGTCGCCCTGCGATTAAAGGGGCGGAATATGGCATTGATTCTGATGGTGTTTTTGCCTTAAACGATGTACCAAAACGTGTTGCGGTTGTGGGGGCTGGTTATATTGCCGTTGAATTAGCCGGCGTATTAAATAGCTTAGGGGCAGAAACTCATTTATTCGTTCGCCAACACGCTCCTTTACGTAATTTCGATCCGCTTATTGTAGAAACCTTATTAGAAGTGATGAACCAAGATGGTATTCAACTTCATACTCACGCGATTCCGAAAGAAGTTGTTAAAAATGCGGACGGTTCTTTAACGTTAAAATTGGAAAATGGTGAAGAACAAAGCGTAGATTGCTTGGTATGGGCGATTGGTCGTGAGCCAGCAACAGACGTGATTAACCTTGAAGTCGCAGGCGTGGCCACAAATGAACGTGGCTTTGTGAAGGTGGATAAATTCCAGAATACCAATGTTGAAGGCATCTATGCCGTAGGCGATATTATTGAAGGCGGAATTGAATTAACGCCTGTTGCCGTGGCGGCAGGTCGTCGTTTATCAGAGCGTTTATTCAATAACAAACCTAATGAACATTTAGATTACAACCTTGTTCCAACCGTGGTTTTCAGCCATCCGCCGATTGGTACTATTGGTTTAACAGAGCCAAAAGCGGTTGAGCAATATGGTGCGGAGAATGTGAAAGTCTATAAATCTTCTTTCACTCCAATGTACAGCGCAGTAACACAACATCGCCAACCTTGCCGCATGAAATTAGTTTGTGTCGGTAAGGAAGAGAAAATTGTCGGCTTACACGGCATTGGTTTCGGGGTGGATGAAATGATTCAAGGTTTTGCAGTGGCAATCAAAATGGGGGCAACTAAAGCTGATTTTGATAACACAGTCGCCATTCACCCAACAGGCTCGGAAGAGTTTGTGACTATGCGTTAAGCGAAAAAACGGAGCGAAAGCTCCGTTTTTTGTTATTGAAAATTTTAAGAATTCTGTTTTTCCTCTAAATATTCATTCAACCCTTTTTCGCGTAGCAGACAGCTCGGACAAGTATGGCAACCATCTTCCACACCGAGATAACAGGTGTGAGTATATGCTTGGATATAGTCAAATACCTCTAATTGATCGGCTAACGCCCACGTTTCTTTTTTCGTGAGATACATGAGTGGTGTGAGTATATTAAAATTATAGTCCATCGCCAAATTGAGTGTCACATTCATTGATTTGACGAAAACATCCCTACAATCTGGATAGCCACTAAAATCAGTTTCACAGACACCAGTATAAATCGTTTGTATTCCTTGGCTTTTAGCATAAATAGCCGTATAAAGTAAAAAGAGAGCATTTCGCCCATCAACAAAGGTATTTGGTGTATTACCTATTTGCCGGATTTCTGATTGCTCATCCATTAAAGCGTTTGATGTGATTGTCTTAATAACAGATGTATCAACTATCGTTTGTTTTATTCCAAGATCTTGAGCAATCCATTGTGCTTTTTCTAACTCAATAGCGTGCCTTTGCCCATATTGAAAGGTAATCGCTTCAACATTACTCTTTCCAAATGCTTGAATAGTAAGAAATAAACAGGTAGTAGAATCTTGCCCTCCAGAAAAAATGACAATAGCTTTTTTGTTTTTGTTCATATGTATTCCTTAGTTTTTTTGCGTGGGAGGTTTACGAACCACGATGAATAAACAAGCGGTACGATTTTGCAAAATTTTTACAGAATCGTACCGCTTGCAAGGGTAGCTATTATAATGATTTTAACTTAATTTACGATTTTTCCCTTTTATTATTCGTTAATTTGAAATAGTTTATTGATATAAATGATATTTATCAATTATATTGAGATAGTATAATGCGTGTCATCAAGAGCGATGTTACTGAAAACTCGCTATATTCAATAATTAACAAAGGATAACAAAATGAAAAAAGTCGCAAATGTACACTATGCACCACAAAAACATTGGGTTGGTAATGGTTTCCATGTACAGTCTATGTTTACTTACAACGATACGGATAAAAATTTAGATCCGTTTTTAATGATGGATTATAACCCGCCTCGTCATTTTGACGGTGGACGTAAATCAGATTTCCGTGGTGTTGGCGAGCATCCACACCGTGGCTTTGAAACTGTGACGATTGCGTACCAAGGCGAAGTGGCACACGCCGACTCTTACGGCGGTGGCGGAGTTATCGGTGCTGGTGATGTGCAATGGATGACGGCAGGTTCGGGTGTAATGCATGAAGAGTTTCATTCAGAGCGTTTCTCTAAAGAAGGTGGTATGTTTGAAATGGTGCAACTTTGGGTCAATTTGCCGAAGTCACATAAAATGACTACACCGAAATATCAAGCAATTACTTCAGCAGAAATCCCTGTAGTACAGCTTGAAGATAATGCAGGATCTGCACGTATCATTGCAGGGGAATTAGCAAGTACTTCGGGAGTAGCATCTACTTTCAGTCCGATTAATATGTGGGATGTTGTGATGAATGCTGGTAAAGCACATATATTCGCCGTACCTGAAAGTCATAATCTTATCATTTTAGTGTTAGATGGTACTGTGCAAATTAATGGAGAAGATATTGCGCGTAGAGGTCAGTTAGTAACCTTTGAGCGAGGAGGTAAAGATGTGCAGATTGAATCAAATAATGAAGCAAAATTATTGATTCTTACAGGTGAGCCACTGAATGAGCCTGTTGTAGGATATGGGCCATTTGTGATGAATACAGATGCAGAAATTCTTCAAGCAATGCGCGATGTTCAAGAAGGCAAATTTGGACAAATTGCTAAATAAGTTATAAATATACAAGCGGTGATATCTTTAAAATATTTTGCAAATACTAAAAGATCACCGCTTTTTGTATTTTATCTGCCCTTTTCGATCTTTATTTCATCAAAAGATCATTTTTTTCAAATTTTTTGCAAAAAGTACTTGCGTTGGATTTGAATTTCTCTATAATGCACCGCACACAACGACGCGCTGTTGTGAGTAGTTAAATTTGACAGTGCGTCGTTCTTTTTTGCTCTTTAACAATTTATCAGACAATCTGTGTGGGCACTTGTTGATTGACTTTGTTTGAAAATATTTTTTAATTTTGAAGTCTTGATAAGTGCTTAACTTGAAATTCATATAAAGTGATTTTTTATAGTCAGTACATATTGAGCGATTAAACTTTTTGAATTGAAGAGTTTGATCATGGCTCAGATTGAACGCTGGCGGCAGGCTTAACACATGCAAGTCGAACGGTAGCAGGAGAAAGCTTGCTTTCTTGCTGACGAGTGGCGGACGGGTGAGTAATGCTTGGGAATCTGGCTTATGGAGGGGGATAACTACGGGAAACTGTAGCTAATACCGCGTAATGTCTAAGGACTAAAGGGTGGGACTTTCGGGCCACCTGCCATAAGATGAGCCCAAGTGGGATTAGGTAGTTGGTGGGGTAAAGGCCTACCAAGCCGACGATCTCTAGCTGGTCTGAGAGGATGACCAGCCACACTGGAACTGAGACACGGTCCAGACTCCTACGGGAGGCAGCAGTGGGGAATATTGCACAATGGGGGGAACCCTGATGCAGCCATGCCGCGTGAATGAAGAAGGCCTTCGGGTTGTAAAGTTCTTTCGGTGATGAGGAAGGTGTTTGTTTTAATAGAACAAGCAATTGACGTTAGTCACAGAAGAAGCACCGGCTAACTCCGTGCCAGCAGCCGCGGTAATACGGAGGGTGCGAGCGTTAATCGGAATGACTGGGCGTAAAGGGCACGCAGGCGGTGACTTAAGTGAGATGTGAAAGCCCCGAGCTTAACTTGGGAATTGCATTTCATACTGGGTCGCTAGAGTATTTTAGGGAGGGGTAGAATTCCACGTGTAGCGGTGAAATGCGTAGAGATGTGGAGGAATACCGAAGGCGAAGGCAGCCCCTTGGGAAAATACTGACGCTCATGTGCGAAAGCGTGGGGAGCAAACAGGATTAGATACCCTGGTAGTCCACGCTGTAAACGCTGTCGATTTGGGGATTGGGCTTTAAGCTTGGTGCCCGTAGCTAACGTGATAAATCGACCGCCTGGGGAGTACGGCCGCAAGGTTAAAACTCAAATGAATTGACGGGGGCCCGCACAAGCGGTGGAGCATGTGGTTTAATTCGATGCAACGCGAAGAACCTTACCTACTCTTGACATCCATAGAATTCTGCAGAGATGCGGAAGTGCCTTCGGGAACTATGAGACAGGTGCTGCATGGCTGTCGTCAGCTCGTGTTGTGAAATGTTGGGTTAAGTCCCGCAACGAGCGCAACCCTTATCCTTTGTTGCCAGCGATTCGGTCGGGAACTCAAAGGAGACTGCCAGTGATAAACTGGAGGAAGGTGGGGATGACGTCAAGTCATCATGGCCCTTACGAGTAGGGCTACACACGTGCTACAATGGTGCATACAGAGGGCTACGATACCGCGAGGTGGAGTGAATCTCAGAAAGTGCATCTAAGTCCGGATTGGAGTCTGCAACTCGACTCCATGAAGTCGGAATCGCTAGTAATCGCGAATCAGAATGTCGCGGTGAATACGTTCCCGGGCCTTGTACACACCGCCCGTCACACCATGGGAGTGGGTTGTACCAGAAGTAGATAGCTTAACCGAGAGGGGGGCGTTTACCACGGTATGATTCATGACTGGGGTGAAGTCGTAACAAGGTAACCGTAGGGGAACCTGCGGTTGGATCACCTCCTTACCTAGATGAAGCGATTTGCAAGTGTTCACACAGATTGTTTGGTAATTGTAGACAGTGAAGAGAATATGTTATAATGGCAAAGTGGAAAGCATCTTTAAATGTTGTCCCCATCGTCTAGAGGCCTAGGACATCGCCCTTTCACGGCGGTAACCGGGGTTCGAATCCCCGTGGGGACGCCATTTAAAGATGATTTTTTTGTCGAAAGATAAGTGATTATCGAATTGTTCTTTAAAAATTTGGAAACAAGCTGAAAAACTGAGAGATTTTCGAAAGAAAGTCTGAGTAGTAAGAAAATCTTGACTGAACAAAAGCAGTCAAGTGTTTAGTAGTTAATATCGACTTCGAATAAAAATGTTTGAGGTTGTATGGTTAAGTGACTAAGCGTACACGGTGGATGCCTAGGCAATCAGAGGCGAAGAAGGACGTGCTAATCTGCGAAAAGCTTGGATGAGTCGATAAGAGGCGTTTAATCCAAGATGTCCGAATGGGGAAACCCAGTAGATGAAGAATCTACTATCACTTGTTGAATACATAGGCAAGTGAGGCAAACCGGGAGAACTGAAACATCTAAGTACCCCGAGGAAAAGAAATCAACCGAGATTTTGTAAGTAGCGGCGAGCGAAAGCGAAAGAGCCAGTTAGTGATAGCAGTTTAACTTAGAGGAATGAGCTGGGAAGCTCAATCGTAGAGGGTGATAATCCCGTACTTAAAAAGTAAATTGTGGTACTAGGCTAACAACAAGTAGGGCGGGACACGAGAAATCCTGTTTGAAGATGGGGGGACCATCCTCCAAGGCTAAATACTCCTGATTGACCGATAGTGAACCAGTACTGTGAAGGAAAGGCGAAAAGAACCCCAGTGAGGGGAGTGAAATAGAACCTGAAACCGTGTACGTACAAGCAGTGGGAGCCCTTTTGGGGTGACTGCGTACCTTTTGTATAATGGGTCAGCGACTTATATTTTGTAGCGAGGTTAACTGAATAAGGGAGCCGAAGGGAAACCGAGTCTTAACTGGGCGGATAGTTGCAAGGTATAGACCCGAAACCCGGTGATCTAGCCATGGGCAGGTTGAAGGTTGGGTAACACTAACTGGAGGACCGAACCGACTAATGTTGAAAAATTAGCGGATGACTTGTGGCTGGGGGTGAAAGGCCAATCAAACCGGGAGATAGCTGGTTCTCCCCGAAATCTATTTAGGTAGAGCCTTGAGCGGACACCTTCGGGGGTAGAGCACTGTTTCGGCTAGGGGTCCATCCCGGATTACCAACCCGATGCAAACTGCGAATACCGAAGAGTGATACTCAGGAGACACACGGTGGGTGCTAACGTCCATCGTGGAGAGGGAAACAACCCAGACCGCCAGCTAAGGTCCCAAAGTCTATATTAAGTGGGAAACGAAGTGGGAAGGCTTAGACAGCTAGGATGTTGGCTTAGAAGCAGCCATCATTTAAAGAAAGCGTAATAGCTCACTAGTCGAGTCGGCCTGCGCGGAAGATGTAACGGGGCTAAAATATAGCACCGAAGCTGCGGCATCAGTAGAAATACTGTTGGGTAGGGGAGCGTTGTGTAAGCGGATGAAGATGGATTGAGAAGTCTGTTGGACGTATCACAAGTGCGAATGCTGACATAAGTAACGATAAAACGAGTGAAAAACTCGTTCGCCGGAAGACCAAGGGTTCCTGTCCAACGTTAATCGGGGCAGGGTGAGTCGGCCCCTAAGGCGAGGCTGAAAAGCGTAGTCGATGGGAAACGGGTTAATATTCCCGTACTTGTCTTCATTGCGATGTGGGGACGGAGAAGGTTAGGTTAGCAGACTGTTGGATGTCTGTTTAAGTTGGTAGGTGGGGAGCTTAGGCAAATCCGGGCTCCTACTAACACTGAGAGATGATGACGAGTCTCTACGGAGATGAAGTAACTGATACCACGCTTCCAGGAAAAGCCACTAAGCTTCAGATGAAGATAAACCGTACTGAAAACCGACACAGGTGGTCAGGTAGAGAATACTCAGGCGCTTGAGAGAACTCGGGTGAAGGAACTAGGCAAAATAGCACCGTAACTTCGGGAGAAGGTGCGCTGGCGTAGGTTGTAGGGATTTACTCCCGAAGGCTGAACCAGTCGAAGATACCAGCTGGCTGCAACTGTTTATTAAAAACACAGCACTCTGCAAACACGAAAGTGGACGTATAGGGTGTGATGCCTGCCCGGTGCTGGAAGGTTAATTGATGGTGTTATCGAAAGAGAAGCTCCTGATCGAAGCCCCAGTAAACGGCGGCCGTAACTATAACGGTCCTAAGGTAGCGAAATTCCTTGTCGGGTAAGTTCCGACCTGCACGAATGGCATAATGATGGCCAGGCTGTCTCCACCCGAGACTCAGTGAAATTGAAATCGCCGTGAAGATGCGGTGTACCCGCGGCTAGACGGAAAGACCCCGTGAACCTTTACTATAGCTTGACACTGAACATTGAATTTTGATGTGTAGGATAGGTGGGAGCCTTTGAAGCAGTCACGCCAGTGATTGTGGAGGCGTCCTTGAAATACCACCCTTTAACGTTTGATGTTCTAACGAAGATTGCGGAACGCGGTCTCGGACAGTGTCTGGTGGGTAGTTTGACTGGGGCGGTCTCCTCCCAAAGAGTAACGGAGGAGCACGAAGGTTTGCTAATCACGGTCGGACATCGTGAGGTTAGTGCAATGGTATAAGCAAGCTTAACTGCGAGACAGACAAGTCGAGCAGGTGCGAAAGCAGGTCATAGTGATCCGGTGGTTCTGAATGGAAGGGCCATCGCTCAACGGATAAAAGGTACTCCGGGGATAACAGGCTGATACCGCCCAAGAGTTCATATCGACGGCGGTGTTTGGCACCTCGATGTCGGCTCATCACATCCTGGGGCTGAAGTAGGTCCCAAGGGTATGGCTGTTCGCCATTTAAAGTGGTACGCGAGCTGGGTTTAGAACGTCGTGAGACAGTTCGGTCCCTATCTGCCGTGGGCGTTGGATGATTGAGAGGGGCTGCTCCTAGTACGAGAGGACCGGAGTGGACGCATCACTGGTGTTCCAGTTGTCTCGCCAGAGGCATTGCTGGGTAGCTACATGCGGAAGAGATAAGTGCTGAAAGCATCTAAGTACGAAACTTGCCTCAAGATGAGTCATCCCAGTCTATAAGACTGTAAGGGTTGTTGGAGACTACGACGTAGATAGGCACGGTGTGTAAGTGTAGTGATACATTGAGCTAACGTGTACTAATTGCCCGAGAGGCTTAACTATACAACCTCAAGCGTTTTTGAAGAAGAAGCGCAAGAGAGTTGAAAGCTGAATAAAAGCAACAAACTAACTAAACAAAATAAAGACACTCAGAGCAGCTTGTTTCGAAATGAAAGAACAGACAATAAGATAGAGAAAGTCATCAAAGATTTTCCTGATGGCCATAGTGCTGTGGTCCCACCTGATTCCATCCCGAACTCAGAAGTGAAACGCAGTAACGCCGATGGTAGTGTGGGGTTTCCCCATGTGAGAGTAGGGCACCATCAGGGTTTTATTAAGTTAAAGAAACCGCAAGTTAGAGATAGCTTGCGGTTTTTTGCGTTTGGGGATAAGCATCCCATATAGGCATCTCACCATAGGTATAGTCGAGATACTTCATACAAGTGGTGAGATGGTGGGAGAAATTTGCAAAAAATGGAGGGAATCTGACCGCTTGTCATAAACCGATTGTACTCGCTAATAGAGCAGATGTAAGCGGTTTCTTTATATTTAAAATTTGCAAATTTGTATGAGTGAAAAATGTTTAGCGGGTATTTCTTCACAAAGAAAATAGGGGGAAGTGTTGATACGAAAAATAGAAAAAAGGTACCCCCTTAAAGGGGGCAACATATTCTTTCTTCGATAAACTATCTGAAATCATATCTTCCTTCTCTTGATTCCTGGTATATTCTTCTACTACCTTCGTATTAAACCCACTGTACTTACATAAGACCCTTTCGCCCAAAAATTCTGATTTCCATACTTATATTTTAAATTCGTATGTCTTTCGAATATCATTAGCGATGACTTCCTTTTCAGATAACCCATAAAACTTGATACTGCTAATTTCGGGGGTATTATGATACTTACAGTTCCATCTTGTATGTGATAGACTTGAATCGTCATTGGATTTACTTGCCATGACTTATCCTCCTATATTCTGAATTTTGATTGTCAGCCTTATTCATTATAGGAGGATTTCTTTTATTCTGTTCACCGCTTAAGCTCTTTGATTCCATACGCATAGCGTATGGTTTTTATAGCTAGACAAAATCTAGCTATAATAAAAAGGTGTAATAGACAAAATAGTTGCTAAAAAGTGGCTTAAAGCCTTATAGTACAAGGCTTTAAGCCCTGTTTTTGAAATATGAACAAAAAATTGCCCATTTTGCCAAAGTCAGAAAATAAAGAAACATGGTATACAAAATAATACTCAACGTTATTTTTGTAATGAATGTCATAAAACGTTTATTTTAAAAACTAAATTAGATCCAATTAAAATTTGGACTGATTACACATCTGGAAAACAAACCTATCAACAACTTGCCGTTAAATATCATTGTTCAGTCAGAACGATTCAAAGATATATTGATAAAGCCCCTAAAACACCTTTAAAACCACCTTTAAATCGATACTTGAACATCATCATAGATACGACATTCTTCGGTCGTTATTTTGGTGTATTAGTGTTGATGGATTCAAATTCAAATAACGTCATTTCTCATTATTTTGTGCGAACCGAAAAAGATATTTACTATAAACTTGCCCTGAATAGATTAAGAGAAAAAGGCTATATAATTCAATCAATTATCTGTGATGGCAGGCGTGGTTTAATGAAAGATTTATTTAATACGCCGGTACAAATGTGTCAATTTCATATGGTAGCAATTGTAATGAGAAAATTAAGAAGAAAATATCAATCGCAAGCGGGTAAAGAATTAAAAATAATTGTAAAAACACTCACGAGTAGCTCAAAAAATGAATTTTATCGGCGATTACATTCTTGGTTTATAAAACACCAAACGTTTTTAAAAGAACGGAGTGATAAAGCGAATGAAAAAGGCTATTTCCCTTATAAACATCGCAATGTAAGAAGTGCTTATGCCAGTTTAAAGCGTTATATGGATTATATTTTTACCTACGAGAAATGTTCTGAATTAAATATAGAAAAGACGACAAATCGTTTAGAGGGATTATTTAGTGAACTTAAACGAAAATTAAATAATCATAACGGATTAACGAAAAAGCGTAAGATGTTGTTTATACAGGATTTTTTAAATAAAAAGAGTTGCTAACATTTAAAGAAAATAAACATTAGCAACTGTTTTGTCCACTTGGCATAGTTTTTGACGGTTCAGCAACTATTTTGTCTACTATGCCAATAAAAAAGCTCCACATGAAAATGTGGAGCTTTGAACTTTAATCTTGATAGATTAGTAGTCTGCTAGAGATTTTTGATCTGCGCCTTCTTTTTCTACCACTGGCTGAATCATATGGTCACGTTTTAAGCCTAGTGCAAGTGCAACACCTACCGCAACATAAATGGATGAGTAAGTACCAAAAGCAATACCAATCAATAATGCGAGAGAGAAGCTATGTAGTGTAGGACCACCGAGCCAGTAGAGCGCTAATACAACGAATAAGGTTGTTACCGATGTCATTAACGTTCTAGAAAGCGTTTGGCTTAATGAAATATCAATAACTTCTTGTGATGTTGCTCGACGAATTTTCGGAAAGTTTTCACGTACACGGTCGAAAACAACGATACTGTCGTTTAAAGAGTAACCTACCACAGATAAAATTGCTGCTACGAATGTTAAGTCAATTTCAATTTGTAAGTAAGAGAATACGCCAATAGTCACTATAACGTCATGGAAAAGCGCTAATACCCCACCTGTAGCTAATCGCCATTCAAATCGAATACCTACATAGAGTAAGAGCATAGCGAGTGTTGCTAATGTTCCGTAAATAGCACCTTGCGTTAGTTCTTCACCTACATTCGGACCAACGAATTCAATACTTTGAATTTTGGCTTCGGGATCTAATTTTTGATGAATGATATCCATGACTTTATTGCCTAGCGACATATCTCCAGCGGATGCTGGTAGGCGAATCATGACATCTTTTTGTCCACCAAAAGTTTGTACTAATGCACTGGTATAGCCACTTTCATCTAACACAGCACGCACTTTACCAAGATCAGCAGGCTGTGAGAAATTGGTCTCAATAACCGTACCGCCCGTAAAGTCTAATCCCCAGTTGAATCCTTTTGTTACAACCGAAAAAATACATAATGCTGTCACAATAATGGAGAAAGCAAATGCAACCATTCGGTATTTCATAAAAGGAACCAAGCGGTATGGTAGCTTAATTTCTACCTCTTTTTCTGTTGTTTGAACAGTCATGTGATTCCCCTTAAATCCAAAGTTTCTTCACGCGTTTGCCACCGTAAACAAGATTCACTAACATACGTGTCCCTGTAATTGCGGTAAACATAGAAATCATTACCCCTAATGCAAGGGTAACAGCAAAGCCTTTAACTGGGCCTGTACCTACGGCATAGAGAATTAATGAAACTAAAATGGTTGTTAAGTTTGAGTCGAAGATACTAGTAAATGCACCGTTATATCCCTCATGAATCGCTTGTTGAATAGATCGTCCATTACGGATTTCTTCTTTGATACGTTCATAAATCAATACGTTAGCATCAATTGACATACCTACCGCGAGCACGATACCGGCAATCCCTGGCATTGTAAGTGTTGCACCAATTAACGACATCAACCCTACAGTTAAAATTAAGTTTGCAAGTAATGCTGCGGTTGCAAATAAACCGAAGACTTTATAGAACACCACACAGAATAAGATCGTTAAGCCTAAACCTAATAAACCAGCATCCATACCTTGTGCAACGTTATCTGCACCCAATGATGCACCGATAGTACGCTCTTCAACAATCACGATAGGCGCAATTAATGCACCTGAACGTAGTAATACGGCAAGATTTTGTGCTTCGGCGGCACTATTAATTCCTGTAATTTGGAAAGAGCTTCCTAAACGAGAGTTAATCGTTGCAACGTTAATTACTTCTTCATGTTTTTCTAAGATTACCTTGCCGTTTGCATCACGACGACCAGAGTCTTTAAATTCACTATAAAGCGTTGCCATTGGTTTACCAACAGCAGATTTAGTCGCATTTGACATTAAATCACCGCCAGCAGCATCAAGATTGATACTGACATTTGGTAAACCACGCTCATCTTTTCCAGATGTCGCATTAATAATATGTTCACCGCCTAAAATAGTTTTACGATAGAGAACGGTTGGTACACCATCACGGCTATGTTTGATCTCTGAATCAGCAGGAACAATACCACGACTTGCAGATTCAACGCTTGCATTCGTATTAACTAAACGGAATTCTAGTGTTGCAGTTGCCCCTAAAATTTCTTTTGCTCGAGCGGTATCTTGTACACCCGGTAATTCCACTACGATACGATCTGCACCTTGACGCTGAATCGTTGGCTCAGAAACCCCTAACTCTTCAACACGCTTACGAATGATCGATAAGTTTTGTTCAATCGCGAGATCTCTTGATTCCGCTAAACCTTGTGCTGATTGGGTAAAACGCACAACTGTTGGAGACACAAAAGTCGCTTCTAAGCTTGGGTTTGTGCGGCGAATATAACGAACGGCTTTATCTGCAGTGTCTGTATCATTAAATTCGACTTCGTTAGCAAAATTCTCTGCTTTTTTAACGGATTTATACTGCCATTTTTCTTTACGGAAATCGTTGCGTAGTATGTCTAGTAGCTGCTCTTGCTGTTTAGTCAGCGCGGTGTTCATATCCACTTCCATTAAGAAGCGAACACCACCTCGTAAGTCCAAACCACGTTTCATCGGCTCACCACCAATGGATCTCAGCCACTCAGGCGTTGCTGGTGCAAGGTTTAATGCAACGGAATAATTGTTACCTAATACTTCAGCAATTTTTTCTTTAGCAGGAAGTTGTTCTTCGTCTTTGTTTAAACGAACGAGAATAGAACCATTTTCAAGAATTGCTGATTTAGGTGTGATATTTAATGTATTGAGTGCAGAATGCACCTGGGTGAGCGTCTCTTGTGACGCTTGTTGACCTCGAGTACCTGAAATTTGTACTGATGGGTCTTCACCATATAAATTTGGAAGGGCGTATAAAGCACCAATGGCGACCACAAGGATCACCATTAGGTTCTTCCAAAGAGGGAAACGGTTTAACACAATAAGTCCCCTTTCTCAACGGAAAGAATTAAAGAGATTTGAGTGAACCTTTTGGTAACACTGCAACCACGAAATCACGTTTGATCGTCACTTCAGTTGTATCATTTAATGCGATAACGATATTGTCGCTATCTGCGGTCACTTTGCTGATTTTACCGATTAAACCACCGCTTGTTAGCACTTCGTCACCTTTTGATAAACCCGCTAAAAGCTCACGTTGTTGTTTTTGACGTTTTGCTTGTGGACGATAAATCATGAAATAGAAGATAAGACCGAAAACAATCAGAATAAAGATCATTTCCATTCCGCCGCCTTGTTGCATATAAACTCCTTAAAAATGAATATGTTATAAACTAAAATAGATTTTTCCAACATCATAGGAAAAACGCACAATAAAATAGCACAAAATCAAAGATTAAACGAGTAGAAATTCAGGAAATAAACTCATCGGCTCTGTTTAAATGATTTTTTATTGTATGGTGACTAGATATTGTTTCAATTTACTTTAAATTCAATAGTAAAAGGATAAAAAATGAAAAAAATTGTATTACAAGCGGGTATTTTTAGCTTATTTTTTGCAAATGTCGCCTTAGCGCATAACGTTCAGATCAATCAAACCTTGCCTAATGTCGTAGTTGCACAAGATGGCGAGTTAATTGCCAATGGTAAAAAAGTGGATTATCGTCAATGGCAGTCATCATCTTTAGCAGGAAAAGTGAGAATAGTTCATCATCTTGCGGGCAGAAGTAGTGTGAAAGAAAAAAATCAGCCATTAATGGATGCGATTAAAAATGCAGGTTTTGATCGTGCTAAATATCAAACCACAACGATCATTAATGCCGATGATGCGATTGTTGCCACAGGTGCATTTGTCAAGAGTAGTGCGGAAGATGGCAAGTTAGATAACCCACATTCACAAGTTGTACTTGATCAAAAGGGCAGTGTGAAAAATGCGTGGAAATTAAAAGAAAAAGAGAGCTTTATTGCGGTCTTAGATAAAAATGGCAAAGTGCAATTCACCTCAGAAGGAAAATTATCACCTGCACAGAATCAGCAAGTGATTGATTTAGTGAAAAAATTAATTGCACAATAAGATATGATATGAATGAAATAGGATGCGTGATGCATCCTATTTTTATTGGTTTTCAAACCAACTTTCTAAAATCAGACAAGCAGAAATCGAATCGACTTTATCTTTTTTTAAGGCTTTGAAACCACCCCGAGAAAAAATTTCCGCTTTAGCTTCTACTGTGGTAAGCCGTTCATCTTGCATTTCCACAGGTAAATTGAAACGTCCATTAAGACGGTTTGCGAACTTTTTAGCACGTTGCGTTAAAGGCTGTTCAGTACCATCCATATTGAGTGGTAAACCAACAACCAAGAGATCAGGTTGCCATTCAGCAATCACTTTGCCAATTTGATCCCAATTTGGAATACCATCTTGGGCTTTAAATGCAGGCAGACCTTGTGCCGTACCTGTAATACTTTGTCCGATAGCGCAACCAATACTATTTGTACCGAAGTCAAAGGCAAGAATAGTTTGGCTCATTAGGCTCTCCCTGCTTTTGCGAGAATACCTTCGATGCCAAGTAGCGCATTCGCTTCATTCCAACGATCTAAATAGCCTGTTTCAAATAGAATTTTATTGGAAGCAGGTGCAGTCACCCAATAATTTCGAGCAATTTCTTGTTCTAATTGATCAGCTTTCCAAGTACAACAACCTAAACAAACAATAAAATTCTCTGGCGCATTATCTTTACCGAAGGTATCTAAAATATCTCCAGAAGTGGTTAGCATCAGCTCATCTGCAGTAGGATAACTATGTAAGAACAGTTGATCCGTTGCGGTGTGTAAAATAAATCCCCGTTCTTGCCCAACAGGACCGCCACTCAGCACTAATTGATCTTTCGTATAATTGCGCTCATTTGCCATGAGAAAATCCATTTTAGCGAGTAATTCCATGACGGATAAATCCGTAGGGGAATTAATCATAATCCCCATTGCGCCTTGTTCATTATGCTCGCAGATATAAATCACGGAACGATCAAAATAGTCGTCATTCATATCGGGGGTGGCAATAAGAAATTGACCTTGTAAATTCATCATCTAACTTAAATCTCCATAAAGCAGTTGTAATGCTGTAATGGTCGCAAGAGAAGCAGTTTCCGTTCTTAAAATTCGCTTGCCGAGCAGAACTTCCGTGAAATTTTCCGTTTCTGTCATGGCAATTTCTTCTGGTGATAGCCCGCCTTCAGAACCAATCAGCAATCGAATACCTTCTTTGGGTACGTTAGGCAGAGATTTCAAGGTATATTTGGCTCGTGGATGTAGATTCAGTTTTAACATACCGTCTTGCTCTTTACACCAATCTGTCAATTTCATGATAGGACGAATTTCTGGAATGACGTTACGCCCACATTGTTCACAGGCGGAAATAGCAATTTTTTGCCATTGCTGAATCTTTTTATCTTGGCGTTCACCGTCCAGTTTAACACCACAGCGTTCAGACCATAAAGGTGTGATAGTCGTGACACCGAGTTCAACCGATTTTTGAATGGTAAACTCCATACGATCTCCACGAGAAATCACCTGACCTAAATGGATCGGGAGAGAAGATTCACGATCATCTAATTGACTTTGCGTGATCTTAACGCTGATCTGCTTTTTGCTCACCAGATCAATGATCCCATTAAAAATGTGATTAGAACCATCAAATAAGACAAGCTCATCACCTTCATTCATTCTCAAAACACGTCCAACGTGGTTGGTCGCATCTTCACTTAAAATGCAGTGCTGTTTACCCAATAGTTGTTCTGGGTGATAGATTCTTGGAATTCTCATGTCACTTCTATGTTGAGAGGTTGAAACAAGCGGTGAGATTGCACTCTTTTTTTGCAAAAAAGCACAAAGATCTGACCGCTTGTCTTGGCATTATTTGAATTGGTGAATGGCGTTGCCAACTTCGTTGTCATTGTAGATCGCATAAATTGCATCGTTATAGGCTTGTCCTAGCACTTTATGGATCTCGTTGTTATCTGCACCGAACGCACCTTCATACCCACGTGATGTATTAAAGTTTTTCGCAAAGTTACCACGAGCACCTTGTACCACGACTTCAACATTCACATTGGCGGTGACTTTATAGCGAAGGTTGCCTTGCTCAACATCGGCAAAGAATTTACGAATGTTCACAATGACGTTCGCATTACCTGCACCGTTAACCACGGTAAAACCTTTGCTATTTAAGTTTTGTTGCATCGCTTGTTGGAAAAGTTGTGTCACGCTTGGCACTGCGGTTAAGCGATTCACATTTCCTGCACTGGTATAGCTTGCCACTTCCGCTGAAGTACGTAAGTCTTGTGTGCTAACGTTAACTAATGCAGTTTGATTGTTGGTATTAAACATTGCTGTTGGTGCAGGTGTGGTAAATGTCAGCGTATTAGACTGGCTTTGACAACCTGCAAGGAGCGCAGTAGTTAAGGTTGTTACGGCTAAAATCACTTTTTTATTTAATTTCATGATAGATTCCTTCGTTATGTGAGTAGAAATGTATTAAAGTATAGTATCATCTGCAAAAATTGCCAAATAGGAGAGAATAAAAATGTCAGTTGAACAGATTATTGTGACAAAATTGCAAGCGCAATTTGCGCCAGAAGCCCTTTATATTGAAAACGAAAGCCATCGCCATAGTTCTGGACGAGGGGCTGAGTCGCATTTCAAAGTGACCATGGTGACAGACTTCTTTAAAGGTAAGCGAGCCGTTGCTCGTCACCAAGCGGTTTATGCCTGTTTAGCCGAAGAATTACAAAATGGCGTTCATGCATTAGCGTTACATCTTTATACCCCTGAAGAGTGGGCGGATAGAGACGAACAAATTCCAGCGTCTACAAATTGTCTAGGGCATGGGCACTAATTAAATTATTTTTCTTAATGAAGAAAATACTTGATTAGACTGTAAAAAATCAGTATAGTTCACATGTCTTTCAAATGTGCATTTTAATGCACATTTTTTATTGATTCGGTGAGATGTCCGAGTGGTTGAAGGAGCACGCCTGGAAAGCGTGTATATGGGAAACTGTATCGAGGGTTCGAATCCCTCTCTCACCGCCATTCAGTATTAGAGAGATTCCTTACTGTTTTCATAGATATTTCCTTGGTTAAGTTAAAGTATTTATACTTTTTTAGTTTTATCCCTAAACGAAAGTTTAGGGATTTTTTTATCTCTAAAAACAAAAGGCATCTTGCGATGCCTAGTGAATTATTTTGCTACTTTCTGTAATTTGTAGTTGTGTTGGCTTTTGATTGTATTACCTGATGCATCACAAAATTCAACAAAGGTATCAGCAACTTTCAATGCTAAGTTATCTGAGTTTGTTAAACGAATTACGCCAGATTTGTTACTATCCCAAGTATAAGTACCTTTTTCAGTAAAGGGATGCTGTTCTTTGTTTTTGAAGTAAACGGTATTGTATTGATAGGTTTTATCACTGTTTAATACTAATTCAGCTTCAATTTTCTCACAATCTGCGCATGGTAATGTGCCTTGATAGGTGCCAGAAACATTTTTCTGTGGCAACATAGAACAAGCACTTAACATTGCAACAAGAGTAGCGAATGCGATTTTTTTCATTGTAATATCCTCTTTCGTTTAAACAGATTTAAAGTTTGGATTTACCTTAAATTGTAATTCCGTCACTTGTGGAAAATCTGTTTGAATAAGTTTAAGCAAAGAAGTTTGCTGTAACAATAATCCTTGGCGAATCGTAGCATTTTGTACTTCGAATGTCAGTAGATTATCGGATAAATTTAAAATTCGGTAAAAATGGCGATATTGCTCTGGCAACAAATGCTGAATTTTTTGATTCAATGCATTTAGCTCATTCGCTCGTTGGACAATTTTAGTCAGACTAGAGTTCTGCAAAATTTCATGGATATTTTTAGTTGTTGAATTTTTCATCTTTTATGCATTTATCTCTTGTTTTTAATGAGTTTGCCCCAATTAACCAAGCCATTCTACAAAAATTGTCGTATAATCAACATTATTTTTTTATTGAGTTCTAAATGAATTTTTTTCGTCACTTTCATAAACCTGCATTTTTATCGCAATTCCTACTAGGGATCGTTGCGATTTTTGCGTTGCCTACGGTTCAGCCGTTAGCAAATGAAAGTGAAACATTGCCTACAAATCAGCTTGTATTACGTTTAAGTGATTTTTCTTCAGTTCAAAAAGTTGAGCTAGAATCGGCACATTTATTACATTTAGAACAACAACCTCTCATTATTCCAACAAAACAAGCGGTGGTTTTTTGCGAATTTTTTGCAAAATCATACCGTTTGTATCAAGTGTCAAATCCGCCGATTAGGGCTGGACCAACAGCGTAATTCTTTTCTCTTTCTTCCCCCGTTTATAAGGGAAGACGGAAGGGGGTTAAAGTTTCACTAAATCCCCCCCCCTCAGCCTTCGGCAGCTCCCCCCGCAAGCAGGGGGAGCGGAAATTCGTTACTAATATTTATTACATTATATTTTTATTGGAAAAAATTGATATGTTTACAAAATTAATGACCGCTATTTTTGGTAGTAGCAATGATCGTACTTTACGCCGTTTAAACAAGCGTGTCGCACAAATTAACCGTTTAGAAGCTGAATTTGAAAAATTAACCGATGAACAATTACAAGCAAAAACCGCTGAATTTAAACAACGTTTAGCGGAAGGAGCAACCTTAGACAGTTTATTACACGAAGCCTTTGCCACTGTGCGTGAAGCGAGTAAACGTGTGTTAGGTATGCGTCATTTCGATGTGCAGTTAATCGGCGGTATGGTGCTGACCGAACGTAACATTGCAGAAATGCGTACGGGTGAAGGTAAAACTTTAACTGCCACCTTACCTTGTTACTTAAATGCCTTGACGGGTAAAGGGGTTCACGTTGTGACGGTGAATGACTACTTGGCTCGTCGTGATGCGGAAACTAACCGCCCGTTATTTGAGTTTTTAGGCATGACCGTTGCGGTGAATATTCCGGGGCTTCCGTCCGATGTTAAACGTCAAGCCTATTTGGCGGACATTACTTATGCAACGAACAGTGAGCTTGGCTTTGACTATCTGCGTGATAATTTGGCTCACTCAAAAGAAGAACGTTTCCAACGTCCGCTACACTATGCGTTAGTAGATGAAGTGGACTCGATTTTAATTGATGAAGCGCGTACCCCGTTAATCATTTCAGGTCCAGCGGAAGATGCGACACAAATTTATCAAGCGATTGATAAGGTTATTCCGCATTTAATTGCGCAAGATAAAGAAGATACCGAAGAATACACGGGCGATGGCGATTTCACTCTTGATCTGAAAAGCAAACAAGCCCACTTGACCGAGCGTGGTCAGGTGAAAGTCGAAAATATTTTGACGGAAATGGGCTTAATGCACGAAGGGGAAAGCCTTTATCACCCAGCTCGTATTAGCTTATTACACCACGTTTATGCGGCATTACGCGCCCACAAGCTGTTTGAAGTGAATGTCGATTATATCGTGAAAGATGGCGAGATCGTGATCATTGACGAACATACCGGTCGTACAATGGCTGGTCGTCGTTGGTCAGATGGTTTACATCAAGCGATTGAAGCTAAAGAAGGGGTAAACATTCAGGGCGAAAACCAAACTGTTGCCTCTATCACTTATCAAAACTACTTCCGTCTGTATGAAAAATTAGCTGGTATGACGGGAACAGCGGACACCGAAGCCTTTGAGTTCCAACAAATCTACGGCTTAGATACCGTGGTGATCCCGACTAACCGCCCGATGATCCGTGACGACAAAACCGATTTAATGTTTAAGAGCGAACCAGAGAAATTCCAAGCGGTGATTAAGGATATTCAGGATTGTATGGCTCGTAATCAGCCTGTATTAGTCGGTACGATTTCGATTGAAAAATCAGAAGCACTGTCAGAAGCACTAAAACAGGCAGGTATTCCGCATAAAGTATTGAATGCCAAATTCCACGCACAAGAAGCGGAAATCGTTGCCGACGCAGGTTATCCGGGGGCAGTTACTATTGCTACAAATATGGCTGGTCGTGGTACGGATATTGTGCTTGGCGGTAACTGGAAAGCAGAAATTGCAAAATTAGAAAACCCAACCCAAGAGCAAATTGACGAGATCAAAGCAAAATGGCAAGAGCGTCACGACATTGTAATGCAAGCGGGTGGTTTACACATTATCGGTACAGAACGCCACGAATCTCGTCGTATCGACAACCAGTTGCGTGGTCGTTCAGGCCGTCAAGGTGACCCTGGTTCATCACGTTTCTACCTGTCATTAGATGATGCCTTAATGCGAATTTACCTCAATGAAGGTAAGCTCAATATGATGCGCAAAGCCTTTACCGAAGAAGGCGAAGCAATGGAATCGAAATTGCTGACTAAAGTGATTGCTTCAGCTCAAGCAAAAGTAGAAGCACACAACTTTGACGGACGTAAACAGCTTCTACAATACGATGATGTCGCAAACGAACAACGTAAAGCGATTTACGAGCAACGTAACTACTTACTTGAAACCGACGATATTTCAGCGATGATCAACACCGTGCGTGAAGATGTGTTTAATGCGGTAATTGACCAGTATATTCCACCTCAATCGATCGAAGAAATGTGGGACGTTCCAGCATTAGAGAACCGCTTGAAACAAGAATTTGGTATGGATCTGCCGATTGTGAAATGGTTGGATGAAGAGAGCGATTTACACGAAGATACGTTGCGTGAACGTATCATCAACATTGCTAAAGAGCAGTATCAAGCGAAGGAAGCGATGGTGGGTGCAGAAGTCATGCGTAGTTTTGAAAAAGGCGTGATGTTACAAAACCTTGATGAACTTTGGAAAGAGCATTTATCCGCAATGGATTACTTACGCAAAGGGATTCACTTACGTGGTTATGCCCAAAAAGATCCTAAGCAAGAGTATAAAAAAGAGTCTTTTGCAATGTTCACCAATATGCTTGATCAGCTGAAATCAAACGTCATTAGCGTGTTAAGCCGTATTCAAGTCCGTAGCCAAGAAGAAGTTGAGCAGGCGGAACGTGAGCGTTTAGCTCATGCGGAAGAAGAAAGCGCGCATTACCATGCCGAAGGTGAAGCGGAAAGCGGTGAAGAGAATTATGAAAATTTGAATATCGGACGCAATGAACCTTGCCCATGTGGCTCTGGTAAGAAATACAAACATTGCCATGGTAACAAAGCAAAATATGCATAATTAACAAGCGGTCAGATTGGTAAAATATTTTACGGATCTGACCGCTTGATTTAAAGAGAAAGGAATTGATATGTCTAAACCTATAATTCAAGTTTCAGCAGGTATTATCCGTAATGAATTTGGGCAGATTTATTTAACACAACGCCTTGAAGGGCAAGACTTTGCGCAATCGTTAGAATTCCCTGGTGGAAAAGTAGATAGCAATGAAACCCCAGAAGATGCATTAAGACGAGAGCTAGAAGAAGAAATTGGTATTCATGTTTTAAGTGCCTTTCCTTATGAGCATTTCAAGTTTGAATACCCGACAAAAGTCATTGAGTTTTTCTTCTACCTTGTTGAAGAATGGGTGGGTGAACCTTTTGGGCGTGAAGGGCAAGAAGGCTTCTGGATTGAACAAGCTGAGTTAGAAGAAGGGCAGTTCCCGCCAGCAAATGCTGATTTAATTCGTAAACTAAAAACAGAAGTACTACATAAATAGCAGACTTCTGTTTCGTATTTTAGTAGGGATAGCGAGAGTGCTATCCCATTGTTTTATGCTGTCTCAGCCAAATCTAACATTTCCTGTGCATTCGCTAACACCGCATCGGTAATTTTTTCCCCCCCTAACAATCGGGCTAAGGCTTTTACTCGTTCTTTTGGTGTCAGCAAGCTCATTTTGGTTTCTGTTTGATTATTTTCAACTTGTTTTTGCACGTTAAAATGATGATTACCGTGACTTGCCACTTGTGGTAAATGGGTCACACATAACACTTGGCATTTTTTACCCAACTGGCGTAATAATCTGCCGACCACCGTTGCCGTTGGTCCGCTGATCCCAACATCGACTTCATCGAAAATAATCGTTGGCGTTGAAAGTTTATTCGCCGTCAAAACTTGCACAGCAAGGGAAATCCGTGATAATTCACCGCCAGAAGCAATTTTAGCTAATGGTTGTGCATTTTGCCCTAAGTTACTGCGAAGATTAAATTCAACGAAATCTGCGCCATTTGCGGATAATTTGTCGAGATTATGCTGAATATCAATGAAAAATTCGCCGTTTTCCATTGCTAATTGTTTGATCTGTTTGGTCACTTGGGCTGACAGTTTTTGCCCTGCATCTACCCGCTTGTGATAAATTTTTTCTGCTAATTCAACACATTGTTGATAGGCTTGTTTCTCGTCTGCAATTAACTGTTCTTCATTTTCCGCAAAATCTAATAAGGTTTGTAGCTCTTGTTTTAAATCTAAATGTTTTTGCCATAGCTTATCAGGGCTAATGTGATGTTTGCGAGCCAGTTGCATTGTTTGGCTAATGCGTTGATCTAATTCATTTAATAGCTCAGGATCTTGCTCAATTTTATTGGCAAGATGATTAATTTCAGAACTGGCTTCCTGTACTTGAATTAAGGCTTCATTGAGCATTTCTAATGCTGATTGATATTGGCTATCCACTTCAACTAACGCTTCCAAATCTCGAATAGCACGATAGAGCATGGTGTCCACATTGGCATCATCATCACTTAACAAATTCAATACAGATTGTGAGAGCTCCGTTAATTGCTCGGAATTCGCAAGGCGAGCGTGATCTTCTTCGAGTTGCTCAAATTCCCCTTCTTTAATCGCAAATTCATCGAGTTCTTCCACTTGATATTGCAAAAGCTGTTTGCGTGCTTCATTCTCTTGGCATTGTTGATGGAAATTTTTCACCTGCTTATGCAATTTTCGCCAACAATGATATTGCGTTGTCATTTCCGCTAATAAGGGGTGTAAATTGGCATAATTATCCACCACTTCAAGCTGATACTCACTTTTCAGTAAGAGCTGTGGAGCGTGCTGACCATTCAAATGAATAAGATATTGCCCAAGCTCTCGCAGTTGCGAAACAGGGATTGGGTGATTATTGACAAAGGCTTTGGAACGCCCTTCTTGATTAATCATACGGCGTAAAATGCACTCTTGTGGATTATCTTCATCGAGTAGCTCGTGTTCCTTTAACCATAAATACGCAGGGCTAGTCGGTTGCATTGAAAATGTCGCCGAAATATCTGCCTTATCTGCACCGTTACGGATCATCGAACTTTCAGAACGATAGCCTAAGCATAAGCCCAGAGCGTCAATCCCGATAGACTTACCTGCCCCTGTTTCTCCTGTAATCACGGACATTCCTTCATTTAATTCAAGGGTTAGGTGACGAACAATCGCAAAATTATTGATGGTTAATTGAGTTAGCATAAAAAATACCCATACAAGATACTGTATGGGTACATAGTAAACCTGTTTTTATAAACAGTAAATAGGAGTTGCAAAATTTTTTATTAATCTGACCGCTTGTTACTTTTCTAAAATACTTTCCGCACAAGCAAACGCCGATGACCACGCCCATTGGAAATTATAACCACCAAGCCAGCCTGTTACATCAAGCACTTCACCGATAAAATATAGCCCCTGAACGTTTTTCGCTTCCATTGTTTTGGATGAAATATAATCGGTATCAACGCCACCCATTGTGACTTCAGCGGTACGGTATCCTTCGGTGCCGTTGGGTAAAAACTGCCAGTGATGAATAAAGTGATCTAAAAAGGCAAGATCAGCTTTGTTCAGTTGAGCGATGATCTGATCTTTGATCATCTGTTGCTCAATCCACAGTTCGACTAGTTTTTTCGGTAAATATCGAGATAATACGGTTTTTAACTGCAATTTCGGCGAAGATTGACGCAGTTCGTTCAAAATATCAAGGATAGAGGCGGATGGCAGTAAATCAATTTCCACCGTTTCACCCAAATCCCAGTAGTTTGAAATTTGTAGAATAGCAGGTCCTGATAAGCCACGATGGGTAAACAACATTTGATTGCTAAAGGTTTTATTGCGGTTGCTTACGCTAACGGGTAAAGCGATACCGGATAAAGTGGCGAAGATCTTATCACTCTCTTTCCAAGTAAACGGCACAAGGCTTGCACGAACAGGGATAACGGGAATACCGAACTGCTCGGCAATTTTATAACCGAATGGGCTTGCCCCTAAGCCTGCCATTGACAAACCGCCTGTGGCAATAATCAGATTTTCCGTCTGGTAGCTTTCGCAAGCGGTCTGAATGTGGAAAAAATTTGCAGATTTTTCGATGGAACTGACCGCTTGTCGAAGCTGAATATCCACGTTGCCTTTCTCACATTCAGCTTGTAGCAGATCGACAATCTGTTGCGAACTTTCGTCACAGAACAGTTGCCCCAACTCTTTTTCGTGATAACAAATGCCATAGCTTGCCACAAGGGAAATAAAATCCCAGTTGGTATAGCGAGCCAGTGCTGACTTGACGAAATGGCGATTTTGGCAAATATAATGGTTGGGAGTGACATCTAAATTGGTGAAATTACAAAAGCCACCGCCCGACATTAAAATCTTTCGTCCGATTTTTTTGCCGTTATCCAGCACCAGTACCGATTTTCCCCCTTGTCCAATCTGTGCTGCACAAAATAAACCTGTCGCCCCAGCACCGATGATAATTGCATCAAATTGTTTCATATCGCCCTTTTTATTTGAAATTAGTGTGGTTACCGCTAAAATAGCGTATCTCTCGCTATTTTATACCGATTATGTTAAAAAATCCCCTGATCCTTAATCTTCTTTATGTGCTTGCCATTGGATTAAACATTGTCTTTCTTCGCTATTTCAGTCTACATATTGATGCGTTAAACAATAATGGGGTACGGTTTACGGTGGGCGGATTGGTGTTATTCGGATTAATTTGGTTAAAGCACCGCTATGATTTCCGTAAATTAATCGAAAAACCTAAATTAGCCCTGATTGGTGTGCTAATGGGCGTGATGATGTGCGGCAATATGTACTTTTGGCTGAAAGGTGTGGCATTAACGAATGCAGTGACAGCCTCTGTTTCTGGGGTTTTGGCGATGCCCTTTGGGATCGCTGTCGCTGGAATCTTCTTCCAAGATGAACGGCAAAAGCTCAAAAATAAAACCTTTTGGTTCGGGAGTTTATTGACGATTTTAGGAGCATTAGGCTTTGTCTGGTATGGCAAACAGATCGAAGTAGGGGAATATTTTCTACTGGGTTCTTTTTTCTTATTGCTCTCTATTTTAATCCGAAACGTACAAAATTTAATGGTGAAATTTGTGAATAATCAGATAAATGTTTTCACGTTAAGTTTTCTCACCTCATTTACTGCAGGTATATTAAGCCTCTTATTTAGCCAACAAAGTGGCAAATTATCCGAACTTAGTCAGATTTCCACGTTCTTATTAGTTAGTTTGATTTTAGTCGGTATTTATGCGATAGGCGCTGGCATGGTTCTCACTTTCCATGTAATTCAGCAACAAGGCATTATCACTTACCAAGTGCTTGAATTACTGATGCCTATTTCGACCGCATTTATTGCTTATCTGTTGTTGGGTGAAACTATTTCCCCCATGCAGTTTGTTTTTGCAGGGATTGTAATTGTCGGCGCAAGTATGGCGTTAAATATAGTCCCTTTTTATAAAAAATCCTCATTTAATAAAGGAAGTAACAAACAATGACTGATGTTTTAAACCACCAAATCAGCCAAATTATTGCCGCAGAATTAGCGGTACGATCTGAACAAATTTTTGCAGCGATGACCTTACTTGATGAGGGGAATACTATTCCATTTATCGCCCGTTATCGTAAAGAAGTAACAGGTGGATTGGATGATACTCAACTTCGCCATTTTGAAACACGTTTGCTCTATTTGCGTGAGCTAAACGACCGCCGTCAAACTATTTTGAAATCCATTGAAGAGCAAGGCAAGCTCACCGATGAACTGCGTGAAAAAATTGAACAAACGCAGAGTAAAACGGAGCTTGAAGATCTCTATTTGCCGTATAAACCAAAACGCCGTACTCGTGGGCAAATTGCGATTGAAGCAGGGCTTGAACCGTTGGCTGACAGTCTTTGGAACGATCCTAGCCAAGTGCCTGAAACAGTCGCTGAAGCCTATGTAGATGCAGAAAAAGGTGTGGCAGATGTGAAATCTGCACTTGATGGGGCAAGATATATTTTGATGGAACGTTTTTCCGAAGATGCAGATCTGCTTGCAAAATTACGTCAATATCTGACCGCTAATGCCACTCTTGAAGCGAAGGTGATTGAAGGTAAGGAAGAAGAAGGCGAGAAATTCCGTGACTATTTTGCTCACAGTGAGCCGTTGAAAAATGTGCCGTCACACCGTGCATTAGCGATGTTCCGTGGGCGTAATGAAGGTATTTTGTCGCTCAATTTGAATGCTGATCCTGATGCGGAAGAAGGTAGCCGTTCAAGTTATTGTGAAGAGATTATTCGTGAGCATTTAGGTGTACAACTTCGCCAGCAACCAGCAGACAGTTGGCGTTCGCAGGTGATTGCGTGGACGTGGAAAATCAAAGCGTTGTTACACCTTGAAACGGAATTAATGGGGGCATTGCGAGAAAAAGCGGAAGAAGAAGCAATTGATGTATTTGCGCGTAATTTATCCGCATTATTAATGGCTGCACCGGCAGGGGCAAGAAATACGATGGGATTAGACCCAGGTTTGCGTACTGGGGTGAAAGTGGCTGTGGTAGATAATACGGGCAAATTATTAGATACCGCCACGATTTATCCGCATACGGGACAGATGGACGCAGCAATGGTGACCATTTATAAGCTGATTAAACAGCATAATGTTGATTTAATTGCGATTGGTAACGGCACGGCTTCTCGTGAAACGGAGCGTTTTGCCAAAGAAGTGATTAAAGAGATCAAAGAGAATAAACCGCAAACCGTGGTGGTAAGTGAAGCAGGGGCATCGGTTTATTCGGCTTCAGAATTAGCGGCAGCAGAGTTCCCTGAGCTTGATGTATCCTTGCGTGGTGCGGTGTCGATTGCTCGCCGTTTGCAAGATCCGTTGGCGGAATTGGTGAAAATTGAACCTAAAGCGATTGGCGTAGGGCAATATCAGCACGATGTTAATCAGTCACAACTGGCGCGTAAACTTGATGCGGTGGTCGAAGATTGTGTAAATGCGGTGGGTGTGGACTTAAATACCGCTTCTGCACCATTGCTTGCGCGTGTGGCGGGTATGACGAAAACCTTGGCTCAAAATATTGTGGCTTACCGTGATGAAAATGGGCGTTTTAATTCTCGTTCTGACCTGAAAAAAGTCGCTCGCTTAGGACCAAAAGCCTTTGAGCAGTGTGCTGGTTTTATGCGAATTTTAGGCGGAAAAAATCCGCTTGATGCCTCAAGTGTTCACCCAGAAGCCTATCCTGTGGTGGAAAAAATCTTACAGGCAACCGCTTCTACCTTGGGTGAGTTGATGGGGAACTCAACGAAAATTCATAGTTTGAATGCCAAAGATTTTGTTGATGAACAGTTTGGCTTGCCAACGGTAAACGATATTTTCAAAGAACTTGAAAAGCCGGGGCGTGACCCTCGTGGTGAGTTCAAAACGGCGATCTTTATGGACGGCGTAGAAGAAATCAGCGATTTGAAAGTCGGTATGATTTTAGAAGGCACTGTCACTAACGTAACGAACTTCGGCGCGTTTGTGGATATTGGCGTTCATCAAGACGGTTTAGTGCATATTTCAATGTTGTCGAACAGCTTTGTTGAAGATCCGCACCAAGTGGTGAAAACGGGTGACGTAGTCAAAGTGAAGGTATTAGAAGTTGATGTGGCTCGTAAGCGTATTGCCTTAACGATGCGTTTGGACGATAAACCAACGGATAAACGTGATACAAGCGGTGAGAAACGCAAAGAATTTGGCAAATCCGACCGCTCGCAAAAGCCTGAACGTCAAAGTTTTGGTAACAATGCTTTTGCAGATGCGTTGAAGGGGTGGAAAAAGTAATCTACTGCTAGTAGTTAGGACAAAGTGGTTTCACTTTGTCCTTTTTTCTTACAAAAAAACTAAACGCAAACGTTTGCTTTTGTTATAATGCGACTAAATTCTCAATAAAAGGAACACAATTATGACAACATTAGGCACACCATTAACGGCAAAAGCAACCAAAGTGATGATGCTTGGCTCTGGTGAATTAGGTAAAGAAGTAGTGATTGAATTACAGCGTTTAGGCGTGGAAGTCATTGCTGTCGATCGCTATGAGAATGCTCCAGCTCAACAAGTGGCACATCGTGCCTATACGATTTCAATGTTAGACGGCAAGGCATTACGTGAATTGGTTGAAAAAGAGAAACCTGATTTTATTGTGCCTGAAGTTGAAGCGATTGCGACCGATATCTTAGTAGAACTTGAACAAGAAGGCTATAACGTTATTCCTACGGCAAAAGCGACCAAACTTACAATGAACAGAGAAGGCATTCGTCGTTTGGCAGCAGAAGAATTAGGACTAAAAACATCCCCTTATCGTTTTGTGGATAGCTTTGAGCAATTTACTCAAGCTATTCACGAAATCGGCATTCCTTGTGTCGTGAAGCCAATTATGTCGTCATCTGGACACGGGCAGAGTGTTGTAAAATCCGAAGCGGATATTCAACAAGCGTGGGATTATGCACAACAAGGTGGGCGAGCAGGTAGCGGTCGAGTGATTGTAGAAGGCTTTATCCAATTTGATTATGAAATTTCCTTACTGACTGTTCGCCATATTCACGGTACTTCTTTTTTAGCTCCGATTGGTCATATCCAAATTGATGGCGATTATCGTGAATCTTGGCAGCCGCAAGTGATGTCTGAAACTGCACTGAAAAAAGCACAAGATGTGGCTGAAAAAATTACCACCGCATTAGGTGGACGGGGTATTTTCGGGGTTGAACTCTTTATTTGTGGTGATGAAGTCATTTTCAACGAAGTATCACCACGTCCGCATGATACAGGTATGGTAACGCTGATTTCCCAAGAATTATCTGAATTTGCCCTACACGCCCGTGCGATTTTGGGTTTACCAATTCCTGAGATTACTTTAATCAGTCCTTCAGCTTCAAAAGCTATTGTGGTGGAAGGAAAATCAACTCAAGTGACCTTCGGTAATTTAGAAAAGGTGTTAGCCGAGCCACATACCAACATACGCTTATTCGGTAAAGGGGAAGTGAACGGGCATCGTCGTTTAGGAGTGATTTTGGCTCGTGATGAAAATGTCGAAAAAGCCCTTGAAAAAGTGAGATGTGCTTACGATAAATTGGAAGTTAATTTGTAAAAAATTAAGAGAAAGTGACCGCTTGTTGAGCTTTCAATAAGCGGTTACTTTTTGGCTTCTGTATTATCAATAGTTTTGATCACCGCTCTGGACTTCTCATCCATCTGCACTTCAATTTTGTGATCCAGCACCACATTCATATTAATCGTAATGCCTTCAGGCGGTGTTTCAAGCTGTACTTTAGGTGTACAAGCGGTTAGATTTAAACAAAAAATTGCAAAAAGGGAGTATATGACTTTCATTCTTTAGGGGATTTGGTCTTATTTAATCATCTTTTTTCTTTAATAACGAAATAATCTCTTTCAATGCTGAAATTTCTTCATTTTTCTGAGCTAACATTTCATCTTTATGGGCAATGGTGAGCTTTAGTTTCTCGATTTCGGCGGTAAGGTTTTCTGGGTTTCCATAATAGTTAGTATTATTGGCGTGCTCATTCATTAAAAATAGAACACCTTTCCCTTCACTATTCATTAGTTCTAATACATCAATATTAAAAATTTGAGCGATTTGTTCAAGTTTATGCAAATTGAGCTTGGTTTCACCACGTTCAATTTTAGCGTAACCGTTGGTGGACATATTCATTTTTTCAGCCATTTCTTCCTATGACCACTGGTTCATTTCACGCACCATACGGATTTTCTCATTTACACTCACAAATCATTCCTCTCTTTCTTTTTCCACCCACAAATTGAGTAGATTCACTACACAATTTGTTGTTGGTATAATACAAATACCTACTTTAGAATAGTTCGTATTTTACACATATTTTACTTAAATAACACATTAAAATGAGGGCTTTCTATGCGTTTGTCAGTTAAAACAACAGCAATGGCGATTTTAGTTTCATTAGGTGTAACAGCTTGTAGTTCAGGCGGTGGCGGCTCATCTGCGTCGAATGATAACCCCGAACAGGCAAAGCAAATTGAAGTTTTGAAAAAACAGGTTGAAGCCGAGCGACAAGCGGTTAAATCCGCGCAGGATAATGCAAACCAAGCGTCTGAAAAAGTAAAAGCAAGTGAAGCAGCTAAAGCAAAGGCGGAGGCTGAATTGGCAAAAGCACAGCAAGCTTTAAAAGATGCTGAAAATGCAACTGCAGAAGAAAAAGCGAAAGCTCAAGCTGCGGCAGAAAAAGCCACGCAAGATTTAGCGGCAGCACAACAAGCGGTTAAAGATGCCGAGACCGCAACCACAGCAGAGCAAGCAAAAGCGCAAGCGGCGGCAGATAAAGCGGCTCAAGATTTAGCAGCAGCACAACAAGCGGTTAAAGATGCCAAAGCAGCAACAGCAGCAGAGCAAGCCAAAGCTCAAGCGGCTGCAGATAAAGCTGCTCAAGAGTTAGCAATAGCTCAACAAGATGTAGAAAAAGCAAAAGCTGAATTAGCAAAATTACAAGAAAAACAACTTTATTGGGACTCTACTTGGCGTTATTTAGGGGGAAATGAACCAAATGTCTCACAACGAGTAACAATTGGTAGAAGTTCAGTAAAAATAGATCTTTCTAAATATCCAGAATCAGATGATGTAAGACAAATTGATGTTGTTAATGATGATGGTATAAATGTTGGAAAAGCATATTTTATTAACCAAGCATATTCAAGTTATGAGCAATTTATTCCTGAAAATGTATCTTTTGATACTCCATACTGGTCAGGCAATGATTTTGTATTTATCCCAACGGATGCAAACAAATCATCAGCCATTCAAAATCAAATTACTGCAACTTATACGGGATTAGCACTAGATCGTAACTATAACAATGATAGTGATCGTAGTGGATCGGTAACCAAAGCTAAGTTTTCTTTAACTGCTGATTTTGCTCAAAATACGGTAGAAGGGGCTATTACTGAACGTGAGAATGGGCGTGCGGATATCCAGTTAGAACAAGGCGTTATTGGTTCGTCAGTCGCTAATCAATATATCGATATGCCATATATGGGATTTAGTGGGGTAGCTAAAACGACAAGAAAGAGTGGCGGAATCCGAACTGGTGAGTATATTGGATTCTTTGCTGGTCCTGATGCTGAAGAAGTCGTAGGTTCTGTTAATAACCTTGGCGGACAAACATCTTTTGGTGGAAAACGCCAATAGTTGATCGTAGGGGCGGGGTTTATCCCCGCCCGTTGTAATATATTTTTTGTATAAGATAAATTGTCTGTTACATTCGAATATTGGCTTAACCAACGATTACAAAGTAACGGGCGGGGATAAACCCCGCCCCTACGAACATTTCTTGCTAATTTTGTGATGAGAATCGAAAAAATAAATTTTCTTTCTAGACACGAGGCTATAAATAAGTCAAATTTTTATTTCTTATTACCATTATAGAAAGAAAAATATGACTACAAATTATCCTCGTCGTAGAAATAATATGAGATTAGCACATTATGATTACTCTCAATATGGCTGTTATTTCGTAACAATATGCACTAAGAATAAACAGCATATATTTGGAGAAATTATAAATGGAAAAGTGAGTCTAAATGAAATTGGTATATTTATTGATTTATCATTAAATAAACTAATAGACCTTTATCCTAATAGTAAAATCCCCAAATATGTAATTATGCCAAATCATTTACATTTTATTTGGTTTAATCAAGATAATGCTAATTTATCTGATGTAGTAAGAATATTTAAAGGTATTACGACCAAATACTATCGAGATAAAATGAATAAAGAAATTAAAATATATCAGCCCTTATGGCAAAGAAGTTTCTATGAACATATCATTCGCAATGAAGAAGACTTTATTAGAATTTGGGAATATATTGATAATAATCCGTTGCAATGGCATTTAGACCGTTTTTATAAATGATATTCAGAAAAAATTTCGTGGGGGTGGGGTTTCTACAATAGGTTTGTGAGAATAAATAAATCATACTCACTTAAATTTTATGAATATATCATCTGTAATTATATAAATGATGTTCAGAAATATTTCGTAGGGGTGGGGTTTATCCCCACCCGAAAATATTAATATCGCAACGGGCGGGGATAAACCCCGCCCCTACGGTTCCTACAATATGTTTGTGAAAATAAATCATACATACTTAAATTTTATGAATATACCATTTTTCATTTTATAAATGACATTCAGAAATATTTCGTAGGGGTGGGGTTTATCCCCACCCGAAAATATCAATATTACAACGGGCGGGGATAAACCCCGCCCCTACGGTTCCTACAATATATTTATAAGAATAAATAAACAATACTTGATTAAATAAAAAATTCAAAATGAAAAAACACTTACCCCTTACCCTTTTTATCCCCCTAGTAGCAAACGCAAACCCCGAATTGGAAATCAAATCCGCCGAACCAACCTTGCCAACACAAGCGGTTATTTTTTCAGAGAAATCTACACATAATGGGGAAATCACTTTAACCCAAGAGCTTATTAGTAAGCCTGAACTGACTCGTCAAATGTTAAATCGGGCGATTGATAGCCGACAATTTCATTTATTGCCTGAACTGGTGCGGATTTATCAACAAACACCTAATCCCGATTTGATACTGATCGATTATGCCAACGGCATTATTTTGGCAAGTCAGGGGGATTATAAAACGGCAATCGCTCTCTATCGTGGCATCATTGCGAAGCACCCTAATTTTCAGCCTGTGCGCTTTCGTTTGGCACAAATGTTGTTTGAAGATCGGCAAAATGAAGCCGCACTTGCACAATTTCGTAAGCTACAAGCGGACGGATTGCCACCACAAATTGCAAATGGGGTGGAACAATACATTGCCGCTATTCAAAAACGTTCAGATTGGTCATTCGACTTTGGTGTGAATTATTTACACGAAAGCAACGTCAATAATGCCTCAAGCTCGCCTTATGTTCGAGTGGGGAATGTGCCATTTAAGAAAACGGAAGATGCGTTACCGCAATCGGCAAATGGGCTAAGTTATCATCTCAATTTGGCTAAAAATTGGAATGTCAGCGGCTCGCATTATCTGCATTTTGAGAACCAATTTAGCGGAAAATCCTATTGGGATAATCATCAATTTGACGATCAACAAAACCGTTCAAGCCTTGGCTACCAATATCAAAATGCTCAAAGTCGTCTTGCCTTTTTGCCTTATTACGAAATGCGTTGGTATGGCAATCATCGCTACAATCACGGCTATGGGGTTCGGGTTGAAGCCGAACATTGGCTTACCTCTCAATGGCAACTTTCTACCGCAGGCGAGATGGGCAAGCTCAAACATCGGGGCGAAAATCAGCTGGCGGATAGCACAACATTATTTGGTTCCGCTACGCTACTTTATGCCTTTAATGCGAAAAGCTATCTCTATGGCGGTGTAGATTTGTTGCGAGATAGAACATTAGAACGTTCTTTGGCTTCTAGACGTTATACAGGGCGAGTCGGTTGGGGGCAGGAATGGTGGGGCGGCATTTCCAGCCGTATTCAGCTCAGTTATGGCAAACGTGAATTTGACCAAGCTCACCGCATTTTTAATCAAGTTCGTAAAGATAGGGAAGTAGGTTTGAACGTCACACTTTGGCATCGTAACCTGCATTTCTGGGGAATTACACCGAAAATCAGCTATCAATATCAGCGTGTGAACTCAAATTTAGCGGATCTCTATTCGTATAAACGGGATAGGGTTTATTTGAGTTTTGAGAAAAGTTTCTAAATAAATTAAATGGCTTAGATAATTCTGAGCCATTTATTTTGGCATGTACTGAGTGTGGTTATTGCTTATCTAATCGCTGGTAAATGGAATGTTCAATATTCTGCTCAAACTGAGAGCCGTAGTTAATCAATTTCCACAAGTCGAACATATTCTCTTTATGGTTATAATTCAAATTGACTTTCGCTTGTTTATGCTCAGTCAATCTAGAATGGATTTTAGCTGATAAATCCATATCGCCTTTGCTGTCTAAATTCACCGTTGCGGTGAAATCGTCAATCTCACTTTTATTGACCATATAAGCCAAAATCTGTTCCGTATAGCCCCCTTGTTTAATCGCTTCAAGCAATTCAGGGGTAAATTTTAGGTAAGATCTATCCGCTTGTGTCAATGTTCCATTGCAGATGTAGCAAGGTTTGCCCGACAGCCAAAATGGAAATTCACCGTTGAATTTGCCGGTTAAATCCAATTGGTGATATTGTGCCAATTCTAAAATACGTTCAAAACGAATATCAAACAGCTTTAAATAAGCGATTTTCGTTTGTGGCAGAGCAAAATGTTCGATATTTAAACGTCCACCGAGCAAATTTAAACTTAACTCTCGTAAAAACAGGGGCTTACGTTTAGTGTAGGGTAAGTGCCCTTGAATTTTTACTTTGACATTGGTTATCGGAATACCGATATTCACCTCGTCAATCTTCACATCAAGGGCTTTTTTCACACCGATATCCACTTCACCCTGTTTGTATTGATAAGGGAGTGAGAAATCAATGCCCTTGATCTCACCGCTTGGTAGAGAAACTGCACCGTTGCGAATAGCAAAATGCCCGCCAGCCATCAGCCCACGAGTTGCATTCGCACTAAATGCCGTTTCACCTTTGATGGTGCCGTTTGTGATGACCCATTGATTTCTAAAAGGAAAAAGGCTTTGGAATACATTTGCAGGCTGCTCCGACCAATACAGTTTACCGATTAAATCACTGGCATTATTGGTTAATTTTCGGCGAGCAAAGAGTTTAATCGGTCCTAATTGATTGGCGGTAACATCACCCCTAAAGTTAAGATTTTCCACTTCGCCGTAAAAATTTAAGTTAGCCGTTGGTTTTTCTAATAATCCACCATAGGCGAAATCCATTTGTGAGGCTGAAAGTTTTACGCCACCTGTAAGATAAAATTTCTCATAATCAAATTTTATTGGTTCATTTAATACCAGCTCTAATTTTGGAATAAATACCCCATTTTTACGAATCTGCTCCAGACTGCCTTTAAATTCAGACAGTTGCACTAAATCTTTATGCCACAAACCACGTCCCGACACTGCAAGCGGTCGGTTTAAGGCTTTTATTTGCGAACTGCCCCAAAAACGCCAATTCCATTGATCTTTCACCGCTTTTTTATCGGTCGGATCTTGGAAAAAGTGTAATGCTCCCGCTTTGAAATTATTGGCGTAACCGTCCAACCGCATTTCGATTTTGTTAAAATCGGGACTTTCACCACGGAAAATCGCTTGTAAACGCCCGTGAATACCCTGTTTATCTACCCGCACGCCCGCTAGGGGAAAACGTAAATCGTTGATGGTGAGAAAACGTTCAGTCCCTGTTAGACGTAGCAAAGCGCCTTGTAGAAAGCGTAAAGTAAGGTCATCAAATTTTCCTCGTACATCTAAAGGAATAGTGCTATACAAAATATGCTCACCTTGTTTGATATTTCCTGTGATTTGTAGTGGCAAAATCAAACTATCTTGCTGAATTTCCCCTTGTGGGCTACTGATTACCACATTGCCTTTCCCTTTGGCATTTTGAGTGAGCAGACTGATACGAACCGCCGTTTTTATCGGATAAAGCCCATCTAAAGAAAAACGGTTAGGGGTAATGGTGGTGGTCAGATACGCATTGAGCGGAAAATCATTTGAGAGTTGCCAGTCAATTTTCCCTTTTTCAATCGTCAGGCTTTGCTTATCAAAACGAAACGGCAAGTTGAATTGATTTTCAGGCGTTATGGCGGAATGTAGTTGCCAATTTCCGTGAAGTTGCTGATCTTGTTTATGCCAGCTGAGCGTTGAATGACCTTGTTGCAAACTTGGTTCAGCGATCAAGGTTTCAGGCAAATTCCATTGATAATTCAAACTCAGTTGTTGGGGCAACGCTAAAAAATGTTCATCTAGCTGAGCAGAAAGTGTTGCGTGATGTTGCTCATCATTATTCGGCTGATAGCTAAGTTGTGCGGTGAGTTGCTGATTTGCAAAATTCGCGTCCAATGTGACCGCTTGTTGCTTAATGTAAGCGGTCAGTTTTTGCTGAAAAAATGCAAATTTGATTTCACTTGGCGATTGCAGTAGCCCCTTCACTCGTTCGTGCATGTCATCAGGAAGATTTTTCCAGGCCAAAGATTTAATTTCTACGCTACCTTCTGGCAGTAACGTAAGGATCGTTTTAATGGTTTCTGTGGGATCAGTTTGGCTTTTCTCCGATTTAGGAAAAAGAGATAAGCAGGCATAATCAATGGTTGCTTGATTAAGACGAATAGATTGCTCATCAAGCCATTGCACCGCAAGGCGATCTGCCGAAACAATCGGACAATTTTGATAGTAAAGGGTAAATTGTGGCAAGATGGCTTTTTCTAAATGTGGCTCGATGCCGTCGAGTGTTTCTATTTTCCAGCCCGTTGGCAATGCCAAATTAATCGCAGAAGCTAATTGAGTGCCTGAAAGCAACGAGGCACCGCCAGCCATTAAAATGGCAAGTACTGCACCGATAATCAATAAACTTCTGCGTAACATTTAGAGAATATTTGTCAAAGGATAAAGCATTGCAAGGAAGGTTGCGACCGTCCAAGCGGTTGGATTTTTGATGTTTTTTCCCTGTTTACCGAGTAACAACCAAGCTAACATCATCAAAATCACAAACTGAACCCCAAAGAAGATAAAGTAAGGATAAATCACCATTTCAGGCATAATCGCAAGTTGTTGATATAACACGAAAATCACCCAAACATAGTTGATGATTAACACCACAAGTGCCAGCAATACCAACAGTTTTAAAAAGCCTTCCAAACGGCTTTTCGCCAGCATTAAATACCAGCCACTTAATAAAATGCCGAGTAAAATCTGAGCAAAATTATTGGCTCTAATCCAGTTAAACAGCGATGGCACTTCATACCAATAAATCAGCAAGTATTGCACCATACCAATGGCGGTGATGCCTAAGCCACAATAAATCACTGTGCGATAAATATCTTCATCTTTGGGCAATTTCCAATAGATAAACGGCAGAATAACAGAAGCAAATCCAGCGACTAAAGCAGGGGAATGTTTCGGGGTAAAGGCAAGGGAATAGAGAAAATTTCCTACCGCAAAGACCAAGAGCCACGGCAGAATAGCCGTTAAACGCCCTTTTTGCCCAGGGCAAATTTGTCCTTTCCACAGCACCACAAAGCTAATCAAGCAAACAGTAAAAAAGGTAAGCAGATAAGGCGAAACAAAGATTGCATTTTGTGGTGCAAAATAGTGATTGAGCGACATCTCAATCAATAACATCGTCACCAACGGCAAAATAGCGTGCGTGGCGATTTCTAATTTAGAAGGAGTATCGTGATCGTGTGACATAGAACACCAAAAAAATAATATTGACTTGAAGTAAAGCTATGATAGCAAAATTACCTTCTAAATTTATAAGAAAATATAGGTTTAGTGTTATTTTCTACAAATAAACCTAAAAAATTATTTGAGAATAGTTTCTATTTGTAAAAATGGAGGCGTATGTGTAGAATGCACTTCTCTTTTTTATTTTGGAGTAAAAATAATGAAAAAAGCATTTTTTCGTAACCTAATAGCGATGACAGTATTTTCTTTATCAACTTTTTCAAATGCTGAAATTACGACTATCAAAGACGTACTCGGACGAGAAGTCAAAGTAGATGTACCGGCTAAACGAGCGGTTGTAGCCTTCTATTATCCTGATTATATTGCAGTAACCGGAGTAGAAAACTTTAAGAATGTAGTTGGAATTTCTCGTGAGTTTTGGGAAAAATTTAATCCCGGTAGTTGGGCATTATTTGCGGAAAAAATACCGACTCTCAAAGATATGGCTGATATAGGAAATATCAATACGGGTACTTTTTCTACTGAGAAAACACTAGCACTTAAACCCGATGTACTTGTTTTGGCTGATTGGCAATATCAAACGATTGCAAGTGAAATTCCACGTTTGGAACAAGCCGGAATTCCGATTGTTGTTGTCGATTTTAATGCTCAAACTATTGAAAAACATACTCAAAGCGCTCGCATTTTTGGGCAAATTGCAGGTACACAGGAGCGTGCTGAAAAAATCGCTAAAGAGTATGCTGACGGCATTAAGGAAATTCAACGTCGAGTAAAAGAGGCTAACTTACCAAAACCGAAAATCTATGTTGAATTCGGAAATAAAGGTCCAAATGAGCATAGTTTTACCTTTGGTAAAAATATGTGGGGAGCAATTGCTAATACAGTTGGGGGAGATAACATTAGTGCTCCGTTTGTGGAAAACTGGGGACCAATTAACCCAGAGCAAGTACTCGCATCAAAGCCTGAAGTCATTATGATCTCTGGCACAGAGATGGAAAATAAAACCAATAGTGAAATTATGTCGATGGGTATTGACATCAAGGAAGAAGATGCTCAGAAACGATTAAAAGGTTTTACGCAACGTACCGGTTGGTCTACACTGCCTGCTGTGCAAACAGGACGTGTTTATGGGCTTTACCACACCGCCTCTCGTTCACTAATAGATTTAGCGAGTGCACAATTTATGGCAAAAGCACTTTATCCAACGTTATTTACTGATATTAATCCGCAACAAACTTATGATAGTTTCTATAAACAGTATCTACCAATTAAACCAGAAGGGACGTTCTTCATTCAGTTGAAATAAAACTGAACAAGCGGTCAGTTTGCGCAGTAATTTTGCAAAAAAATGCTTAAACCTGACCGCTTGTAAGCCCAATTTTTAAAGATTTAGATCCAAGCAACACTTATCAGATAGACATTTTCGTAGAGGTCGAATAACAGGGCTGCCTGTACTGTCATATAAAATTTCAATGTGGACCTTATACAATCGACTGATAGTATCCGGCTGTAATACTTGCTGTGCCGATCCCAATCCTTGAACCTTACCTTCTCCCAGCAAAATGATGCAATCAGAGAATTGAGCAGCAAGGCTTAAATCGTGAAGAACTACAATAGTGATAAGATTATGTTGATGGGTGTAATCACACACTTGTTCCAGTAAATTAATTTGATGATGCATATCTAATGCACTAACGGGTTCATCTAACATCAAAATTTCTGGGTTGCGTAGTAAGACTTGAGCAAACATCACCATTTGACGTTGTCCACCACTTAACTGTGTCACATCTTTATGTGCAAGATGGGCAATGCCAAGTTTATCCATAATTTGTGCAACTTCTCGCAATAATTCATCGCCGACGTGCATATGTAAAGCATCTAGCCTACCCAATAAAATAACTTCAAGTGCTGTTAGTGAAACATCAACTTGAGTATCTTGTGGCATATAGCCTATGCGTTTACGCCAATTTATTAAATTGTGTTTAGTCAAGATTTCTTTGCCGTAGCGAATTGAACCATCAAAAGAAAGTTCACCGAAAATAGTTTTAATGATTGATGATTTTCCGGCTCCATTAGGACCAAGGATAGTATACACTTTGCCCTTTTCTAAATTCAGATAGATACCATCAGCAATACACTGCGTACCACGCTGAATAGTTAAATTTTCTAACAATAACATTGAGCTATCCACGCTTACTTAACACGATCCAAAAGAAAAATGGCACACCAACAAAAGAAGTTATAATACCAACAGGAAATAACGCTCCAGGGATAATCACCTTAGAGAGGACAGAAGCAATTGATAAAAAAGCTGCACCAACTAACATTGCGCCAGGCAAAAAGAAACGTTGATCTTCACCAAGTAACATCCTTGCAATATGTGGCGCCACCAAACCAATAAAACCGATAATTCCCACAAAACTAATTGATGTCGCTGTCATAACTGCAACAATCACTAAGGTCTTTAAACGTAGTAGCTGCAAATTAATACCTAGACTCAACGCACGTTCCTCACCAAGACGTAAAGCAGTCAGTTTCCATACATCTTTTGATAAGAGTAGTATACTTGTAGCTGTTACCAATGTTGCAACACTAAGGGTTTCCCACGTTGTTTTTGTTAGGCTGCCAAACAACCAAAACAGAATCTGTTGGGAAACTTCAGGTGCAGAAATAAACTGAATTAATGATAATAGAGATTGAAACAGAAAAAGTAAGGCAATTCCAACTAACACCAGCATAGCAGAGCTGAAACGACGTAGGGAGGCAAACACAAAAAGAATACCTGAAGCCAACATTGTCATAACAAATGCACCAATCGGTACAGCAAAACTAAAAGGGAGACCAAAGCCACCAAAAGCTATTACTGTCGAAGCACCAAATCCTGCAGCGGCAGCAAGACCTAAAGTATAGGGACTTGCCATTGGATTATTCAATAATGTTTGAATCTCAGCACCTCCGACACCTAATGCTGCCCCCACAACCAATGCCATCAATGCCATAGGTAAGCGGAGATCAAATACAATGATACTCGTGGTTGTATCTACATTATCTAAATGTAAAAGTGCTTTAATCACTTCTCCAAGTGGTAGCATGGATGGTCCTGTAACAATATCAAATACCAAACCAATAATGCCGATTACGAAAAAAAGAATAACAGTGAACCAACGTTTACGCTCTAGCGAACGTTGGTTGTGAATAATATGTTCAACCGCTGAATTCATTATTTACTCTCTCATTAAATTAGAAGGTAGACTATACCTAAAATACGAGTAATACCAAAGTATAAAGTTTAATTTTAATATAAGGCTATTTCGAAAAAAACGAGAATAACTCTCAATTATAATAGTTTAAATTGAGTATTTTCTCAATCTTATTACCTATTACCTGAATAATCACTTACCTAATCAAAGAACATTTTGAGAGAGATAATACGTAGGCAAAAGATAAAAATAGAATCACGTCATGATTTCAAACTCAGAATATGCAATAATGTTGCCGTCTTTATCCATTTTTAAGGAGCTTTACGATGCGAATTTTACATACAATGTTACGTGTAGGAAACTTAGAACGTTCTATCAAATTCTATACAGAAGTGCTTGGTATGCGTTTATTACGCACCAGCGAAAATGAGCAATATAAATATACCCTTGCATTTTTAGGTTATGCAGATGAAAGTGAAAGTGCCGTGCTTGAGCTGACTTATAACTGGGGAGTTGAGAGCTATGAGTTAGGTACTGCTTATGGTCATATTGCGATTGGGGTGGATGATATTTACGCAACGGTTGAAGCGGTTCGTCAAGCAGGTGGAAAGGTCACTCGTGAGGCAGGCCCTGTGTTAGGTGGCAAAACTGTGATTGCGTTCGTAGAAGATCCTGACGGTTACAAAATCGAATTTATCGCTAACAAAGATGCACAAAAGGCGTTAGGTTAATGGCTGAAACAGAAGCAACCAATTACAATCTATTGAAAAATCGCTTTCGTGGCTATCTTCCTGTTGTGATTGACGTTGAAACAGGGGGATTAAATGCTCAAACAGACGCATTGTTAGAAATTGCAGCGATTACGCTGAAAATGGACGACGACGGCTATTTGCATTTAGATGAAAAATTTCATCGCCACGTTAAACCTTTTGAAAATGCCAATATCAATCCAGAGGCATTAAAAGTAAATGGAATTGATGTAGATAACGCCGAGCGTGGTGCCGTACCAGAAGATATTGCCATTACCGAGATGTTTAAAATGGTACGCAAAGCAGTAAAAGACAACGGTTGCCAACGTGCTGTGATTGTGGCACATAATGCGACTTTTGATCAGGCATTTCTACAAGCGGCGGTAAAACGCATTAATACCAAAAGAGATCCATTCCACCCTTTTGCTATGTTTGATACTGCAACCTTGGCTGGCTTTATGTACGGTCAAACGGTCTTAGTTAAAGCCTGCCAAATGGCACAAATTCCTTTTGACGGCAAACAAGCCCATTCTGCTTTGTATGATACGGAGCGCACTGCAGAGCTGTTTTGTGCAATGGTGAATAAGTTGAAAGATTTGGGGGGATTTCCTCCCGTAGTTTCAGAAACATAACTTATTTCGTTGCTGTTAGGCGAAAGTGATTTCGCCTAATTGCAAAATTTAAGCAAAATCTGACCGCTTGTATCCAAACAATTTCCCCAAAAGTGTAATTTTTACTTTCATTCCCCCCCCATTCGCTATATCATTGCAAGCTATTTCAAGAACGTATTTATTGCGTTTCGGTCACGCTGAATTTTTAGTCAGCTTTTTTGCATTTTCTCAACAATGCCCTAGGGGGAAAACAAAAATCAATGGAAAAGTTAGAGCAAAAACCAATTATTGAGCTTCGTTCTATAACGAAACGTTATGGTGAAAAAACGATTATTGATGGCTTAGATCTTACAATTAACGATGGCGAGTTTTTAACTATTCTCGGTCCATCAGGCTGTGGTAAAACAACCGTATTACGTTTAATCGCGGGTTTTGAAGATTTAACAGACGGTTCAATTATTCTTGATGGACAAGATGTATCGAATATCGATGCAGAACAACGTCCCGTGAATACGGTTTTCCAAAGTTATGCGCTTTTCCCTCATATGACTATTTTTGATAACGTAGCTTTCGGCTTACGTATGCAAAAAGTGCCAGAAGCGGAAATCAAACCTCGTGTTATGGAAGCGTTACGCATGGTGCGTTTAGAAGAAATGGCGCCTCGTAAGCCGTCACAACTTTCAGGTGGTCAGCAACAACGTATTGCGATTGCGCGTGCGGTGGTGAATCAGCCGAAAGTATTATTATTGGACGAATCACTTTCTGCCCTTGACTACAAATTACGTAAAGAGATGCAACATGAATTGAAACAGTTGCAACGTCAGTTAGGCATTACCTTTATCTTCGTTACCCACGATCAAGAAGAAGCATTAACCATGTCAGATCGTATTATCGTGATGAACAAAGGTAAGATTCAACAAGACGGTTCGCCACGTGAAATTTATGAAGAGCCAAGTAACTTATTCGTTGCTCGCTTTATCGGTGAGATTAACGTGTTTGATGCAACGGTGATTGAGCGTGTAACAGAAAAAACCGTCAAAGCGAATGTAGAAGGTCGTATTTGCGAAATTTATACCGATTTACCGGTTCGTCCAAATCAAAAATTAAAAGTGTTACTTCGTCCTGAAGACATTGTGATCGAAGAGTTGGATGAAAATGAAAGTTCAAAAGCGGTCATCGGTCATATTAGCGATCGTACTTATAAAGGGATGACACTTGAATCTAACGTGGTATTAGATCATAACCAAATGAAAGTGTTAGTCAGCGAATTCTTTAACGAAGATGATCCACACATGGATCACTCAGTAGGGCAAAAAGTGGCATTAACATGGCACGAAGGCTGGGAGGTTGTACTCGACGATGAAGACTGCTAGTAATAAATTTCAAAAAGTTACTGTAGCGGTTATCTTCGGTTGGTTAATTTTCTTTGTATTAATCCCGAACTTACTGGTGTTGTTCACCAGTTTTATGACCAAAGACAGTAGCAATCTGATTGAGTTTTCATTTTCACTTGAAAGCTATGGACGTTTAATTGATCCACTTTACTCACAAGTCTTGTGGAACTCGCTCTATATGGCGGGGATTGCGACAATTATTTGTTTAGTTGTCGGCTATCCGTTTGCCTTTATGATTGCGAAATTACCGGCAAAATATCGTCCATTTTTACTCTTTTTGGTGGTATTGCCTTTCTGGACAAACTCCCTTATTCGTATCTATGGAATGAAAATCTTCCTTGGCGTGAAAGGTATTTTGAATGAAACGTTATTGTCCTTAGGCATCATTAGTGAGCCAATTCGTATTTTGAATACGGAAGTCGCGGTTATTATTGGTTTAGTTTACATTCTATTGCCATTTATGATTTTGCCACTCTATTCGTCTATTGAAAAAATTGATGGACGTTTACTTGAAGCAGCAAAAGACTTAGGTGCAAATGCATTCCAGCGTTTTGTTAAAGTGATTATTCCACTTACTATGCCGGGTATTGTCGCAGGTTGCTTATTAGTATTGCTTCCAGCAATGGGTATGTTCTATGTCGCAGACTTATTAGGTGGTGCGAAAGTATTACTTGTGGGTAACATCATTAAGAGTGAGTTCTTAGTCACACGTAACTGGCCATTTGGCTCTGCAATCAGTATTGCATTAACTGTCTTAATGGCATTAATGATTTATGTGTACTACCGTGCAAATAAACTGATGAATAAGAAAATGGAGTTAGAATAATGAATCGCGTATTGAAAAGCTTTTTTATGTTTGTCGTGTACGCATTCTTGTACATTCCAATCATCATTTTAGTCATTAACTCTTTCAATGCAGATCGCTATGGTTTGACATGGAAGGGCTTTAGCTGGAACTGGTATGAGCGTTTATTTAGCAATGACACGCTTATCCAAGCGGCAACAAACTCAATTACCATAGCCTTTTTTGCGGCGACTTTCGCAACATTAATTGGTGCATTAACATCGATTGCCTTATATCGCTACCGTTTCCGTGGGAAACAATTCGTAGGCGGTATGTTATTTGTAGTCATGATGTCACCTGATATTGTTATGGCAGTTTCTTTACTTGCCTTATTTATGTTAGTGGGGGTTGCATTAGGCTTCTGGTCATTGTTACTTGCTCATATTACGTTCTGCTTACCTTATGTTGTAGTCACAGTATCTTCACGTTTAAATGACTTTGACTCAAAAATGTTGGAAGCTGCGAAAGACTTAGGGGCAAGTGAATTTACGATTTTACGTAAAATCTTATTCCCACTTTTATTACCTGCGATTATTTCAGGTTGGTTATTAAGTTTTACGATTTCACTTGATGACGTTGTGGTTTCTTCTTTCGTGACCAGTGCGAGTTACGAAGTTTTACCATTGAAAATCTTCTCCTTGGTAAAAACAGGGGTAACACCTGAAGTCAATGCGTTAGCAACCATCATGATTATTTTCTCATTAGCGTTGGTTGTATTAAGTCAGCTTGTGTTACGTAAAAAAGATTAACCTTTCTTTTTTCTTTGCTAAGCGGGTGTGATGCCCGCTTTTATTTTGCAAAAAATTCACAGAATCTCACCGCTTGCTCTGTTATTTTATCCAGTTTTCCGCTATTCTAGCGCCTTTATATTAGATGGATAAATACAATGATCGGACGACTTCACGGCAAAATTCTCGAAAAATCACCACCAGAAATGGTACTAGATGTGCAAGGTATTGGCTATGAATTACTGTTACCTATGACGAGTTTTTATAGTCTGCCTGCAGTGAATGAAGAAGTGACTATTTTTACTCACTTAGTTGTGCGTGAAGATGCGCATTTATTGTTTGGGTTTGCACAAAAACAAGATAGAACCTTATTCCGTGAGTTAATTAAAACTAACGGTGTTGGTCCTAAACTTGCCCTTGCGATTTTATCTGCAATGTCTGTCTCCCAATTTGCTACGGCAGTAGAGCAAGAAGAGTTAGCTAAGCTCACGAAAATTCCAGGCATTGGACGTAAGACGGCTGAGCGTTTGCTCGTGGAGCTTAAAGGCAAATTTAAAGGTATGGCGCAGAGTGACTTCTTTGAAGAACATACTACTACAAATCATGTTGTGGCACATGATAGCCAAGATCCTGCAGATGAAGCTCAAGATGCCTTAATTGCATTAGGGTATAAGCCAGCCGATGCAGAGAAAATGATTAAGAAAGTGAATAAAGCGGGCATGACAAGCGAACAGCTTATCCGTGAAGCATTAAAAAATGCATTATAACGTAAGAAATAGATAACGAATTATGATTGAAGCAGACCGAATTATCAGTGCAACAGCAAAAAATGAAGATGAAACGATTGATCGTGCAATTCGCCCTAAAATGCTTGCGGACTATGTGGGGCAGGCATCAGTGCGTGAGCAGATGGAAATTTTCATTAAAGCGGCAAAGTTGCGTAACGATGCATTAGATCATCTTTTGATTTTTGGCCCACCAGGTTTGGGGAAAACCACCCTTGCGAATATTATCGCCAATGAAATGGGGGTAAATATCCGTACCACATCAGGTCCTGTACTTGAAAAAGCAGGGGATTTGGCGGCGATGTTGACCAATCTTGAACCTTATGATGTGTTGTTTATTGATGAAATTCACCGCTTATCGCCAGCGATTGAAGAAGTGCTTTATCCTGCGATGGAAGATTATCAATTAGATATTATGATTGGCGAAGGGCCTGCGGCACGTTCTATTAAACTTGATCTTCCTCCCTTTACACTCGTTGGTGCGACAACGAGAGCGGGATCCTTAACTTCGCCATTGCGTGATCGTTTTGGGATCGTTCAACGCCTTGAATTTTACTCTGTGGACGATCTCACTTCTATTGTGAGCCGCAGTGCGAACTGCTTAAACTTAAATTTATCGCCAGAAGGGGCATACGAAATCGCACGCCGTTCACGTGGTACTCCTCGTATCGCCAACCGTTTATTACGCCGAGTGAGAGATTTTGCTGACGTACGAAACAATGGCGTGATTTCTTCTGATATTGCTAAACAAGCCTTAACTATGTTAGACGTGGATTCCGAGGGCTTTGATTTTATGGATAGAAAACTGCTTTCTGCAGTTATTGAACGCTTTGACGGAGGCCCTGTTGGGCTAGATAACCTTGCAGCTGCTATTGGTGAAGAAAGAGATACCATCGAAGATGTCCTTGAACCTTATCTCATTCAACAAGGTTTTTTACAAAGAACACCACGCGGGCGAATTGCCACATCACGCACTTATAGCCATTTTGGGGTAGTTAAATAGAAGAATGACGACAGTAATATATATTCCTAAGGATTTTGTTGCTTGTGATGGACTATGGTCTACACCATTTGGACAATTAGCCCTTGAAAATCACTATATTGCTAAGTATTTATATGTAAATGATAAAATCATCGTATTTGCAGGTAGTGAGTATGCTATTGTATGTTTGCAAGCACTTTTTAGAAAAATAATATCAAGGGAGTATTATCAAAAGATTGCCGAAAAGCATTTTTTAACGGGCGATTCTCTTGAGTATCTCATTATCAATATACATACAGGGGAATTAGAAAAATTTCTATTGCCTAAACACTATCGACCTTTTGCTAATGAAATTTATCATTTAGGTTCAGGCGGTGAGTTTGCTGCACATTTTTTCTTTTATGCTAAAAAATATCATTTTCAAACTAAAAATGGTAAAAATAATGTGGAAGGTGCTTTAAAATATGCTTATTATAAAGACTCTCTTTCTTCAGGAGAGCCGACCATGATCAAATCATGGAATCCTAAATACATTATAGATACGACCGTCAACAACGATAATGCAATTTATGATTTCCTACTTGAAACTCGATTTAAGGAGCTAGATATGTATATTAACCATCTACATCAAGATTTACAGACATCTCTACCTAAAAATCTGACGCTTTTAAGTGCCTCGCTTAACTATGCATATCATAAATATCGACCTTTAGAAACAGCACCTTCTACAGAAGCCGATATTGTTATGCCTTGCGATGTTGAGAATATTTTAAAAGATGTTGATTTTGTTTTAAATTCGACATTCTCTGAATAAATATCAACGCTTACTTTATTTTAATCTAAATACTCAAGCACATATCTTTTCGGCTTTAGTAACAACAAGCGGTCTGATTTTAAGAAATTTTTGCAAAATTTTCTCATGAATATACCGCTTGTTTTTTATGCAAAAGTAATTAAATTTCTTGATATAACTCACATATCTAAAAAATCTCTTGGAAAAACTTTAACAAAAACTTTACAAACTAAATTTTTTGCGATACTAATTAGCGAATTCTCACAACATCATATGGAGACATTTCTATGCAAACAACGTTTACCCGTTCTTTATTGGCAAGTGCGATTGCACTTGGTCTTTCTGTTTCTGCTTTTGCAGCAAAAGTACCTGAAGGTACTGTGCTTGCAGAGAAGCAAGAAGTTATTATTAATAACAGCTCAGAACCATCAAGTTTTGACCCTCATAAAACGGAAGGCGTGCCAGAAGCACAGGTTTCATACCAATTATTAGAAGGTTTAGTGACTAAAGATTCAGCGGGTGAAGTGATTCCGGGTGTAGCGGAAACATGGACAAACTCGGATGATTTCAAAACATGGACATTCAAATTACGCAAAGATGCGAAATGGTCTAATGGCGACCCAGTTACCGCACACGATTTTGAATTCTCTCTTAAACGTTTAGGCGATCCGAAAACCGCATCACCTTATGCGAGCTACTTAAACTACCTTCAAGTTGAAAATGCACAAGACATCATTGATGCGAAAAAAGCACCAAGCGAGTTAGGTGTTAAAGCGCTTGATGATTACACTTTAGAAATCAAATTAAGCAATCCAGTGCCATACTTAGTTGGTATGATGACTCACCAAACCATGTTACCAGTGCCAAAAGCGGTGGTTGAAAAATTAGGTGATGCATGGGTGAAAAAAGAGAATTATGTAGGTAATGGTGCATATAAACTCGCAGAACACGTGATCAACGAAAAAATCGTCTTTGAACGTAACCCACTTTATTGGAACGATAAAGAAACTGTGATCAATAAAGCGACATTCTTAATGATTTCAAATGCAAGTACAGACGTACAGCGTTACCGTGCGGGTGATTTACATATCACAGGTTATGCATTACCGCCGGAACAATTCCCAACACTCAAAAAAGAAATCCCGAATGAAGTGTTTGTAACCCGTACACTTGCAACCTACTACTATGAACCAAACAACGAAAAAGCACCGTTTAACGATGTGCGTGTACGTAAGGCATTAAACCTTGCGTTAGATCGTAACGTGATTACGGATAAAGTATTAGGCCAAGGTCAAACCCCGACTTACGTATTTACACCACCGTACATCACGGAAGGTCACTTAATCCAACAGCCTGAATATTCAAAACAAGATATGGCATCTCGTAAAGCGGAAGCGATCAAATTGTTAGAAGAAGCTGGCTTTAGCAAATCAAATCCACTTAAATTCACGTTGTTGTATAACACCAACGAGAACCACAAAAAAGTGGCGATTGCAGCGCAATCTATCTTAAAACAAAACACAAATGGTATTGTCGATATCAAGCTTGAGAATCAAGAGTGGAAAACCTTCTTAGATACTCGTCGTAGCGGTAACTATGATGTAGCGCGTGCAGGTTGGGCGGCTGACTATAACCAAGCATCGACTTTCGGTAAATACTTCTTGTCTAACTCAAGCAATAATACAGCTAAATATAAGAGCGAAGCTTATGATGCAGCAATCAATGCAGCATACAAAGCGGGCAATGCCGAAGAGCGTGCAGCAGCCTATGCGAAAGCCGAAGCACAGTTAGCGAAAGATTATGCGATCATTCCTATCTATAACTATGTAAACCCACGTTTAGTGAAACCATTCGTGAAAGGTTATGAAGGTAAAGATCCACAAGATGATATCTTCTTAAGAAACTTATATATTATTAAACAATAATTTTTTGTAAGCGGTGCGATCTTCTTAAAAATTTGCAAATTTTTGAGATGATCGCCCCGCTTGTTTTATTTATTAAGTGTGGATTGGAGATTTGCCTATGTTGAAGTTTATTGTGAAAAGGATTTTAGAAGCAATTCCGACGCTTTTCATTTTAATTACATTTTCATTCTTCCTAATGCGTCTTGCACCAGGTAGCCCGTTTACCTCCGAGCGTGCTTATCCGCCTGAAGTGATGGCGAATATTGAAGCGAAATATCACTTAAATGAACCGCTCTATAAACAGTATTTCATTTACTTGGAAAACCTGTCTAAAGGGGATTTTGGGCCGTCTTTCAAATATAAAGATCAAACGGTGAATGATTTGATTGCTTCTGCTTTCCCTGTCTCCATTAAATTAGGGGTTGTCGCCTTTATTTTTGCGGTCACATTGGGATTATTGGCAGGAACGGTTGCCGCCTTGAAGCAGAATAGTAGGTGGGACTATATTGTGATGTCCTTTGCCATGACGGGCGTTATTATGCCGAGCTTCGTCTTTGCACCGTTATTAGTGCTATTCTTTGCGATTTACCTCAAATGGCTACCCGCAGGTGGCTGGAACGGCGGACAACTTTATTACATGGTCTTGCCGGTATTATCATTAACCATTGCTTATGTAGCAGGGATTGCACGTATTACCCGTGGTTCGATGATCGAAGTGTTACACTCTAACTTTATCCGTACCGCAAAAGCGAAAGGATTACCGCTAAGCAGAATTATCTTTAAACATGCTTTACGCCCTGCGTTATTACCTGTGATCACCTATTTAGGCCCTGCTTTTGTCGGGATTATTACCGGTTCAATGGTGATTGAAAGTGTTTTCGGTTTACCGGGTATCGGACAGCTTTTCGTCAACGGTGCGTTAAACCGTGATTACTCTTTAGTGTTAAGTTTAACGATTTTGGTCGGGACATTAACCATTACCTTTAATGCGATTGTGGATATTCTGTACGCCGTGATTGATCCGAAAATTCGTTATTCATAAGGAGTCAGTGAGATGTTAAATAACAAAAAGAATCAGGAACTTGCTGAAAAATTGGCGGAGCAAAATACCGATCTGATTTTAGAAGGTCGTAGCCTTTGGCAAGATGCTCGTCGCCGTTTCTTCCGCAATAAAGCGGCGGTTGCCAGTTTGATTATTTTATTCTTTGTGGTGCTGTTTATTACCTTTGCACCGATGCTTATGCCGTTCAGCTATGAAGATACCGACTGGAATATGATGAGTGCCGCACCAGATATGGAGTCAGGACACTATTTCGGTACAGATGCTTCTGGGCGTGATTTGCTTGTGCGAATTGCCATGGGCGGACGGATTTCATTGATGGTCGGGATTGCCGGAGCATTAATTGCAGTGGTGATCGGAACAATTTACGGTGCGATTTCAGGCTATGTCGGTGGTAAAGTGGATATGGTAATGATGCGCTTATTGGAAATCTTAGGATCATTCCCATTTATGTTCTTCGTGATTTTATTGGTGACATTCTTCGGTCAAAACATTCTCTTGATTTTCGTGGCAATCGGGATGATTGCATGGCTAAGCCTTGCTCGTATTGTGCGTGGTCAAACGCTCAGCTTGAAAAACAAAGAGTTTATTGAAGCGGCGATTGTCTGCGGTGTGCCGAAACGCCAAATCATCTGGAAACATATTATCCCGAACGTATTAGGTATCGTGGTCGTTTATGCCTCGTTAGAAGTACCTTCTCTCATCTTATTTGAATCGTTCTTAAGTTTCTTAGGCTTAGGCACACAAGAGCCGATGAGTAGCTGGGGTGCATTATTAAGCGATGGCGCAGCTCAAATGGAAACATCGCCGTGGTTATTGGCATTCCCAGCCTTTTTCCTCTGCTTAACCTTGTTCTGTTTTAACTTTATTGGCGACGGTTTACGTGATGCCCTCGATCCAAAAGATAGATAGGAGATCTCATGTCAGCGATACATAATTTACTTTTAGACGTGCAAGATCTGCGTGTCAATTTTAAAACCCCCGATGGCATGGTCACCGCCGTAAACGATCTCAACTTTACCCTTGATGCAGGGGAAACATTAGGGATCGTAGGGGAATCTGGTTCAGGGAAATCTCAAACTGCTTTTGCGCTAATGGGCTTATTGGCGGCAAACGGGATTGTATCAGGCTCGGCAAAATTTCGTGGTAAAGAGTTAGTTAATTTACCGACTGCGGAGCTAAATAAAATCCGTGCCAATGAAATTGCGATGATCTTCCAAGACCCGATGACCTCGTTAAATCCCTATATGAAAGTCGGCGAGCAGTTGATGGAAGTGTTAATGCTCCACAAAGGGTTAGGTAAAGAAGCCGCATTCAATGAATCGGTCAAAATGTTAGATGCGGTGAAAATGCCAGAAGCCAAAAAACGTATGGGCATGTATCCCCATGAGTTTTCAGGCGGTATGCGTCAACGTGTGATGATTGCCATGGCATTACTGTGTCGCCCGAAATTATTGATTGCTGATGAGCCGACCACTGCATTAGATGTGACGGTTCAAGCTCAAATCATGACCTTATTGAATGAACTTAAACGAGAATTCAATACTGCCATTATCATGATTACCCATGATTTAGGGGTAGTGGCAGGGATCTGCGATAAAGTGTTAGTTATGTATGCAGGCAGAACCATGGAATACGGCACGGCGGATCAAATTTTCTATCATCCGACCCACCCTTATTCGATTGGTTTAATGGATGCAATTCCACGTTTAGACGGACAAGCGGAAACCTTAGTCACCATTCCAGGCAATCCGCCGAATTTATTACAATTACCAAAAGGTTGTCCGTTCTCGCCACGTTGTAAACATTTTAGCTCTCAATGTCTAGTTGCCCCGCAACTCGAGCGTTTAGATGACGGTCGTTTACGTAACTGTTGGATTCCAGTGGAGAAGTTTGCCCTATGAACCAAAATATGACAGAGAAAAAATTGATTCTTGAAGTCACAAACTTGGATGTGAACTTCAAAATTAAAGATAAAAAAGCCCTTTTTTTTGCCAAACCGCAAACGCTCAAAGCGGTCAATAACGTATCGTTTAAATTATACGAAGGTGAAACCTTAGGTGTGGTTGGAGAATCTGGTTGTGGTAAATCAACCTTAGCTCGAGCCATTATCGGCTTGGTTCAATCATCAGCAGGGAATATCGTTTGGTTAGGCAAAGATTTGAGTCATCAATCAAAAGCAGAATGGAAAAATACCCGAAAAGATATTCAGATGATTTTCCAAGATCCGCTGGCTTCACTCAACCCTCGTATGAATATCGGCGAAATTATCGCAGAACCGTTGAAAATTTATCAACCGCAATTAAGCGATGCGGAAGTGAAAGAACGTGTACAAGCGATGATGATGAAAGTGGGATTATTACCAAACTTAATCAACCGCTATCCTCACGAGTTTTCAGGCGGACAATGTCAGCGTATCGGGATTGCCCGAGCGTTGATTATTGAACCGAAAATGATTATTTGTGATGAACCTGTTTCAGCGCTCGATGTATCGATTCAAGCTCAAGTGGTGAACCTATTGAAATCGTTACAAAAAGAGATGGGCTTATCACTGATTTTCATTGCCCACGATTTAGCAGTGGTAAAACATATTTCCGATCGTGTGTTGGTGATGTACTTGGGTAATGCGGTGGAGCTAGGCACTGATGATGAAGTGTATAACCACACTAAACATCCTTATACCAAAGCATTAATGTCTGCGGTGCCGATTCCTGATCCAAAATTGGAACGTAATAAAGAAATTCAATTACTGGAAGGGGATTTACCATCGCCAATTAACCCACCGTCTGGCTGTGTGTTTAGAACACGCTGCCCACTTGCCGATGAAAGTTGTGCGAAGGAAAAGCCGGTATTGAAAGGCAGTGATAGCCATTTTGTCTCTTGCTTTAAAGCCTAAATACAAGCGGTTGGATCTGTAAAATATTTTGCAGATCTGACCGCTTGTTTATCTTAGAAGGTTGTTATTCAATCAACCCTTTTTTCAATCGTTCAAAATAACTTCTCGTTTCTTCAATCACCACATGGCGTAATGCCACTAATGCAACTAGGTTCGGGAATGCCATTAAACCATTCACAATATCAGCAATCGTCCAAATAGTGCTTAATTTAATGAATGGTGCAACAGCGATCAATGCAATAAACACTAAACGATAAAACTTGATCCATTTTGTTTTGCCCCCTGTTAAATAGACAAAACAGCGTTCGCCATAGTAGCACCAACCCAAAATCGTGGTGAAGGCGAAAAAGACAAGGCTTACAGTCACAATAACTGCACCGAGAGAGCTACTTAGCCCTTCAGAAAAGGCTAAATTAGTTAATTTTGCTCCTTCTGCGGAACCACTCCAAACACCTGTTAGTATGATGACTAAACCTGTCATTGTACAAACGATGATGGTATCGAGGAATGTTCCTGTCATAGAGATTAACCCTTGACGTACTGGCTCTTTTGTATGAGCTGCAGCTGCTGCAATAGGTGCTGAGCCTAAACCTGATTCGTTCGAGAAAATACCTCGAGCGACACCAGCTTGAATGGCCTGCATTACGGTAAAGCCAAAAATACCACCAAGTGCAGCTTGCGGATTGAAGGCTGCATGAATAATCAATCCAATCGTTTCAGGAATTCTGTCAGCGTGAATAATTAAGATGAAAACAGAGGCTGCCACGTAGCTTATCGCCATAAATGGCACGATCACCATAGAAATTTTAGAAATACGTTTTACGCCACCCAGTGTAATTGCCGCTACGGTTAAGGTTAAAATAACCGCAGTAATGTTGATTGGTAGGCTAAAGGTATCTTCTAATGCGGTTGTGATACCGTTAATCTGAGGGAATGTGCCGATACCAAATAGGGCGACCATTACACCAAATACAGCGAATAATTTCGCGAGCCATTTCCATTTTTGTCCCATGCCTAATTCGATGTAATACATTGGGCCACCAGCAATAAAGCCGTCTTTATCTTTGGTACGGAATTTGAGTGCAAGTAAACATTCAGCATATTTGGTTGCCATGCCAAAAAGAGCAATAATCCACATCCAAAAGACTGCGCCGGGTCCGCCTGCTTGAATGGCAGTGGCTACACCAACAATGTTTCCTGTGCCAATAGTGGCAGCGAGTGCAGTGGAAAGCGCACCAAAGGCAGAAATATCACCTGATTGATTATCGCCTTTTTCTCGTTTAAACATATAAGAAAAAGCACGTGGTAAGCTGAAAAATTGGATAAGCTTTAATTTTAAGGTGAAGTAAATGCCTACACCTGAAATTAAAATGAGGAGGGGAGGTCCCCAAACGATACTGTTGATATTATTTAGAATGGTGTCGATTGACATAATTGATTCCTCGTAAAAACTACTTACAAGGAAAGAAAAGCGACAAAGACAAGCGGTCAGATTTTGCAAAAAATTTGCAAAATGTCACCGCTTGAGTGATTCTACTTTTCTCCCCTGTCCTTTTGCCTGAGCGTTTCACATGACTTACTGTATATCGTTATGTCGTTGCTTGCGCCTTCGGCGTCCATTTTCTGCTTTTGCAGAGTGGATCTCTCCAAGGGTTCGTCCAATAGCTGTCCTCGCTGTCGCACCTGAAAGATTTTACCTCGTCGGTGTAGGGTTGATTCCCTACTCTCCAGCTATCTTCATCCGAACTATCTTCTTCATATAAGAAGGGCGCAAATTCTAGCAATTTTTATTTATCAGTCAATGGGGAATTTACGGAAAAATCGCTGTAATCTTTTGGCAGATGAGGCAAATAGTGGTAGGATAAGCACTATTTTCATGGCTGATAAAAAGTATAATAAATGAAAGAGATTCTACGTATTGCCACTCGCCAAAGCCCTTTAGCATTATGGCAGGCCAACTTCGTTAAAAACGCATTGGAACAGCGTTTCCCTCAATTATCTGTCGAATTAGTCACGATGGTGACAAAAGGCGATATCATTTTAGACACTCCGCTTGCAAAAATCGGGGGGAAAGGTCTATTTGTCAAAGAACTAGAATTAGCGTTATTAGAACATCGAGCAGATATCGCAGTACATTCGATGAAAGATGTGCCGATGGAATTTCCTGAAGGGTTAGGCCTTGCTGTGATTTGTGAGCGAGAAGATCCTCGAGATGCGTTTGTTTCGAATAAATACAATTCCCTTGCTGATTTACCAAAAGGGGCAGTGGTCGGGACTTCAAGTTTACGTCGTCAATGTCAATTAGTCGCCAAATATCCTCATTTACAAGTTAAGCCATTGCGTGGCAATGTGGGAACACGTTTGAGTAAGCTTGATAATGGAGAGTATGATGCCATTATTCTTGCGTCTGCAGGCTTGATTCGTTTAGGTTTAGCTGAACGTATTCGTGATTTTATTTCAGTAGAAGATTCATTACCTGCGTGTGGACAAGGTGCTGTGGGCATTGAGACCCGTTTAAACGATGAGCGCGTGTTAGGCTATCTTGCAGAATTAAACCACCAACCGACCGCTTGTTGTGTACAAGCAGAGCGTGCGATGAATACACGTTTACAAGGTGGTTGCCAAGTGCCTATTGGCGGTTATGCAACTTTGCATGGTGATGAGATTTCATTAAATGCTTTGGTAGGAGCGTTAGATGGTTCAAGTATTGTTAGAGCATCTGCCAAAGGCCATGTAAAAGACGCTGAAAAACTAGGTGTTGATGTGGCGGAAATGCTACTTGCAAAAGGTGCTGACGAAATTCTAAAAGCAGTTTACCAAAGCGAATAAGATGAATGTTTTAGTGACACGCCCAGACCAACGTGGGCAACAGCTCGTTGAGTTATTAGCAGAAAAACAGATTTTTGCCTTACATCAGCCACTTTTTTCGGTTGCATCAGGTAAGGATTTACCTCAATTACCCTCTGCGATTGCTCGACTAAATCGTGGTGATTATGTTTTTGCGGTGTCTAAAAATGCGGTAGATTTTGCCTATGAAACATTAAAGGAAACGGGGTTTCATTGGCGAAGTGATTTACATTATTTTGCGGTAGGACAAGGAACTGCACAATATTTTTGTGCTCAGATAGAGCAGAAGGTCATTTATCCGATAGAATCAGAGAATAGCGAAGGCTTGCTTGAGCTGCCTCAAATGCAAGATTTAAGCGATAAAAATGTATTAATTTTACGTGCAGATTCAGGGAGAGAGTTATTCCCAGAACAAGCTCAATTAAGAGGCGCTCAGGTTCACATTTTAGAATGTTATCAGAGAATTATTGCTTCTGATTTGCCGGAACAAATTAGCTTGGCAAAACGCATCGGCATTGATGTGATTGTGATTACAAGTGGTGAAATCCTGCTTACTCTTTTTGAGCAGACAGCAGAAAGTGAGAGAAATTGGTTATTTGAATGTCGGTTGGTGGTTGTTGGGCAACGTATTGCTAAATTAGCGATTAAATTAGGCTGGAAGCCAGAAAACATTCAAATTTCAGAGAAAGCAGATAATCAAAGTTTATTGAAGTTGTTAATCAATCATTGAATTTAACTTAACAAAACAGGTGGGATCTATGTCAAAACAGACCAAAAAACAACATGCGAATGACACTGTTGTCGAGAATACAGCAGAAACTGTGGAATCCGCTGTAAATAGTGAAGTCGAACAAGCGGAGAGTTCTTCTCAACATTTTACAAAAGAGGTTGAGATAGAAAAATCTGAAAGCAGAGTAGAGAGTGAGCCCGTGGAAAAAGAAGTCAAAGTGGTCGAAAAAACAAAATCAGGTGGTACTGCACTTGCATTACTTGCGTTATTAGTGGCGTTAGGTATTGGTGCAACAGGGCATTTTTTAACAAATAATAAATTTGCTCAGGTGGAATCTCAGATCCAAGCATTAGCACAAAAAGCATCAACAGCTCAGACTGGTTCAGTTGAGATTCCAAATTTCGATAAGGAAAAGGCACAGATTGCGGAGTTAGTGAGTAATTACCAAAAATCGTTATCGAAAGTAGAGCAATTAGAGCGTGAACAGGCAGTTTATACACAACAAATTAATGCGTTGAAAGATCAGATTCAAAAATTAGGCGCAGGTCCAAAAACGGATCAAACTGTTTGGTTATTATCTGATGCCGATTTCCTCCTCAATAACGCACTACGTAAGGTTGTATTAGATAATGATATTGATACAGCACGTAGCTTATTGATTGAAGCAGATAATGTGTTAAGTCAAATGTCTGATTCTCGTGTGTTAGCAGTGCGTGATGCCATTAAAACCGATTTAAACCAATTAGCGAGTGTGAATAAAGTTGACCAAAATAATTTGATGCAACGTTTAGCACAGCTTGCAAATCAGGTTGATGATATGCCTTTAGTTGCACCAGAAGATGAAGAAGCTGCTGTAAGTAATGGGGAAGTGAGTGATTCAATCAACGATTGGCAAAAAAATATCGAGAAAAGTGCAGATTCATTCTTAAATCACTTTATCCGTATTAGTGACAAAGGGGCTGTCAGTGAGAAAGCCTTTATTGCACCAAATCAAGAGATTTATTTACGTGAAAATATCCGTTTACGCTTACAGATTGCGATTTTGACCATTACACGTCAGCAAAATGAGCTATATAAACAATCGCTTGAAGCAGTAAGTACGTGGGTAAGAAGCTACTTTGATGTGCAAAATGAGCAAGTGAAAGCATTTTTAAATGAAGTCGATGATTTAATTGAGCAGTCTATTTATATTGATGCACCAAGCCGTTTACAAAGCTTAGGATTATTAGACCAATTACTGAATAAAGCACCACAGCCGATTGGTAAAATTCAGCTAGATGCCGATAAATCATTGGAGCAATTGAGTGTGAAACCTGCAGAAGCTCCGGTCGCACAACCAGCTCAAACGCCAGCAGAACAGCCGGTTCAAGAGGCTCCTGCAGCGGCTGAACCAAAACCTGCAACTGAGCAGCAATAAGGAGATAGATTATGTTTCGAGTTCTCTTTTTAATGATACTGGTTTTAGCAGGATTAGTATTAGCACCTTATATTTCAGGGCATCAAGGTTATGTGCGTATTGAAACCGCAGGCAAAGTGATTGAAATGAGCCTTGTGATGTTGGTGATTTTTTTTGCGGTTGCTATGGCGGTAGTTTACAGTTTAGAGTGGATTTTCCGTCGTTTCTTTGGCTTAAGCCGCGGAGCATACCAGTGGTTTGGTACGCGTAAACGTAAAAAAGCACAGCAACAGACTCTCGAAGGCTTAATGAAGATGACCGAAGGGGATTATTCTAAAGCTGAGAAATTGATTGCGAAAAACGCAAAACATTCAGATGAGCCTGTATTAAACTTCATTAAAGCCGCAGAAGCTGCACAGCAACGTGGTGATGAATTAAGTGCGAATAAACATTTAATTGAAGCAGCTAAAATTGCAGGTCCAAATAGTGTTGCAGTAGAATTAGCACGTACACGTATTTTATTACAACAAGGTAAATTACCAGCAGCTCGTAGTGCAGTTGATAGTTTATTAGTACTTGCCCCAAATAATGCTGAAGCATTACGCTTAGCGATTGAGATTTATCGTAAATCAAAAGCCTATAATGCGTTAGATGATGTGTTGGAACAAGTTGGTCAACGTAGTTTCCTTTCTGTAGAAGAATTTGAGGCTCTTGAGCGTGAAGTTGATGATGGCTTACTTGACGAAATTATGAATGAAGAAGGTCAAGAAGGCTTGCTCAAATGGTGGGATAACCAACCAAGCCGTCGCCGTCGTTCTGTCTATGTACGTGTTGGCTTAATTAAACGTTTAATTGATACAGATGATCATACCTCAGCTGAGGAGCTTGCTCTTGAAACTGTGAAGAAATTCCAAGATGAGCAGTTGGATCTCTTATACCCTCAATTAACACGTTTACAAGTTGATGAAGAAAGTAAGCTATTAAAACTCTTGAAAAAACGTAGTGAGAAAGCGCGTGAAAATTATCAAGATGATTATGCAAGAGTACTTGGCTACATTTACGCACGTGAAGGTCGCTTTAGTTTAGCTAAGCCATACTTTGTTCAATTATTAGATCACAAAGAGTGTGTGAATAAAGATCGCATTATGGCGCTTTATGTTGCTGAGCAAACAAATGATTTCGCTCTAGTTAATCAATTAAAAGCAGAAAATCTGAAAGAAGTGAACGTAGATATTCAACCTACTGCTCAAATAGAGCCTGTATTGGTACTACCTGTACCAGAAGAGATGAATAAGTCATAAATGAAAAAATCCTACCAGCTTTGGTAGGATTTTTTTTATCTATATTAAGGTTGAGGCCTCAAGCCTATTTCAATTACCTTTTATTCAGTAATATTATTTTGTTTTAAGTTATTTAATGCAACAAGACCTTTATCACAGCTTTTCTCTTGTAATGTTAGATCCATTTTTAAGATCTGCTGTTTAGAAGATGATAACTTATTTTTCATCTTTTGCATTTGGGTATGTGTTCCAGGTTGCTTTTCTGCATCAGCAATAAGTCTATCAATTTCTTTGAACATTTGTTGGCATTGCTGTGGCAATTTCCCGCTAGACTGTGCTTTAGCAATTGAAAGAGAAGACGTTTTCAACTCAGTTGCTGAACCACTTACCGCAATGAGCAATGTACTGCTTGCAATAATTATTGAACGTAAAAGAGATATTTTCATCGTTTTCCTAATGGTTAGTTAAACTGTTTGATTAAGGATTTCGCATACTAACATAATTAAAAAGGTTTCGTCACGGATTATTTGGATCTATTTTTGATCTTCAATTGTAAATATTTTGTTAATTTATTCAGTTTAATGATCTAATATTTGATTAAAAAAGTAGGATATAAATTAATTTATAGTTAAATAAGTTGATTTATATCAAGTAGATATTTGGAGTAGGTCTCTATTTTTTAAATATTTAGCTCTAAAATGTGATCAATGTAATAGATTTGCTATTTTTTATTTTGTGGTTTACGAGTAAAATAGATTCTTGACATTGATACATAAATAGTCAATTTATTGGGTGTTTATGGTTACGTCAAAGCTTTATTTATTGGGTGATTACCAGATTATCTCGTAATCAATAATTCAGACTTGTATATACAAAGAGGTTTGAGATGTTAGACGTTGTTGAACTCTCACGTTTGCAGTTTGCGTTAACTGCTCTCTACCACTTCTTGTTTGTACCGCTTACATTAGGTCTTTCTTTCGTTCTTGTGGTGATGGAAACCTTATATGTAACAACGGGTAAAGAAGTGTATAAGGATATGACAAAGTTCTGGGGTAAGTTATTTGGTATTAACTTTGCCTTAGGGGTAACGACAGGGATTACAATGGAATTCCAATTCGGTACTAACTGGTCATATTATTCTCACTATGTAGGTGACATCTTTGGTGCTCCATTAGCGATTGAAGGCTTAATGGCGTTCTTCTTAGAATCTACCTTCATTGGTCTTTTCTTCTTTGGTTGGGATCGTTTATCAAAAGGTAAACACTTACTAACGACTTTTGCGGTCGCATTTGGTTCTAACTTCTCTGCATTGTGGATCTTAGTTGCGAACGGTTGGATGCAAAATCCAGTTGCTTCTGAGTTTAACTTTGAAACGATGCGTATGGAAATGGTCAGCTTCTCTGACTTAGTGTTAAACCCAGTAACACAATCTAAATTCTTACACACTGTTTCAGCAGGCTATACCTGTGGTGCGATCTTCGTATTAGGTATTAGTGCATACTATATCTTAAAAGGTCGTGATCTTGGGTTTGCTCGTCGTTCATTCTCAGTAGGTGCGAGTTTCGGTTTAGTCGCTATCATTTCTGTATTAATTATGGGTGATGAGTCTGGCTATGAAATCGGTAAAGCACAGCCTGTGAAATTAGCGGCAATGGAAGGTGAATTTGAAACTCACCCAGCACCGGCTGCGTGGAATGCGTTTGTTATTCCTAACACCGCTGAAATGAAAAATGAAATGGCAATTTCAATTCCTTATGCTGCAGGTATTATCGCAACACGTTCTTTAGACAAAGAAATTAAAGGTTTGAAAGATCTTCGTGAAGAGAATGTACAACGTGTACGCAATGGTATTGTTGCCTATGGTTTATTAGAAAAATTACGTTCTGGTAACTATACTGAAGCAGATAAAGAAGCATTTAAAGCGGTTCAAAAAGATCTTGGCTTCGGTTTATTGTTAAAACCATATACAGACAAAGTTGTTGATGCAACAGAAGAGCAAATCTTAAAAGCAGCAGCGGATACTATTCCAAACGTAGGTCCAACATTCTGGTCATTCCGTATTATGATGGCTGCTGGTGGTTTAATGTTATTACTCATTATCGCAGCATTTGTTCAAAATGTACGCGGTACAGTAGGTACTAAACCATTGTTATTAAAAGCATTGTTATGGGGTATTCCACTTCCTTGGATTGCGATTGAAAGCGGTTGGTTCTTAGCTGAGTATGGTCGTCAGCCTTGGGCAGTATATGAAGTATTGCCAACAGGGGTTGCGAACTCTGCATTAACAGCAGCAGATCTTTGGATCTCAATCGGCTTACTATGTGGTTTATATACCGTATTCTTGGTAGTTGAAATGTATTTAATGTTCAAATATGGTCGTCTTGGCCCAAGTGCATTAAAAACAGGTCGTTACCACTTTGAACAATCTGCGAAATAAGTAGGAGTAAAATATGTTAGATTATGAAGTTCTACGCTTTATTTGGTGGATTTTAATTGGTGTACTTTTAATCGGCTTTGCAATTACCGATGGTTTCGATATGGGGGTATTAACCCTATTACCAGTGGTAGGTAAAAGCAATGTTGAACGCCGTGTAATGATTAACTCAATCGCTCCGCACTGGGACGGTAACCAAGTTTGGTTATTAACTGCTGGTGGTGCGATCTTTGCTGCGTGGCCAACGGTATATGCGGCATCATTCTCTGGTTTCTATTTAGCGATGGTATTAGTGCTTGCGGCGTTATTCTTCCGCCCAGTAGGTTTTGAATACCGTGCGAAAATTGATGACCAAAAATGGCGTAATGCTTGGGACTGGGGATTATTTGTTGGCGGTTTCGTTCCATCATTAATCTTTGGTGTTGCATTCGGTAACTTATTACAAGGCGTACCGTTCCACTTCAATGAGTTAAACCAAGTGACTTACGAAGGTTCAACCCTTTGGAAATTATTAGGCTTATTAAATCCATTTGCATTACTTTGCGGTGTGGTAAGTTTAATGATGCTAACAACTCAAGGTGCAACTTGGTTACAAATGAAAACGACAGGTGAATTACGTAATCGTGTAAGAAATGTGGCTCAAGTAACTGCTTTAGTGGCTTTAGGTGCATTTTTACTTGCAGGTGTTTGGGTTTACTTCAAAGACGGTTTCGTGATCACAAGTGCTTTAGATCATAACGGACAATCTACTCTAGTGAATAAAACTGTTGTATTAGAAAGTGGTGCCTGGTTTAAAAACTACTTTGAAATGCCAGTATTATTCATCATTCCTGGTTTAGCTGTGATTGGGGCATTAGGTACTGTGGTTAGCTCTAAAGCAAATAATGGTGGACTTGCATTCTTATGCTCATCAATTATGCAAGCGGGCGTAATTTTAACGGCAGGTGTTGCAATGTTCCCATTTGTAATGCCATCAATTACTCATCCAGAAATGAGCTTAACGATGTGGGATGCAACTGCAAGTCATAACACATTAACCGTAATGTTTATTGTTGCCTGTATCTTTGTTCCGCTTGTATTAAGCTATACAATTTGGACTTACTTCAAAATGTTTGGTCGTCTTGACGCTAAATATATTGAAGAGAAAAGTGCAAGTTTATACTAAGGAGATCCATTATGTTTTATGTAACTTGGGTATTAGGTATTTTTCTTGCTATCCTGTTTGCAACAGTCATTACAGTAAGCATTGAGAAAACAGGTAAATTTGACGAGTAATATAGATGATTAATTCACTCTATCAACTCACAAGAAAGGGCTGGCTAAAAGCCCTTTCTTTTATCCTTTCTATTGCAATGTTTGCAATGATATTGCTCTATTCCAACACCTTTGCTCTCTACTTTGGTGGAAAAATTCCTTACTTAGTAGCCGGCGTTTTCTATGGAATGTTGATTTTATTTGTACATGGTTTTGGCTTTGAGATTAAATCAACAAGATGGCAAATGGTTTTTATGCCGTTGTTGGGGTATGCCATTATTCTTCCTGCATTAATTGCTTTAGTGATACTTTCATAACCTTTTAAGAGCCTGATTATAGGCTCTTATCATTTTTATCTGCCATATAATTCATTTTTCAGTTAAAAAGACTTGCACAACGATTTTACTCTCTCTAAAATGACAAGTAATTTGCGCCTAGTTTTTGGGCGTTTTTCTTTTTGGAAATAGCTTGAGATAATGATTGTGGATTTTCCTATTCGAGTATATTACGAAGATACAGATGCAGGTGGTGTGGTTTATCATGCTCGTTATTTGCATTTCTTTGAAAGAGCGAGAACTGAATATCTACGTAAATTAGGTTTTTCTCAACAAAATTTGCTAGCAGATTGTTTAGCATTTGTTGTTAAAAAAATGGAAATTGACTATAAAATACCGGCCCGCTTAGATGATTTATTAAGAGTTCAAACGAAAATATCTGAACTAAAGGGAGCAAAAATAGTCTTTTATCAACAGTTATGGAGAGATGATAATCTCTTAAGTGAGGCATTAGTCACTGTTGCATCTGTTGATCTGACAAAAATGAAGCCAGTTGCAATTCCTGCAAATATCAAACAGGCTTTTCAACAAACCACAATTTAGTATTTTTATTTTGGAGTTTACTCAATGGCAACTGAATTTAATTTAGTTTCATTATTTATGGAAGCGAGTATTGTCGTTAAGTTAGTTATTCTAATCTTAGTGGCTTTCTCTGTATTATCATGGGCTGTAATTATTCAGCGTAGTAGCGTGTTAACACGAGCTAAAAAAGATTCTTTAGCTTTTGAAGATCGTTTTTGGTCAGGAGAAGATCTACATCGCTTGCACGAGGGATTAGAAAATCGCCGTGATGGTTTAAGTGGTTCTGAACAGATTTTTTATGTAGGTTTTAAAGAGTTTAATCGTTTACAACAGGCAAACCCAGATTCTCCAGAGTCTATTATTCAAGGTTCGAGTCGAGCAATGAATCTTGCGTTAAACCGTGAAGTTGAAGGATTAGAAAATTATATTCCATTTTTAGGTACCGTTGGTTCTATTAGCCCATATATTGGTTTATTTGGTACAGTCTGGGGTATTATGCACTCATTTATGGGATTAAGTGCAGTAAAACAAGCTACATTACAATCGGTTGCGCCAGGTATCGCAGAGGCACTTATTGCGACAGCGATTGGTTTATTTGCAGCAATTCCAGCAGTCATGGCTTATAACCGTTTAAATTTAAGAGTTGGCAAATTAGAGCAAAATTATGTGAATTTCATTGATGAGTTCACAACAATTTTACACCGCCAAGTATTTGCGAAAAAATAATTTGTAAATTTTAAGATGGATCTTACCGCTTGTAAGATCCTTTACTAATATAGAAGAGGAATCTATGTCTTACCGTCGTCGTAAACGTAATGACATTAAATCTGAAATTAACATTGTTCCATTTTTGGACGTGTTACTCGTATTGTTACTTATTTTCATGGCTACAGCTCCAATCATCAGTCAAAGTGTTGAAGTAGAGTTGCCCGAAGATCGTCACAGTCAATCAGTTTCAAATGAAGATAAAACCCCTGTTATTTTAGAAATATCGGGTGTCGCAGAGTATAAGCTAAAAATTGATGGGAATTATGTTCAAGCAAACCAGCAGGAAAATTTAACTGAGCAAGATGTTATTGCTTATGCTGGAGATGCATTCCAAAAAGATAATAATACTTTATTTCTTGTCGCTGGTGGTAAAGATGTTCCTTATGAAGAGGTAATGAAAGGTATTTCATTATTGAAAGACGCAGGCATCAAATCAGTAGGTTTAATGACTGAAGGTAAATAATACTCGCGAGGATGATACGTGAAATCTCAAAATGATAGGTTAGAACTCGCTGTTATTGTATCCATTCTATTACATCTATTGTTAATAGGATTACTGATCTTAGGTTCGTTATTTACTAATACAACGTTACCTTCAGCAGGTGGCAGTGGCGGTGATAGTGATTCCCTTGATGCCGTTATGGTTGATACAGGGCAAGTTGCCGCAGAATATGGGCGCTTAAAGGCTGAAAAACAAGGAAGCCAAGCTAAAAAGGTTGAACCTAAACCTGAAGAAAAACCTAAGGAACAACCTGAAGAGCAAGAAGATAAACCAACGCCACAGGAAATTGCTGAACAGCAAGCAAAAGAGAAAGCGATTCAATTAGCTCAGCAAAAACAGCAAGAAGAAAAGCGTTTAAAAGAAGAACAACGTAAACAAGAGTTAGTTCGTCAGGAACAAATTAAACAAGAACAGCTTAAAAAGCAGCAAGAAGAAGCGACTCAACGTAAACTTGCTGAAGCGGCTAAATTGAAGGCTGATGCGGAAGCAAAACGTTTAGAAGCGTTAGCAAAACAAGCTGAACAAGAAAAGAAACTTAAGGAAGAGCAGCAACAGAAAAAGCTGGAAGAACAGAAAAAGTTAAAAGAGCAGGAGCTTGCTAAAGCTCAAGCAGAAAAGCTTGAAAAGCAGAAAGCAGAACAAGCTGCAGCAAAAGAGAAAGCTGAAAAAGAAGCTAAAGCGAAAGCGGAAAAAGAGGCGAAAGAAAAAGCTGAGAAAGAAGCTAAAGCGAAAGCGGAAAAAGAGGCGAAAGAAAAAGCTGAGAAAGAAGCTAAAGCGAAAGCGGAAAAAGAGGCGAAAGAAAAAGCTGAGAAAGAAGCTAAAGCTAAAGCGGAAAAAGAGGCGAAAGAAAAAGCTGCAAAAGAGGCTAAAGCCAAAGCTGATGCAGAAGCCAAAGCACAACAAGCCAAAAATAACAAAGCCCTTGATGATTTCTTAAGTGGTGGAGATATTGGCGGCGGTTCTAGCAAAGGCGGTAATAAGAATAGTGCTGGTTCACAAGGTTCGGGCGGAACGTCAGGGCAAGGTCAAGGCGCTAATGTTGATGGTAGTGCTTATGGTCAACGAATTAAGAAATTGATTCAATCTAAATACCGCGTAGATCCAAGTTTTGCAGGTAAACAATGTGATGTGAAAATCTTCTTAGGACGAGATGGTACTATTACCAACTATCAAGTTATGTCAGGAGATAAAGCTGTATGTGATGCAGCAGTAAGTGCGATTGTGGCAACGCGTAAAGTTCCACCGGCACCATCTGATGCGGTATACCAGCAATATAAATCACCAACACTAGATTTTAGTTTAAAAGTTAAATAATCAACCGAGAGGGTTAAAATGAAATTAGTATCTCGTTTTGCGAGTGTAATTGGAATGGTTGGATTGCTTTTCTCTGTGACAGTAAATGCTGAATCAGACGTAAGAATTTCAATTGATCAGGGTGTAAGTATGGCACAACCTATTGCGGTTGTTCCATTTAAAGCTTCGGGGGGCGTTCCTGCTGATGTAGCACAAATTGTGTCAGATGATTTGAGAAATAGTGGTAAATTCACACCGCTTGATCGTTCAAGTTTACCTGCTCAACCAGGTTCTGCTGCAGAGGTAAATGCTGAGCAGTGGACAAATATTGGTATTGATAATATCGTTGTTGGGCAAGTGTCTCCTGCTGGCGGTGGTTATAATATTGCTTACCAACTGATTGATACCTTAGGTACATCAGGGACAGCAGGTGGTGTGATCGCCCAAGGATCATTTAATGTACCAGCGGCACAAATTCGTTTAGGTGCTCATACAGTAAGTGACCAAGTATTTGAAAAGCTAACGCAAATTCGCGGTGCATTTAGGACAAAAATTGCCTATGTTGTGCAACGTGGTGTATCATCTTACGAATTAAGAGTTTCAGATTATGATGGCTTTAATGCATTTACTGTGGTAAAAAGTAAAGAGCCGTTAATGTCACCAGAATGGTCTCCGGATGGTTCAAAATTAGCTTACGTGACTTTTGAAAATAAAAAATCACAAGTTGTCGTTCATGATATTCGATCAGGAAGTCGCAAAGTTGTTGGCGCATTAAAAGGTCATAATGGCGCACCATCGTTCTCTCCTGATGGTTCTCGAGTGGCATTTGCTTCGAACCAAGATGGGTTGCTTAATATTTATGTAACTGGCGTGGGTGGTGGTTCACCAAAACAATTAACCAGTAATGCAGGAAATAACACGGAGCCAAGCTGGTCACCAGATGGTGGTTATATCCTATTTACATCAGATCGTGGTGGTCAACCACAAGTATATCAAATGAGTTCATCTGGCGGTGGTGCTAGCTTAATTGGCGGTAGCGGTAGTGGTAAAATTTCGGCAGATGGCAAGAATTTAATCATGGTTTCAGGTGATAGAATTGTAAAACGTGATCTTGCTTCGGGTGGCACAGAAGCAATCAGTTCAACGTTTTTAGACGAAAGTCCAAGTATTTCACCAAATGGTACTATGGTTATTTATAGCTCTACCAAAGGCGTGAGCAAAGTGCTACAATTGGTGTCCGCAGATGGCCGTTTTAAAGCTAATTTGCCGGGAGCAGGTGGACAGTATAAATTCCCTGCTTGGTCACCTTATTTGACTAAACAATAATTCTTTTTGGAGAAAAAAAATGAAAAAACTAGCTAAAGTTTTAATGATCGCGGCACCAGCTTTCGTTTTAGCAGCATGTAGCAGCTCAAACGACAATGCAAGTGCTACAGCTAATACAGCAGGCGCAGGTGCAGCAGATGTAAATGGCCAAACATTTGGTGGTTTATCTGTTCAAGATTTACAAACTCGTTACAACACTGTGTATTTCGGTTTTGACCGTTATACAGTTGAAGGTGAATACCAACAACTTTTAGACGCTCACGCTCAATATTTAACAGCGTCACAAGGTAAAGTAACCGTTGCAGGTCACGCTGATGAGCGTGGTACTCCTGAGTACAACATCGCGTTAGGCCAACGTCGTGCAGATGCAGTACAAAGCTATTTAGCTGCTAAAGGTGCTAACAATGTAGCAACAGTTTCTTACGGTGAAGAAAAACCAGCTGTATTAGGTCACACAGAAGCTGATTACGCGAAAAACCGTCGTGCAGTATTAGAATACTAATTTTTAGTAGATTAATATGTTAAATAATAAAGCCCCGAATTTTCGGGGCTTTATTTTTATGTGTAAATTCTGTATTCCTTAATTATTTTTTAAGGATTTTCCGTTAAAATGGTTAAAGTTTTAATCATAAATAAGGGCAGTCGATGCAATTTATTGGAAAAATTCTAGGCTTCATTTTAGGTTATAAAATTTTTGGTGGTTTTTTGGGAGGCTTATTAGGCTTATTGATAGGTCATTGGGCAGATAAAAAACTTTATGAACTAGGTAGTGTATCTTCTACTATTTTTGGAAAAGCATTAACGCGCCAGTCACTCTTTATGCAAACAACTTTTGCAGTGTTAGGACATATTTCTAAAGCTAAAGGACGAGTGACAGAAAATGATATTCAGCTTGCTCGTCAATTAATGGCGAACATGAAGCTAGATGCCAATAATCAACAATTGGCTCAGAAGGCATTTACACTCGGTAAAGAGGCGGATTTTCCGCTACGCCAAGTCATGCAGGAGTTCCGTGAAGCCTGCGGACAGCGTCGTGATTTATTACGTTTCTTCGTGGAAGTTCAGATGCAAGCTGCATTACAAGATGGCAATTTAGATGGCAATGAGCAGCAAATTTTATTCACTATTGCTGAAACATTGGGAATGTCCCGCTTGCAGTTTGAACAGATGATCGCCATGGTAGCGGCAGCTCAGCGTTTCCGTTCAGGCTATTATCAATATGAACAGCAAGATTCAAGCCAACAAGGACAATATCAAGGAAATTATGGCGGTTATCAGCGTTCAAGCGGACCAAGTTTAAAAGACGCTTATAGCGTATTAGGGGTGTCAGAAAGTGACGATCAAGCTACAGTTAAACGTGCTTATCGTAAATTAATGAATGAACACCACCCAGATAAATTAGTCGCAAAAGGTTTACCGCCTGAAATGATGGAAGTGGCAAAAGAAAAAGCACAGCAAATTCAAGCTGCTTATGATCTCATTTGTAAATCAAAAGGTTGGAAATAATGCAAAGCCGTTCCCATATCGTTCCGCTTTTTTTAGCGATTGTGATTACGGTCGTTTCTGTCTGGTCTGGTTTTAACCCGACGGACAGGGCTGTATGGTATGCAGAAGTGATGCCAATTTTTGCAGTATTCGGTTTACTGTTGCTCACTTATCCACGCTTTCAATTTAGTGGGCTTGCCTATGTATTGATGTCATTGTGGATGATTATGCACCTAATCGGTGCAAAATATACCTTTGCAAATGTGCCGTTTGACTGGGCAAATCAGTATTTGACCTTTTTAGGCGAAGACCGTAACCACTTTGACCGTGTAGCTCACTACATTATCGGTTTTTATAGCTTCCCGATGGCAGAATGGTTATTGCGTAAGCGTAAATGCGGCTTGGGCGTGGCATTCTTCTTTTCGCTCTTTTTCATTATGGCAGTTGCCGCAACCTATGAAATCATTGAATGGCAATATGCGGTGATTGAAGGCGGAAATGCAGGCATTGAGTTTTTAGGTTCGCAAGGCGACATTTGGGACGCTCAAAAAGATATGCTCGCTGATACGCTTGGGGCAATTACCGCATTAATTATCTACTTAATTGCCCGACCAGACTTACGTTTACGCCATTCTTCTTACTCATAGCGGTCGGATTTTGTGGAAAATTTACCAAAAGTTATCCTTGCACCTATGCAAGGGGTGTTAGACCCCTTTGTGCGTCAATTATTAACAGCAGTCAATGATTATGATCTGTGTATTTCAGAATTTGTGCGAGTGGTCGATCAAAAACTGCCGAAGAAAACCTTTTACCGCCTTTGCCCTGAGCTACATAATAACGGCTTTACCCCATCAGGTACGCCGGTGCGTGTACAAATTTTAGGGCAACACCCACAATGGTTAGCGGAAAATGCAGCACTTGCCGTTGAGCTTGGCTCGCACGGGGTCGATCTCAACTGCGGTTGCCCGTCTAAAACGGTGAATGGCAGCAATGGCGGTGCGTCCTTGTTGAAACAACCTGAGTTGATTTATCGAGCAACAAAAGCAATGCGAGAAGCGGTGCCTAGCCATCTTCCCGTGTCGGTCAAAGTGCGACTAGGCTGGGACAGTAGCGAACAAGCCTTTGAGATCGCCGATGCGGTGGCACAAGGCGGTGCAACGGAAATTACCGTACACGGCAGAACTAAAATGGACGGCTATCGAGCGGAACGTATTAATTGGCAAGCAATCGGCGATATAAAAAAACGGCTATCTATTCCTGTGATTGCGAATGGTGAAATTTGGGACTACACATCTGCAAAAAAATGCCGTGAAGTGACCGCTTGCGATGCGTTAATGATTGGGCGTGGGGCGTTAAATGTGCCAAATTTAAGCAAAGTTGTGAAATATAATCAGCCTAAAATGGCGTGGAATGAGGTATTACAGCTCTTATTCCAATATGTGCATATGGAAAACGAACTGGATACCGGTTTTTATCACGTTGCTCGCATTAAACAGTGGCTACGTTATCTCGATAAAGAGTATCCCGAAGCGGTGCAACTGTTTGATATTCTCAAAACAGAACACGGCTATGAAGGGTTAAAACAGCATATTATACAAGCGGTAAAATTTTAATGGAAAAACGCATTTTTACTGAAGAAACAGTTGAAAAAGACGAAAAACATCAACCTAAACAAGAGTTTAGCAACGCCGACATTCAGCTTGATGAAGAGCCAAAAGCGGTTGAAGCAGAACTGATTATTGAAGAAAGTTTAAAGCCATCTCGCTTCTGGTTAAGGTTATTTCTGGCTGCATTAGCCTTGTTTGGCGTTGCGACTATTGCTCAATCGGTGCAATGGTTGATTGATACTTGGCAAGCAAATCAATGGATTTACTTTGCCTTTGCTGTTGCCTTTTTTGGTATTAGCTTGGCCGGTATAGGGGCTATTATCAACGAATGGCGGAAATTACGTTGGTTGCGTAAACACCATTATCATCAACAAGTGAGCAAACAATTACTACTAGAAACAGTCGATACAAGCGGTGAGAAAGCACGAGAATTTTGCAAATCGGTGGTTAAAAATTTGGCTCAAACACCGATGGTTCAACAAGCGGAGCAACGCTGGCAGTCTCAGCTTGATGAAGCCTATAACAGCAAAGAAGTGCTGTATCTTTTCAGCGAAAATGTGTTAAGTCCAATTGATAACCAAGTTAAAAGAGTGATTAGCAAAAGTGCTGCGGAAAATGCAATTATCGTTGCGGTAAGCCCTTTGGCGTTGGTAGATATTTTAATGGTGGCATGGCGAAACATTGCTTTGATCAATAAAATCACCAAAGCCTATGGAATGGAGCTAGGCTATATTAGCCGTTTAAAACTGTTCCGAATGGTGATGACGAATATGGTTTTTGCTGGGGCAACGGAAATTGCCAGCGATGTTGGGTTAGATTTTTTCTCACAAAATCTCACCGCTCGTTTATCGGTTCGTGCTGCACAAGGGATTGGTGTGGGGTTACTTACTGCTCGTTTAGGTATTAAGGCAATGGAATTTTGTCGCCCAGTGATGTTCCAACAAAATGAACGTCCAAAACTTTCTGTTGTCAGACAAGAGCTGATCGGTGTTCTAAAAGAACAAATGTTCAGTAAAAGTAGCGAAAAAGAGCGTGAAAAAGTGTAGCTTGTGTTATATTTACATTTTATTTTGTTAATTTTTTAAGGATTTTTTTATGAAAAAGTGGTTTGTTATTATCGTGTTAGCTATCGTGGCTGTCGTTGGCGGTATTACGTTAAAAAATAGTTATAACGAATTAGTGAAAGCAGAAGAAGATATTAATTCTGTATGGGCGAATGTGGAGTCTGCTTATCAACGCCGTGCGGATTTAATTCCAAATTTAGTTAATACAGTGAAAGGTCAGGCGAATTTTGAGAAAGAAACGCTCACTAATGTGATTGAAGCTCGTGCAAAAGCAACTCAAACACGTATTGACCCAACTAATGCGACGGAAGAGCAAATGGAGCAATTCCAACAAGCTCAGCAAGGGTTAAATTCTGCATTATCACGCTTATTAGTGAGTGTGGAAAAATATCCTGAGTTAAAAGCGCATGAGGGCTTTTTAAATTTACAAGCGCAAATTGAAGGAACCGAAAACCGTATTAATGTAGAGCGTAATAACTTTAACGGTGCAGTAAAAGAGTACAATAAACAAGTACGTCAGTTCCCAACTAAATTAGCTGCATGGATTTTCGGTTTCAAAGCGAAACCACAATTTAAAGCAGAAGCAGGTTCAGAAAAAGCACCTGTGGTGAATTTTAACTAAGTTGAATTTATTTCAGTTATGGGGGCGAATGTAATTCGCCCCTACGTTTATGGAAATTAAAATGAACTTCTTTTCTTTATTTCAAAGAAAGTTACCTTTAGATACAGCGAAAATCGAAGAGGCAATTTCACATTTAGAACAGCAAACTTCCGCGGAGTTGCGTGTTGTTGTTGAACGTAAAGCTAAAAAATGTACGTCAGCAATAGAACGCGCTAATGTTTTATTTGATGAGTTGCAAATGAGAGAAACAGAACAACGTAATGGCGTGCTGATTTATCTCTCTTTTAAGCCTCATTATGTTGCTGTAATTGGAGATGAGGGGATTCATCAGAAAGTCGGTGATGAATTTTGGCAATCTGTGTATGAGTCAATGAAGTTGTCTTGCCAGCAAGGTGATTTCACACAGGCAATTTGCGAAGGCATTAAGCAAGTTGAAGTTCAATTAGCGCAGCATTTTCCAATTCAGCAGAATGATAGTAATGAATTGCCGAATGAGGTGATTTTAAAATGAAAATATTAAAATCTTTTGGATTATTTATTTTAATTTTCTTTTCTTCTCATCTTTGGGCTGCTTATCCAGATGCACCGAATCCATTTCGCTATGTGAGTGATTATACACAAACATTAAGTTCTCAAGATAAGCAAACTTTAGAGAATGCATTAGCAGATTATGGCAAAAAAACGAGTTCTCAAATTGCAGTCGTGATTGTAGCGACAACCGATGGGGAAGAAGTCTCTAGTTATACCCATAACTTATTTAATAAATGGGGTATCGGTCGTCAAAAAGAGAATAATGGTGTGTTGCTTTTGGTCGCAAAAGATGATCGAAAACTCTTTATTGCGACAGGGCGTGGCTTAGAAGGTGCATTACCCGATGCCATAGCATCATCCATTATTCGCAATGATATCACTCCTTATTTTAAACAAGGGCTGTACGCACAAGGTATAGCAAAAGGATTATCCTCTATTATTGCCGCAACACAAGGCGAATATGCACCGGCTCCCGTTGCACAAGATAGTAGCGGTGAATTTGAGGACTTCGAAATATTTATTATTGCTGCTGTGGCTATCTTTTTCCTCTTTAATATTTTATCTCGTGGTGGAAATACTTACGTTAGCCCAAGTAATGCAGGACGAATTTTAAGAGATGTAGATGCTATTCGCCGTAGTGGCGGTTTAAATGGTGGCTTCGGCGGTGGATTTGGTGGAAGTCGTCGAGGTGGCGGATTTGGCGGTGGTTTTGGCGGCGGAAGTGGCGGTGGTGGCTTCGGCGGCGGTAGTACTGGCGGTGGCGGCGCTGGAGGCAGTTGGTAATAATGAAAAAACCTAAGGATGTCCTTAGGTTTTTTTGTATTTATCATGACTTATTTTGTACCAAAAATCTTATCACCTGCATCACCTAATCCAGGGATGATATAACCATTTTCATTTAAATGGCTATCAATTGATGCTGTGTAAAGCTCAATATCAGGGTGAGCAGCTTCGAGAGCCTTAATACCTTCGGGAGCAGCAACAAGCACTAACACTTTGATTTGTTTACAACCTGCAGCTTTTAATAAATCAAGGGTGGCAATCATAGAACCGCCCGTTGCTAGCATTGGGTCAACCACAATCGCTAAACGTTCGCCCACATCGTTAGCTAATTTTTTGAAATAAGGGACAGGCTCTAAGGTTTCTTCATTACGATAGATACCTACCACGCTAATTCTCGCACTTGGAATATGCTCAAGTACGCCGTCCATCATGCCTAAACCTGCACGAAGGATAGGCACAACGGTCACTTTTTTACCCTTAATTCGTTCAATTTCAACTGGACCGTTCCAACCTTCAATGGTGACTAATTCCGTTTCCAAATCTGAGGTCGCTTCATAAGTTAAAAGGCTACCAACTTCCGTTGCTAAGGCACGGAAATCTTTTGTACTCACATCTGCAGCACGCATTAAACCAATTTTATGCTTAATAAGCGGGTGCTTTACTTCAACAATTTTCATTTTTGGTCTCCGGTTATGTTTAAAAAAATCGGGCTATTCTAGCAGAATTTGATAAAGATAGTTTAATTTAGATCAGATAAAAGTGCCCAAAAAGCATGAATGATCGGCTCTTGTAAACGACGCTGTTGAACACAAATACCTAACTCAAAAGCCTCAATGGGTTTATCTAATTGAATTCGCGAAATTTGATTTGCAACTGGACTTTGCTGAACCACCACATCAGGAATCATGGCAACACCACAGCCCAAGGCAACCATTGGCACAATCGCCTCATGTCCTTCTACCGTGGCGTAAATTTTAGGCTCTTTAATTTTTTGCAATTTAAACCAATGATCTATCCGCTTGCGAGCAGGCCCGTCAACAGGCAAGATAAAAGGCATATTCTGCCAATCAATCGGCGTTTGCTGTAACAACTGTGTTGCGGTACAAGCAACTCGGGGAGCAATTAACGATAATTGAATATCATCAATATAGTGAAAAATAATGTTATTTGGTAAGTTTTCAGGCTTTCCAGCAAGAGAAATATCCGATTGTAATGATTGAACGCTATATAATGCTTTAGCAGGATCGCCTGTGCTTAATTTGATCTCAATCTTTGGGTATCGTTTCCTAAATTTCGCCAAAATGCGTGGTAAGTGGCTGTAAGATGCGGTTACAGAACAGAACAGTTTAAGCTCGCCCTCCAATTCAGTTTGATCTGGTGAAAAATGGCGTTGAATTTGTTGCCATTCCCCCCAAGTCTGCTCAGCAAAATGTGAAAAACGTTCACCCGCTTCCGTCAAAATCACTTGTCGATTATCCCTTAAAAATAATGGTTGCCCAATTTCTTGCTCCATACGTTGAATATGGCGAGAAAGCGTTGAGGCACTCATATGGTTTTTTTCTGCAGTACGAATAAAACTACGGGTTTGAGTGATATCTAAAAAAAGTTTAAGGGACTGAAAATCCATATTTAACCTTTTAACCATTCAGGTTTTATTTGTGTGAAATCTAATTCATTGACACTTTTATGAAAACGAACAATATGGGTTTCTGCTTTATTATTCGGATGCCAATTCACAAAGTTTTCTTCATCTTGGCTATAAAAAGCAATGAGTGGTTTATGAAAACCAGCAGCAATGTGTACGATAGAAGTATCTGGTGAAATAACTGCATCGGCATGTTTGATTAATTCAATAGTATGAAAAATATTATATGTTTTTTCATAAATAGTGACATTCCTATAGTTTTTAGCAAGATGTTGCAGTTTATCTGTGACTTCAGGAAATGTAAGTAGCACAATATGTGTTGTATTGTTAGTCAAATGATCTAACAATGCTTTCATTGTATTATCACTAAAGCGTCTTGCTGAACCTGCCCCAAAGAAATTAACAGCAATATAATTCGTTAAGTTATTTTCTTTTAAGAAAAGTGACACATCATCGGCACTTTGTTTATCTACAGGAATATCGTATTGGGTTGAAATATCGTTAAAGCCGATTAATTCTAATGCCTGACGGTAAATTTCATTAAAATGTATTTTTTGAGCATCAATATTTATATTAAATAACGCATAATGTTCTTTTTTATAACCGACATAATTTTTTGCGTTAATCAAGCGTAGAAACAATAGGTCTCTATTTCTTAGTGTTACGGTAGGATCAATAACAAAATCAAAAGACTCTTTTGTCAACATTTTCCCGCATTTGATATAGTCAATGATATCTTTTGTTTTCACAAAATAAAGTTTATCAATGTAAGGATTTTTTTCAAAAAGATAAGCATTTTTATGAGAACAGACAACCGAAATTTCTGTATCAGGAGATTGTTTTTTAATTTCTCTAAATACAAATGAGCTAACAACATAATCGCCGATTTTTCCATCGTGACGGAGAAATAAGAGCTTTTTCGGTGGAAATAATCCTTTTACAAGCGGTCTTTTGTGGTCAAAAATTTGCTTGCCTATGGCAAGTCGAATATTTCTAATAAACTGTTTTATTTTCTTCATGATTATCTGAGGGTAATAAAATAGGTTGATGCGGATGTATATCAAGAATATATTTAATCCAATTTCCAAAACTATATTTTTCTTTGATATTAGGATCGATATTCTGATAAGGTTTTTCTAAAAAATCAGGGATTTCATCAAAATTACCATCTAATACAAAAATATTATTAGGATGATAAAAGTCATATTTTACGATCTCTTTATTTGTTGTAATCAATTTTTTATTATATCCAAGGGCTTCAAAAGCTCTAAATGATAATCCTTTATGTTCATCAATCACAAAATCTAATAATACTTTGGATTTTTTAGATAATGTCAAGTTATCACTAAAGCTAATTGCTTCTTGTATTTCAAGCTCTGTAATATTGGATGGATAGATGTTTTTTATTTTCTGGGAAATGATTATAATATTTATATTCCAATGTCTTTTTTTTGCGAAGTTAGCAAAATCAATAATAATTTTTTTTCTATAATCGTTGTGAGCGCCTAGGAAATAAAAGTCATATTCAAAATGAAGATAGTCAAGATTATGATCAAAATAAAAGTTTGTAGCAGGTAAAAAATCGTTTTTTACATCTTTAGGATCAAATACATAAAACCTATCGAATAGTTTGACATAATCATAAATAGAAGGGTACCTACTCATCCCATCCCATTGAAAATTTATCATTCCATTATTTGATGTCCTGTTTTTTATATAAGAAACTAAATCTATCGAAAAATTATGTGCAAGAAAAAATAAAGAGTAATCAAATGTATCTATTTTATTTTTTATGAGTTTTTTCTTTAGGATGCTTGATTCTAATTTTTTTTTAGCTAATCTATCTCTAAAAAATAATTTTCGGAATTTTACTTTTAATCTAGAAAAAATTGAAGGATATTTGAATTTCTCGATCTCCCCATTATTCTCAATAAGAAGAGTAACATCAAAATTGTGATGTTTGAGATTATCATGAATTAGTTTAGATATACCAAGGTTGGTAGAAATACATATAAGAATAGATTTTTTTTTCATATTGTCTATCATATTAAGATTATACTTGTAGATAAATATATCTTATATTTATCTACTATTTATTATCTCTTTCTCCTTGAGAATCAATTTCTGATTCAGCACCAGTAAATACACATGAAGGTTCTACTCCATATGCATTAATTCTAGTTATTTGGATTAAGCCTGTAAGAAAATCAGCAGGCATTCTTATAGGGTATGCATGTTCTAATAATTTTTTGGCTCCGTTATAAGTAATAAGGTAAGCTGCAGCACCAATAATACATCTCTTAGAGCTTTTTGAGGGTTTAATGTATTTAGCAAGTTTATATCTCTCAATTAAATTTTTTGGAAATGGAAATATCTTTCCTTTTCCATGATATAAAAATAAAATTTCTTTATTTTTAGGTGTTTTGTTTAAGGCATCTATTAGTATTTTTTTAAAGTATAAATGTAAGAAAATATCATCTTCAAAAATAATAGCTTCAGGAATGTTGTTGTTTATTATATGTTCATATAACTTGATATGGCTTATAGCACAGCCAATTTCACCTAAAGTTAAGGGGGAGCGAGCTCCATAGTTTTTAGGATAAAAGTTATAGTCTATTTTTGATAATTGTTCTTCAGATAGATCTTTTCCATATATAGCATCAAAAAACTCAAAATGAAGACCTAATGAGTTTAGGTGCTTTCTAATGACATCTCTTCTTGGTGAGTGTTTTAGGCTGATTACGAATATGTGTGGGAAATAGTTTTCATTTTTCATTAGAGTACCCATGATATTATTAAAACTATATTACTATAAGAATAATTCTAGCATATTAGCTAGTTAACTAATAATACATATTAACGTCTTTATAAATCAATACCTTGAATAAAATAAAACCCTGCAATGTGCAGGGTTTTTAAGTATAACAATTTTATTATTTTGTGCTTGGAATGCTGAAGCGTTTGTTGAAGCGTTCAACACGACCACCAGTATCAACAACACGTTGTTTACCAGTGTAGAATGGGTGGCAGTTACCACACACATCAAGATTTAAATTTTTACCCACTGTTGAGCGAGTTTTGATCACATTACCGCATGAACATGTTGCAGTAATTTCCACGTAATTTGGGTGAATACCTTGTTTCATTATAGAAAACCTCTAACGAAGCCATATCGCCACTAGATCATACTACTTTGCTGTCTAGTACCATATGTATTAAAAAATACACTGAGTATCAACTCAGCACCAAAAAGAGTCGGCATTCTACGTTAATTTGGAATAGATTTCAACAATTATAATAATGTGAGGTATGTCTCATTTTATCCGTGATATTTTACGCCCGTAGTTGTAAAAATAGTGTAGAATCGCACGACAATTTTCATGTTAATTTCTTTTTAGGAGTAAATAATGGCAGAACGTAGAGAACTTGCAAATGCTATCCGTTTTTTAAGTATGGATGCTGTGCAAAAAGCAAATTCAGGTCACCCTGGTGCGCCAATGGGTATGGCGGATATTGCGGAAGTGTTATGGCGTGATTTTTTATCACACAATCCAACCAATCCAGCTTGGGCAAACCGTGACCGCTTCATACTTTCTAACGGACACGGCTCAATGTTGATTTATAGCCTTTTACACTTAACAGGCTACGATCTTTCCATTGAAGATTTAAAACAGTTCCGTCAATTACACTCTAAAACACCAGGTCACCCAGAATATGGCTATGCACCAGGTGTTGAAACCACAACAGGCCCGTTAGGTCAAGGGATTACCAATGCGGTAGGTATGGCGATTGCGGAAAAAACCTTAGCAGCACAGTTTAACCGTGAAGGTCACGAGATTGTAAACCACTACACCTATGCGTTCTTAGGTGATGGCTGTTTAATGGAGGGGATCTCACACGAGGCTTGTTCATTAGCAGGCACTTTAGGTTTAGGGAAATTAATTGCTTTCTACGATGACAACAACATTTCGATTGATGGTCACGTTGATGGCTGGTTCTCTGACGATACCGCAATGCGTTTTGAGTCTTACGGCTGGCAAGTTATCCGCAATGTTGATGGACACAATGCGGAGCAAATTAAATTTGCAATTGAAAATGCACAAGCAGAAAAAGATCGCCCAACATTAATTATCTGCAAGACCATTATCGGTTACGGTTCGCCAAACAAATGTAACTCACACGATTGTCACGGTGCACCATTAGGCGATGCAGAAATTGCAGCTGCGCGTGAATACTTAAAATGGGAACACGCACCTTTTGTTATTCCAGCTGAAATCTATGCAGAATGGGACGCAAAAGCAAAAGGCTTAATTGCAGAGAAAGAGTGGAATGCAAAATTTGCAGCTTATGAAACCGCTTACCCAGAGCTTGCGGCGGAATTTAAACGCCGTGTCGCAGGTGAATTACCAGCAAACTGGGCGGCAGAATCACAAGCGTTTATTGAAAAATTACAAGCAAACCCAGCGAACATTGCAAGCCGTAAAGCGTCACAAAATGCGATTGAAGCCTATGCACACATTCTTCCTGAGTTTTTAGGTGGTTCAGCAGACTTAGCAAGTTCAAACTTAACCTTATGGTCTGGCTCAAAACCAATCCGTGCAGATCATAATGTTGATGGCAACTACATCAACTACGGTGTGCGTGAGTTTGGTATGTCAGCGATTATGAACGGTATCGCTTTACACGGTGGCTTTATCCCATACGGTGCGACTTTCTTAATGTTTATGGAATATGCACACAATGCGGTGCGTATGGCGGCGTTAATGAAACAACGCTCGTTATTTGTTTACACGCACGATTCTATCGGCTTAGGTGAAGATGGTCCAACTCACCAACCAGTTGAACAAACGGCAGCATTACGTTTAATTCCAAATCTTCAAACATGGAGACCGTGCGACCAAGTCGAATCTGCGGTGGCATGGAAAGCGGCAGTTGAACGTAAAGATGGTCCAAGTGCCTTAATCTTTACTCGTCAAAACCTAGCTCAAATGGAACGTACTCCAGAACAACTTGCCAACGTGGCTCGTGGTGGTTATATCCTGCGTCAATGCTGCGAAAAAGGCGATTGCCCAGATTTAATCTTAATCGCAACAGGTTCAGAAGTTGAATTAGCGATGAAAGCAGCCGATGTATTGAGTGCCGAAGGGCATAAAGTACGTGTGGTTTCAATGCCAAGCACTAACGTGTTTGACGCACAAGATGAAGCTTATCGTGAGTCAGTATTACCAAGCTCAGTGACTAAACGTGTGGCGATTGAAGCGGGTATTTCAGACTTCTGGTACAAATATGTTGGCTTTGGTGGCCGCATTGTTGGTATGAATAGCTTCGGTGAATCAGCACCAGCAGGTGAATTATTCAAACTCTTCGGCTTCACAGTAGACAACGTAGTGGCGAAAGCGAAAGAGATTCTGTAATCACATAGAATGTGGCAAAATAAGGGGATTTTATATCCCCTTATTTTTTAGTGTCTATTTGGGAAATCAGAAAATGAAGAAAATTCTTGTTATTCGTAACGATAAAATTGGCGATTTTATGCTGGCTTGGGCGGCATTTGCGATGTTAAAAAAATCAATGCCGAATTGCCAAATTATTGCCCTTGTTCCTAAATATACAGCACCATTAGCGGAAATTTGCCCTTATTTAGATGGCATTATTTTAGATAGTTCAGATAAACAAAATAACGCTGAAAATGATCGTGTATTACAAGCGGTAAGATCTGAACAGTTTGATGCAGTGATTAGTTTTGTGTCGGATTGGTATAATGCCAAATTAGTTTGGAAAAGCCGTATTGCCTACCGTTTAGCACCCGCAACGAAACTCTTTCAATTTTTATATAATCACCGTTTAACCCAGCGTCGCTCTCGTTCTGAAAAAGCAGAGTATGAATATAATGTAGACTTAGTGCGTTATTTTTTGAAAGATAATCAAATTACAGCGGTAGAGCCGACGACACCTTATTTGTCCTTTGATAATACTTGTCTGATTACGCAAAAAAGCAAATTAATCGAACTGTTAAAGTTAGACGGCCATAAAAAATGGCTTTTTGTACATAGTAGTACAGGGGGATCTGCGACGAATTTATCTTTGAATCAATATGCGGAGTTAATTTCAGGGATTTTAGAAAAATTTGATTGCCAAGTGATTTTAACCGCAGGACCGAATGAAAGTGAAACTGCTAAAGCATTGCAACAATTAGTAAATCATAAGAATGTGGTGATTTATGATAAAAATGATGGATTAGTCGATTTTGCCAGATCGTTAGCCTGTGCCGATCTCTTTATTGCAGGTTCAACAGGGCCTTTACACATTTGTGGTGCATTAAATATTGCAACGGTAGGTTTTTACCCAAGTCGTTTATCTGCCATTCCACGCCGTTGGAAGCCGTTAAATGATGCCGATAAACATATCGCATTTTGCCCGCCTTCTGATAAGGCTTCTCAGAAAAACTTGACCTTAATTCCGATTGATAAAGCATTAACGGAGATTCTGCCGTTTATTGATAAAGTGTGGTAATTACAAGCGGTCTGATTCTGCAATTTTTTTGCAAAGAGACCGCTGTGCATAAATTAACGGCTACGATTCCACAAGTCTGCGTATTTTACAAAAACCGAATGTGCTGAAAGAACTGCAAGTAGAAATCCTTGTTTGCCATCTAAAAATCCTGCTTTTAGTAAATACATTTTTACAAAACAGCCGATAGCGTGTGTCACACCTTGAAAGAGCGTTGCTTTCTTTCCTGATCTGGCTTTTTGCTCCGCCCATGCTTTCGCATAACTTGCTGATTTTACTAGATAATGGTGAATATCTTTATAAGTAAAATGCAATAAATCGCCTTTAAGTTTAGCTACTTTGGCTTCTTTTGGATAATGGACTTTTTCGTGAACAAGTTCATCGCCGTATTGGGCAAAATCCGTGCGGTAAAGTCTCACTACATAATCAGGATACCACCCTGAATGGCGAATTTGTCTGCCAAAAACTTCACTTAAACGACCGATTTGATAAACCGTATTTTTTTCATCAGAACTGACCGCTTGTTGTATGCTTTGTTTTAATTCTGGGGTGACACGTTCGTCAGCATCAAGCCAGAGAACATAATCGCTAGTGACATATTGTTGAGCGAGTTGGCGTTGTTTACCAAAACCTTGCCAATCGGTATTTTCATAGAATTTTGCTCCGTATTGTAAGGCGATTTCTTTGGTATTGTCGCTACTTCCAGAGTCTAGAATGACGATTTCGTCCACCCAACCTTTGACAGTTTCTAAACATTGGGCAAGATCTTGCGATTCGTTTTTGACGATCATGGCGACGCTAAGCGTTGGCATAGGTTATCCTTTTTAAAATTAAGTAAGTTTGCGTATTTTAGCATATCTTTAGCTTTAAAATTTATCTTGAATATGCTATTTTCTGCACCGATTTTTTTAGCATAAAAAGGCAATTTTAATGTCAGTAAATTTAACAACAAAACAGAAACAATTTTTAAAAGGACTTGCGCACCATTTAAGCCCTGTCGTCATGCTTGGCGGTAATGGTTTAACAGAAGGGGTGTTAGCCGAGATCGAAAATGCGTTAGATCACCACGAGTTGATTAAAGTGAAGATCGCAGGGGCTGATCGTGAGATGAAGCAGTTGATCATTGATGCGATTGTACGTGAAACCAAAGCGGTGGAAGTACAAACTATTGGACATATTTTAGTCCTTTATCGCCAAAGTGAAGAGAAGAAAATCAGCTTGCCAAAGGCGACTAAAGCGATTTAATTTGCAAAATTTTAATGAAAACTGACCGCTTGTTGTCGCAAGCGGTTTTTTTATGAAGGAATTTCCCGTGGTAAAAAAACTCTCTTTTTTAACTTTTTTAATGTTACTGATTCCATTAACGGCTTGGGTTATTGGCTGGCAATGGAATCTACAAACCAATTTAACCATTAATCCGTTTGACTGGGCATTATTTATATTGACCGAAACAGGCTCCACACCTTATGCATTAATTACTTGCGTGCTGTTTATGCTGTGGCTGATGTGGTTGGCTCGTTCTCGCTATTCTTGGCTTTTAGTCGGATTTATTTGTGCAACTTCGGTGGTTGGCACTCAAGCAATTAAAGAAGGGACGAAAGCCGTATTTAAAGAGCCTCGTCCATTTGTGACAGAGATGTTCCAAAGCAATACTGAAGCATTTTATGCGTTGCCGAAAGCAGAGCAAGCAGTGGCAGTAATGAAATTTGAACAACCTGAGAATCAATTTGTGGTTGAACATCAAGCAGATGAATTAGGCTATTCTTTCCCATCTGGGCATACTATTTTTGCGGTTTCTTGGATGTTAATGTTTGCCGGTTTATTGTTTGGAGTACGTGGACAAGCGGTTGTTTTTGCACAAATTTTTGCAATTTTATGGGCGGGTTTGATGTTGATCAGCCGTTTGCGTTTAGGAATGCATTATCCTATTGATCTATTTGCCAGTACGTTGATTGCGTGGGCTTTCCACTTAATCATCTTCTTATGGACAATTCCTTTCTTAGAAAAATGGACATTATTTAAAAAGCGAGGTTAACGATGGTTTATTACGGTTTAGACATTGGCGGTACAAAAATTGAATTGGCTGCCTTTAATGAGAAATTAGAGAAATTACACAGCGAGCGTGTGCCAACCCCACAGACAAGCTATGAGGATTGGTTAAGAACGGTGGAAACCTTAGTGCGTAATGCCGATGCAAAATTTGGTGAGCAAGGCACTGTGGGGCTTGGTGTACCTGGTTTTGTTAATCATAAAACAGGGTTAGCGGAAATTGCTAACATTGCGGTAGTTCACGGCAATAAAATTATTCAAGATTTGGAAGAGCGTTTAGGACGTGAAGTGCGTGTTGAAAACGACGCGAACTGCTTAGCTTTATCGGAAGCGTGGGACGAAAGCAATCTGCAATATCCAACGGTGTTAGGGTTGATTATTGGTACAGGTTTTGGTGGCGGTATCGTATTAAACGGTAAAGCACACTCAGGTCAAATCGGTATGGCGGGTGAAGTTGGGCATATTCAGCTTAACTATCACGCATTGAAATTACTGGGTTGGGATAAAGCCCCGATTTATAAATGTGGCTGTGGCAATACGGCTTGTTTGGATAGCTATATCTCAGGACGTGGTTTTGAGATGCTTTATAATGATTTAGTGGGTGAAGCGATTGATGCGAAAACCATTATTCATCGTTTTTATGGTAAAGATGAGAAAACCGTTGAGTTTGTTGAGAAATACATTGAGTTAATGGCAATTTCAGTGGCAAATTATATTACGGTGCTTGATCCGGATATGATTGTGTTTGGTGGTGGTTTATCCAACTTTGATTATATTTATGAAGCCTTACCAAAAGCCTTACCAAAATATTTATTGCGTAATGCGGAAGTGCCAGTGATCAAAAAAGCGATCCACGGTGACTCAAGTGGCGTGCGTGGGGCGGCAGCGTTATTCTTGAAATAAGTAGGTCGGGCATTTATGCCCGACAATCATTTATAGAATACAGCAAAGTCAGGCATTTATGCCCAACAATTTTTTATAAAACACGGCAATGTCGGGCATAGATGCCCGACCTACGGAAAATAAATATGCTTCAGATTACCCCAATTCCCGCCCTTTCTGATAATTACATTTGGATTTTACAAAAAGAGAGCCAAGCGATTATTGTCGATCCAGCAGAGAGTCAGCCTGTATTCGCTTTTCTTGCAAAACATCAGCTTAATCCGACCGCTATTTTGCTTACCCATAATCACCACGACCACACTGATGGCGTCGCTGATTTAGTGGCACAATTTCCCGATATACTTATTTATGGATCAGAAGAAATTAGCCAATTTGCCAATCAGATTGTTTATCCTGAGCAACAGTTTGAGCTGTTAGGGCTGAAGGTGAGAGTGATTGAGAGTGCAGGGCATACAGCGCAACATATTAGCTATTTGGTTGATGGTGAATATCTCTTTTGCGGCGATGCGTTATTTTCAGGTGGTTGTGGACGGGTGTTTACAGGGGATTACCAAGCTCAGTTTGATGCCTTACAACGTTTTAAAGCCCTGCCTGATTTTGTGCAAGTCTATGCAGGTCACGAATATACTCAAAGCAATCTCAAATTTGCTGAAACAGTGATGGCGACAAGCTGTGTTTTAATGGAATATCAAGAGCGAGCGGATATTTTACGTTCACAACATAAACCAACGCTACCGAGTACGATTGGGATTGAAAAACAGATCAATCCGTTTTTACAAGCGGTCACTTTAGACGAATTTATTGCAATGCGTCAGAAAAAAGATAATTTTTAATCTTCACGTTAAATAAAAGCAAAGGGGCTAGGGATTGTGAATTCCACTCTTTGCTATCCTATGGTATAGTTATCACCATTTTTCATTCATCTACATTCATTATTTTATTAAGTGGGTAAATTCCTGTGAGTATCGATCTTCAAAATATGCCACAACACGTTGCTATTATTATGGACGGCAATGGACGTTGGGCGAAACAGCAAGGGAAATTACGCATATTTGGACATCAAAACGGTGTGAAAGCGGTACGTTCTGCAGTAAATTTTGCAGCTAAACATGGTATTAAGGTGCTAACACTTTACGCATTTAGTAGCGAAAACTGGTCAAGACCTGAAGCAGAAGTCTCTGCATTAATGACGCTGTTTATGAAAGCCTTGGATTCTGAAGTTAAGAAATTACATAAAAATAATATTCGACTCAAAATTATTGGTGATAAATCAGCTTTTAGTGACAGTTTGCAAAATCGTATTGCGCAATCAGAAGCATTAACTGCGAATAATACTGGCTTAATTTTAAATATTGCTGCGAATTATGGTGGCTATTGGGATATTACCCAAGCAACGAAACAGATTGCATTACAGGTAAAAAACGGTGAGCTTTCTGTTGATGAGATTACCCCTGATTACGTTCAGCGCCATTTAGTGACCGAAGATCAGCCACAGGTTGATTTATTAATTCGAACCAGTGGCGAACAGCGAATTAGTAATTTCTTATTATGGCAAATTGCTTATGCCGAGTTAGTATTTAGCCCTGTGTTATGGCCGGATTTTGATGAAAAGGCATTTACCGATGCCGTTATCGCATACCAACAACGTGATCGCCGTTTTGGTGGTTGTTAATTTATAAGGAAAATTCAATGCTTAAAGAACGAGTCCTTTCAGCAATCGTGATGGTTATTTTAGCGGTGATAGCGCTATTTTGGCTTTCCCCTTTGGCTTTTACGATAGGGTTATCTGCCATTATTGTTTTAGGAATGTGGGAGTGGGCGCAATTTGCAGGCTTTAAACGCCCGATCGCACGAGCTATTGTCGCTTTTGTCGTGACCTGCTTATTAATTTTTCCGATCATTGCGGGCACATCTTATATTCAAGCAACACGTTTTTTAACCGATGAAACAACGCCTTTACTATTTATTGGTGGTTTTTGGTGGTTAATTGCATTTGCATTGGTAATTAGTTATCCAAAATCCGCAGAGATTTGGGCTAAATCAGTTGCAGCGAAGTTCATTTTTGGCTTCTGTACCTTAATTCCATTTTTAATCGGTACATTGGCTTTACGATTCTATCAATATAATCTCGACGAACACCAAGGCACTTATCTATTACTCTATGTTTTCCTATTGGTTTGGGGGGCGGATTCTGGCGCTTATTTTGCCGGTCGTGCATTTGGTAAACATAAACTTGCGCCTAAAGTTTCACCAGGTAAATCTTGGGAAGGAGCGATTGGTGGCGTGATGACTTCTGCGATTATTGCGGTGATTTTCTTAAATCTTACGCCAGAGAACGTATTTGGGCGTGAATTAAATACATCTGCGTTTATCGTACTTTCAGTGATTACGGTGGCGGTTTCAATTTTAGGCGATTTAAGTGAAAGTATGTTTAAACGTCAAGCGGGCATTAAAGACAGTAGTAATTTAATTCCAGGACATGGCGGTATTTTAGATCGTATTGATAGCTTAACCGCAGCAGTACCTGTGTTTGCTATCGGCTTCTTCTTTTTCTTATAGGATTGTTTGATGACATCAATGCTCGCCTTTTTTATCCTAATCTGCGTGCTAGTATTCGTACACGAATACGGGCATTTTTGGGCTGCACGTAAATGTGGAGTAAAAGTGCTACGCTTTTCGATTGGATTTGGAAAAGTATTATGGCGTAAGAAGGATAAGCAAGGTACAGAATTTGCCTTTTCCTTAATTCCTTTAGGTGGCTATGTGCAAATGCATAACGGTGAGCCTGAACATCAGTTGCCTGATTCACAATCTTTGCAGAGTAAAACCGTTTTACAGCGAGCTTTTATTGTTCTTGCCGGGCCGGTGGCGAATTTTTTATTTGCTATTTTGGCTTATTGGGTTGTGTTTAATGTAGGAGTACCGACGGTTAAACCTGTCATCGGATCAGTGATTCCTGATTCTATTGCCGCCCATGCAAAATTAGAACCTGAGTTAGAAATTAAATCTGTCGATAATCGTGCAGTTCAAAACTGGGAAGAGGCGACTTTAGCTTTGTTGGGTAAGGTTGGTGCGTCGCAAGTGGTTATTGAAGGCAATCATTTTGATGAAAATATTTCTCGTCAATTTACCTTAGATTTGAGTAACTGGAATGTCGATGGAAATAAAGAAAATCCATTAACGACGTTAGGTGTTCGTCCAAAAGGTGTTGATGTTGAACCAATTATTAAAAATGTAGTCGAAAATTCGGTTTCAGCGAAGGCGGGAATTCTAGCTGGTGATAAAATTATCACGGTAAATTCAAAGCCTTTTGAATGGCGATATTTATTAGAGCAAGTGCAAACAGGGAATATCGTTCATTTAACGATTGAGCGGAATAATCAGCAACTCTTTTTCCAATTACAGCCAGAGAAATCGGAAAAAGAAGGTCGCTATCTTATCGGTATTGTTCCGACTTATCAGACATTAGCGGATAAGTATCGAGCAGAATTGAAATATGATATGCTAACGGCATTTAGCAAAAGCATTGAAAAAGTCGGTTCATTAACCTATACCATTTTGCAATTTATTGGCAATTTGATTACGGGAGATTTATCTCTAAGTAATATGGGCGGGCCAATCTCAATGGCGAAAGGTGCGGGGGCAACGGCAGAAATTGGTTGGGTTTACTACTTAAGTTTCATGGCGTTAATTAGCGTGAATTTAGGGGTAATGAATCTATTTCCTATTTTACCTTTAGATGGTGGACAGCTGTTATTGTTAGGTGGTGAAGCCATTCGCGGTAAACCGTTGCCTGAAAAATTTCACTTTCGGTTTCAACAAGTCGGGATTGCGTTCGTATTAGGCTTAATGTGCTTTGCCTTGTTCAACGATTTAATTCATTTCTAACCGTACAAGCGGTTAGATGTTAATATAATTTTACTAAACTAGTAGGATCATTTAGATGAAAAAACTATTACTTTCAACACTTTTAGTAGCAAATGGTGTCGCTTTTGCAGCCCCTTTTGTTGTAAAAGATATTCGTATCGATGGTGTTCAGCCTGCAACAAGTGCTGCTATCATTCCAACACTTCCTGTTAAAGTCGGACAAACAGCCACAGATAACGATGTTGCAAATGTTGTGCGCCAATTATTCGTACAAAACCGCTTCCAAGATGTACGCGCAGTGCGTGAAGGTAATACGCTTGTGATCAAGGTGGTAGAATATCCTATTATCAATAGTGTAGATATCAGTGGTAACTCTGCTATTCCTAAAGATCCTCTAGAACAAAACTTAAAAGCAAACCTTATTACTAAAGGTGAGCTTTACGATGCAACTAAATTAGAGTCATTTAAGGCCGCATTAATTGATCATTACCATTCTATTGGCCGTTATAACGCCACTATTGATACTATTGTGACAAAATCTCAAGAAGGTGGTGTAGATGTTAAGTTAGATATTAAAGAAGGTGATGTAGCCTATGTTAAGAACATTACTTTTGAAGGTAATCAAGCTTTCTCATCTAAAGAGTTAATGAAGCAACTAGATATTCAACCTGATGTTTCTTGGTGGAATATTTTTGCAAGTAGCAAGTTTGAGCAACAAGCTTACAACCAAGATTTTGAAAATTTACGCAATTTCTATATGAATCGTGGTTATGCGAAGTTTAACGTTGATGCATCCCAACCAGTATTTAGTGATGATAAAAAAGAAGTAAATCTTACGTATAAAATTCATGAAGGCGATGCTTATAACGTTAGTGATATTCGTATCGTAGGTAATACAGCTAAGTTAGATAAAGAGCTGAATGAACAGTTAAAAGATTTCAAACAAGGTGATTTATTCCGTAAAGATGAATTAACGAAATATGAAGAAGGCATTAAGCAAGTTTTAGGTGATCATGGTTTTGGTTCGGCGAAAGTTGAATTACACCCATCATTTGATGAAGCTAATAAAACCGTACGTTTAACCTTCGTTGTAGATGCAGGACAGCGTGTTTATGTCCGTAAAATTCGTTTTGAAGGCAATGATGTAACTGCAGATTCAACATTGCGTCGTGAAATGCGTCAGCAAGAAGGTGCATGGCTCTCAACAAGCAAAACACAATTAGGTAAAGCGCGTTTAGAGCGTACAGGTTTCTATGAAACGGTTGAAATGGATTATCAAAATGTACCAAATACCGCAGACCAAGTTGATGTTGTTTATAAAATTCGTGAGCGTAATACGGGAAGTATCAACTTCGGTATTGGATATGGTACAGAAAGTGGTATTAGTTATCAAGCTGGGATTAAACAGGATAACTTCTTAGGTATGGGGTCAACTATTAGCTTAAATGGTACTCGTAATGATTACGGTACGAGTATTAATTTAGGTTATACCGAACCATACTTCACAAAAGATGGCGTAAGTCTTGGTGGAAATATTTTCTATGAAGATTATGATAACTCTAAAAATGAAACGGTAGCGAGCTATAAACGCCAGACTTACGGTGTAAATGGTACCTTAGGTTTCCCTGTAGATGAAAATAACTCATATTATTTAGGTTTAGGATATACGCACGATACGATTAAAAATGCATTACGTGAATACAATCGTGAGCTATATGTGAAATCAATGCAGTTTCCTATTGATTTGACTTCGGATAAATATGCTAAGATTAAAGCCGATGATTTCGATTTCTCATTTGGTTGGAACTATAACAGTCTAAATCGTGGTTATTTCCCTACTCAAGGTACGATCGCAAATATTGGTGGTAAAGTGACCATTCCTGGTTCGGATAATAAATATTATAAACTCAGCGCAGATTTTAGAAATTATTTACCGTTAAATCGTGAACATAAATGGGTAATTTCTACTCGTGCGAGTGTCGCTTATGCAAATGGTTTTGGTGGTAAAGAGTTACCTTTCTATCAAACCTATAGTGCAGGTGGCATTGGTTCATTGAGAGGTTTTGCGTATGGAGCGATTGGTCCTAAAGCGGTCTATTTAGACAATAATAAAGTATTTAGTTATGTCAATGGAGATACAGTCGGTGGTAATGCGATGGCAACAGCTAGCTTAGAGCTGATTATGCCAACTCCATTTATAAGTGAAAAATACCAACATAATGTAAGAACATCATTATTCGTAGATGCTGCAACTGTTTGGAATACTAAATGGAAGGAATCTACAGTGATTGGTTATAGTAATAATGATCCTGTGACATTTAAAGATCTTGGCTTAGAAAACTTCAAAGATTATAAACGTATCCGTGCATCAGCAGGCGTAGCGTTCCAATGGAACTCACCAGTTGGACCTTTAGTATTCTCTTATGCTAAACCAATTAAGAAATATAAAGGTGACGAGATTGAACAGTTCCAATTTAGTATTGGTAGCACATTCTAATTTTTTAACAAGCGGTTAGATTTGTGAAATAATTTGCAAATCTACCGTATTATTTTTAAGGATATTTAATGAAACATTTATTTAAAATTGCTGCAGTTGCATCTGCATTAGCGTTCACATCAAACTTAGCAAATGCAAATGATAAAATTGGTTTTGCAGACGCAAATTTCTTAATGCAAAACCACCCTTTAACACTTGAAGCAAGTGAAAAATTCGCCAAATTTATGAAAGCGAGCGAAGAAAAATTTGCTCCGCAAGAGAAGAAATTAGCAGAAGAAAATAAAAAACTTGCTGAAGATGAAAAAGCTTTAGTTGCAGAACGTAAAAAAATTGAAAGCGATGCGCAAGCATTACAAAAAGAGCAAACAGCTTTAGAAGCTTCAATGAAGAAAAAAATTGCTCAGCTTGAAAAAGATGCACCACGATTAAGAGCAAAAGAGATTCAAGCTCGCCAAGATAAAATTAACGCCGAAGCAAAACCATTCCAAAATAAAGTGGCAGCGTTACAAAAACGTGAGCAAGCATTTGGTAAAAAAGGTGAAGCATTTCAAAAACGTGCAGAAGAGTTTCAAAAGAAAGTAGCAGCTTTCCAAGAAGAAATCGCTAAAGCACAAAAAGAATCAGGTTCAATGACGCCAGAAGAAGTGCAGAAAAAAGTCGTTGAAGATATTAATGCGAAAATTAAACAAGTTGCAGAATCTAAAGGCTATACTTTAGTACTTCCACCATCAATAGCATTATATGCTAAAGATGAAAGTGCAGATATTACGGAAGAAATTCTTGTTGCAATGGGTGGAAAAATGCCTGAGCCACCAAAAGCAGAAGCACCTAAGACAGAAGATGCTAAAACTACAGCTCCAGTAGCCGAAGTAAAAGCTGAAGAACCTAAACCAGAAGAAGTGAAAAAATAATGGCTGGATTCCGTTTAAGTGACTTAGCGGAGCAGATCGGCGGTACTCTAAAGGGTAACGCCGATTTAGCTATTTTAAGCATTGCTCCTTTAGATAAAGCAACTGCCAATCAAATTACCTTCATCTCAAATTCAAAATACCGTCCACAGCTGGCACAAAGCCAGGCTGGTGCGATTATTGTGACAAAAGCAGATGTTGAATTTTGCACTGAAAATCAAAACCTTATCGTTGTCGCTAATCCTTATCTAGCTTATGCCATTTTAGCGCAATATATGGATAGCACGCCAAAACCTGCAGAGAATATTGCTGAAAGTGCTGTGATTTCTCCTGAAGCTAAGCTAGGTAATAACGTTTCTGTCGGAGCAAATGCGGTCATTGAAAGTGGCGCGGAAATCGGCGATGATGCGATTATTGGTGCAGGTTGTTTTGTGGGTAAAAACAGCAAAATTGGTGCAAGAACAAAATTGTGGGCAAATGTTTCCGTTTACCATAATGTACAGATTGGCTCAGATTGTTTAATTCAATCATCCGCCGTGATTGGAAGTGACGGATTTGGTTATGCTAATGATAAAGGGCAATGGATTAAAATTCCACAAACTGGTGGTGTGATTATCGGAAACTGTGTTGAAATTGGGGCTTGTACCTGTATTGACCGTGGCGCATTAGATCCAACGGTGATTGAAGATAATGTAATTATCGATAATCTTTGCCAAATCGCCCATAATGTCCATATTGGTTATGGTACTGCGGTGGCTGGCGGTGTTATTATGGCGGGAAGCCTTAAAGTTGGGCGTTTCTGTCAAATTGGCGGTGCAAGTGTGATTAATGGACATATGGAAATTTGTGATGGTGCGATTATCACGGGTATGGGTATGGTAATGCGACCAATCACAGAAAAAGGTATCTATTCGTCAGGTATTCCATTACAAACCAACAAAGAATGGCGTAAAACAGCAGCTTTAGTGATGAATATTGATGAAATGAATAAACGTTTAAAATCCTTAGAAAAATGCTTAGCTGAATAATTTATTTAAGAGGTCTTAACAAGTGACAACTGAAGTACAAACAGAAAATCGTGAACCGAGAATTATTGAAGTAACAGAAATTATGGAAATGCTTCCACACCGTTATCCGTTTTTATTGGTCGATCGTGTGGTAGATTTTGAAGAAGGTAAATGGCTGAAAGCAGTAAAAAATGTGAGCGTGAATGAGCCTTGCTTTACAGGACACTTCCCGAACCAGCCTGTTTTTCCTGGTGTATTAATTTTAGAAGCGATGGCACAAGCAACAGGTGTTTTAGCGATTAAAAGCTATGGTAAATTAAAAGAGAATGAACTCTATTATTTTGCAGCGGTAGATAATGCTCGCTTCAAACGCCCAGTCGTGCCAGGTAATCAGATGATTATCGAAGTGACTTTTGTCAAAGAGAAACGTGGCATTACTGCATTTACTGGAAAAGCTTATGTGGATGGTAAAATTGTCTGTGAAGCAGATTTAATGTGTGCTCGCAAATAAAATTGCCCTAAATGAGAGGGATATAACTATGCAATTAATTGATTCTTCAGCAAAAATTCATCCATCTGCAATTGTTGCAGAAGGGGCGAAAATTGGCGCTAATGTGGAAATCGGTCCTTTTTGTGTGATTGGCGCAGAGGTAAAAATTGGCGCTCGCACAAAAATTCACTCTCACGTAGTGATTCAAGGGGATACTGAAATTGGTGAAGATAACCACATTTTCCAATTTGCAAGTATTGGTGAAATTAACCAAGATCTTAAATATCAAGGTGAACCGACGAAAACCATTATTGGCGACCGTAACCGTATTCGTGAAAGTGTGACTATTCACCGTGGTACAGTACAAGGTGGTGGCGTAACCCGTGTGGGTAATGACAATTTATTTATGATTAATTGCCACATTGCACATGACTGCTCTATTGGTAACCGTTGTATTATTGCAAATAATGGGACTTTAGCAGGACACGTTACCCTTGATGATTTTGTCATTGTAGGTGGAATGTCTGCTATTCATCAATTTGTGGTGATTGGCTCGCATGTGATGTTAGGCGGTGGCTCAATGGTTAGCCAAGATGTACCACCTTATGTGATGGCACAGGGAAATCACGCTCAGCCATTTGGCGTAAACCTAGAAGGTTTAAAACGCCGTGGTTTTGAGAAAGCGACAATGCACGCGATTCGTAATGTGTATAAATTAATTTATCGTAGTGGTAAAACATTAGAAGAAGCAATGCCTGAAATTGAGCAATATGCGAAAACGGAAGCTGCCGTTAGCTTATTCTTAGATTTCTTTAAGCGTTCAACACGTGGCATTATTCGCTAACAGAAAAGGGTGAGATTTTGCAAAAAAATAGTAAGATCTCACCGCTTGTATTAGGCTAAATCAGATGACATAACGTCGTTATCCGTCTGATTTCCTGCAATTCTTTTTTCTTCATTAGCCCATTCGCCAAGATCGATTAATTGGCAACGTTCGCTACAAAATGGGCGATATTTACTTTCCGCAGACCAAACAACTTCTCTTTCACAGGTTGGGCAATTCACGATAGTCATTTTAAAATTTCCTTTTGTTTTGCAAGGGTTAAATAGTGTTTATGTAGTTTTGCAACTTGATGTGCAAGATGAATCGCATTGTCATCAAGGGAAAGATTATTTTCAATCACATCATCGGCATAGCTTAATCGTGTCTGACGATCCACTTGTGATGCCATAATGTTCTTAATGGTTTCTTCTTTGCTTTTATCTCGTTTAGTCGCTCGTTCTAACTGAATTTCAGGTAACACATCAACTACTAAAATGCGGTCACAAAATTCGGTTAGCTGATTTTCAATCAACAAAGGCACAACCCAAAGCACATAAGGGGCTGAGCTTTCATTCAACTGCTTTAACATTTCTGCACGAATTGCTGGGTGAAGTAGTTGATTTAGCCACTGTTTTTCACTTTCCGATTGAAACACAATATGGCGTAAAGCGGTACGATCTAGCTCACCATTTGTAAGTAAAATTTGCTCGCCGAAGTGCGACACAATTTCAGCTAACAACGGCGAGCCTTTTTCAACCACTTGGCGAGCAACAATATCTGCGTCAATAATTGACACATCTAACATTGCAAAGAGATTGGCTATGGTCGATTTACCACTGCCGATACCGCCTGTAAGTGCTACGGTGTAGGTCATTGGAGTTCCTATAAAATGTAGGGAGACACTGCGTGTGTCCATATTTTGTATATGTATATATTCATTTTTGAGGACACATGCAGTGTGTCCCTACGAATTAAATTTTACCAATAATCCCCCAGAAAGTCGAAAGGCTAATAAAGGGAATAAAAGGTAATCGGGCAAGTTTTTGTTTGGTGAATAAAAAATAGAGAGCATAAAACGCTAAACCAAATAAGGACGCATAAAGCAGTAATAAAATCATCTCTTCAAGGGTAAACAAAGGCGATAATGCAATAAAGAGAAGAATATCCCCTAAACCTAAACTCTCTTTTTTGTAGATTAACTGGCTAAGCAGTGAGAATAAGCTAAAAAAGAGAATGGTGATAAAAAGCGAAAAAATATGGGAATTTAGCTCAATGGAATGGTAAAAAAGCAGTTGCCATAATGCTAAGACAAAAATAATTGAAACATAGCGAATATCCGTTAAATAATATAAATAGTCCAATAAAGATAAATAAATTAGACAGATAAGAATAAAAATAAGCGGTAAGTTTATATCGTAAAATATCCAAACTATAACAGGAAATAAAATATAAAAACCGTAGGATAAAAATGTAAATTTAGGCTGTAAAGTGGATTTATGAATAAAATCCGCCAAACTTAAAGGCGATTGGACTAATAAATGGTAATCCTGATAAGTTTGCTGATTAATTCGTATTGGAAAATGTTGCATTTCTTTTTGAAACCAATAAGCAAGTAAAATCGACAATAAAAATAACATCATTCTATCATTGCTCCCATATCAAAAATCGGCAAATATAACCCGACTAAAATAGTTCCTACAATAATTCCCATTAACACCATTAACATCGGCTCTAATAATTGGGAAAGTATATCAATTTGATAATCTAACCGCTGTTGATAACCGTCGCTGATTTGTTGCAACATTGGCGATAATTTTCCGCTCTGCTCGCCAATGGCAATCATCTGTAACATATCCGTAGGAAAGAGTTTTGGATCTAAACTGTCGGCTAAACGATGGCCTTGTTTTAAATAAGTTAGTGTAGTTGCTAGAGAACCTTGTAATAAAATATCATCACTTTTATTGGCTAAAAAGGAATGAAGTACAGTATCTAAACGAATATGTGAAGCCAGCATTAAACTGCTATTTTGACAAAAAAAGATAATGCGTGAATACTGGATAATGCCTTTTAAAATAGGAATATGGCTTAAGATAATCAATTTTAAGCGTTGAATAAGATCTGTTTTTTTATTTAAAATATGAATTAAAAGAAAACATAACGCACATAAGATAATTAGCGTTAAAATAGAGTGTTGTAGAAAATGAGATAGGCTAAAGAGTATTTCGGTAATTAGGGGTAATGATTTTCCTTTTGATCCATAAAGTTCTGCAAATTGTGGCACAATAAAAAGTAATAATAAAATAGAGAGTGTGATTGAAATAGCTAAAATAAAGACGGGATAAAAGAGAATTTTTTTAATTTTCTTGGCTAATTTTTCCGATTTTTCACGGCGTTGTGCAATATTGGTTAAAATCAGCCCTAAATTACCGCTTGTTTCTGCCATTTTAATTAATTGGATCTCTTGTGGATTGATATATTTCCCCTGTTTTTCAAAGGCAACGGATAGGGCAAAGCCAGCTTCAATCAAGCGGATTGTCTCTTGTTGCCAACGGTAAAAGGTGCGATTTTGGCAAGTTTCCAGCAACATTACCAAACTCTGTTTTAGGGGGATTTTGGCTTGAATTAATAATGCAAACTGTTGCATAAATTGATTAATTTCCTCCTTTTTCGGTGCCGTCGGCAAGGCAAAATGTCGGCTAATGCGTAACTGGCTATAGCCTTTTTGTTGCAAGTGTTTTTCTAGCACTTCTCGGCTTTCGGCAAGCTGTCGCCCTGTTTGCTTTTGTCCAAAGCGGTTGCGTCCTTTCCATTGAAATTCATAAATGTTATTCATCGCCTAATACCCTATCCACTTCGATTTCGTTGGTTAGTTGTTGTTCAATTTTTTGTTTAGCACTCTCTCGTAAGCTGGAAAAGTCCAAGTAAGCGGTCTGTTTATCGAATTTTTTTGCAGTTCTACTTAAACATTGGTAAATCCCGATCCGCCCTTTATAGCCTTGATAGCACTCATCACAGCCTATGCCACGACACTTTTTGCAGAGCTTACGCACAAGGCGTTGTGCAATGACTAACAGTAGTGAATTTTGGATTTCATACTCTTGAATACCCAGTTGTAACAAACGTTCGACCGCTAATAGTGCGTCATTGGTATGCAGGGTTGAAAGGACTAAATGCCCCGTCTGGCTTGCTCTTAATGCCATTTTTGCACTCTCTTCATCTCGAATTTCACCTAGCATAATGATGTCGGGATCTTGGCGTAGAAAGGTGCGTAATAGCTGGCTAAAATCAAGGTTAATACTTTGATTGACTTGGGTTTGAATTAAGCCGTCAATCTCAATTTCCACAGGATCTTCGGCGGTGAGAATATGTTTATCCATTTGGTTGAGGTAGTTTAAGGCACTATACAAGGTGATACTTTTGCCACTGCCCGTTGGTCCTGTCACTAAAATCAGCCCTTGCGGTTGTTTCAAGGCGTTGAGTAGTGTGGTCTGCTGTTGTGGATTAAAGCCAAGTTGCAGAAAATCAAAACTGGTTGGTTTGTTTTTTTGTAGGCGCAATACCAGTTTTTCGCCGTAGATCGTCGGCAGGCTAGATACCCGAAAATCAAGGGTGTCCGCCAAGGCGGTAGTAAAGCTAAATTGCCCATCTTGTGGCTGGCGTAATTCACTAATATCTAGCTTCGCCAGCAGTTTTATCCGTGAAATAAGTCGGCTTGCCAGTTGAATAGACAGGCTTTTATACAGGTGCAAAACACCGTCAATGCGTAAGCGGATAATCAATTTTTGCTTGCGTGGTTCAATATGAATATCAGACGCATTTTGGGTTAAACAGAATTTAAAAAGATTATCGAGCAGTTGAATAATCGGATCGCTTAAGTTGAGCTGTTCTTGCTCTTGTTCTGCGAAAGCCAGTTCGCTCTCTTCATAAAGGGGTTGTTGCTCAGGCGAGAGTGCGTTAAGCAGGTATTTAAGCTCATCAGAAGCAATTACCACAGGTTCAATCTGCTTATGGGTCATAAAAGCAAAGATTTCGCAAGCGGTGAGATTGTTTTCATCATCAACGGCAAGCCATAATTTATGCTCAGTTTCTTGCACAGGAACGGCAAGATAACGCAATAACAGCTCTTTTTCTTCGCAATTTTGTTGCCAACGGCTAGGCGATATATCAAAAATGCGTTCGGTTTGTTGTTCGCAGACGGTGTATTGGGACATAGTTAATCCTTATCTATATAGGGGTAGAAAAGTCCTACCCCATTTATTTATTGTGTGGCTTTTGTCCCACAGAAATTCGCAGGGAATAAACTAATGTCAGAACCTCGACAGCTTGTTGCCCAAGTAATGTTGTTATTGGCAAATTTCGGGGTCATTGTGTAGCCGTAGCCATCAATGCTGCCTTTGCCTTCTACGGTGATTGTCCCCGAAGCGACGGAAATAGATTTAAGATATTTCGCATCGGCAACATCGGTTTTATCCGCTTGAACGCCATTTTTACCTGAACTACATTCCGAGATTTTTTTATCCCCTACGTTATAAATACAAATTTCCACATCGGATTTATAAGATGCAGAAGCACTTAATAACTCAGAGAGTGCAGCCTTTTGGGTGTAACTGGTGTAAGACGGGATTGCAATCGTGGCTAAAATAGCAATGATGGCGATCACGATCATCAACTCAATTAAGGTAAAGGCTTTTGCAAGCGGTCGAATTAACCTGATTTTTTTCATAAATTGTCCTTCTAAAATGAATGCGTAGAATTTACGCCTTATTTACTCTGCCACTTTTTAGAAAAAATGCGATGAGCAACATTTATTTTTTCGACGTAGATCGAAAAAATCGTTTTTTCTTCCTGTTCATTTACACAGTATTTTTGCTAAAATAGGGCAATTTTTTGATTTGAGAGTGAAAGATAAAATGGCAAAAGCACCAAAAACTGCGTATGTATGTAATGATTGTGGCGCGGAATATGCTCGTTGGATGGGACAGTGTAAGGCGTGTTTAGCGTGGAACACCATTAGCGAAGTCCGTCTGATTTCGGCAAAAGAGAGCAAAAGTGACCGCTTGAGTGGCTATGCAGGGGAAACGACAGGCAAAATTCAGCGATTGTCTGAAATTGATTTGCAGGAAGTGCCACGTTTTAGCAGTGGTTTTTATGAGCTAGATCGTGTGCTAGGGGGCGGTATTGTACCTGGTAGTGCGATTTTGATCGGCGGACACCCTGGCGCAGGGAAAAGTACCTTGCTCTTGCAGGTAATGTGCGGTTTATCACAAAGTGTGCCGACCCTTTATGTGACGGGGGAAGAGTCGCTACAACAGGTGGCAATGCGTGCTAACCGCTTGGGCTTGCCGACGGATAATCTAAAAATGTTATCTGAAACCTCAGTCGAACATATTTGTAACCTTGCCGATCAGGAAAAACCCAAACTGATGGTGATTGACTCTATTCAAGTAATGCACCTTGCGGATATTCAATCTTCCCCTGGCAGTGTGGCTCAAGTGCGTGAATGTGCGGCATTTTTGACACGTTATGCCAAAACACGTCAAGTGGCGATTATTATGGTCGGGCACGTTACGAAAGATGGAACTTTAGCAGGCCCTAAAGTGCTAGAACACGCCATTGACGCTTCGCTGTTATTGGAAGGGGAGGCGGACTCGCGTTATCGCACCTTACGCAGTCAGAAAAACCGTTTCGGAGCAGTGAACGAACTCGGCGTATTTGCAATGACAGAACAAGGCTTAAAAGAAGTGAAGAACCCTTCGGCGATCTTCTTAAGCCGTAGCGAAGAACAGACTTCAGGCAGTTCGGTGATGGTATTATGGGAAGGCACTCGTCCGTTGTTGGTAGAAATTCAAGCATTGGTCGATCACTCAATGCTTGCCAACCCTCGCCGTGTTGCGGTGGGGCTAGAACAGAACCGCTTATCACTGTTGCTTGCGGTGTTACATCGACACGGTGGCTTGCAAATGTCTGACCAAGATGTGTTTGTGAATGTGGTCGGCGGTGTAAAAGTCACTGAAACCAGTGCCGACTTAGCTCTATTGCTGGCACTCATTTCTAGCTTCCGCAATCGTCCGTTACCGCAAGATTTGGTGGTCTTTGGCGAAGTTGGTTTAGCAGGGGAAATTCGCCCTGTGCCAAGCGGACAAGAGCGAATTAGTGAAGCGGCAAAACACGGCTTTAAGCGTGCGATCATTCCTCACGGCAACGCCCCGAAAAAAGCGATTAAGGGAATGGAAGTCTTTACCGTGAAGAAATTAAGTGATGCCTTGGATATTATGGGGAATTTGTAAAAGATAGAAACAAACAGACCGCTTGTAAGTGACTACAAGCGGTCTGTTTAGCACGAAATTTTACAACTAGCCTGTATTACGCATACCCGCTGCAATACCTGTGATAGTAATCATCAGGGCTTGCTCTAGTGCAGGGGTAGAGTTTTCCCCAGCTGAACGTAAGCGGTGGAGTAGCTCTACTTGTAATAGGTTCAGCGGATCTGTATAGATATTACGTAGCGCGATAGACTCTGCAATCCAAGGTAAATCCGCCATGAGCTGTCCTTCGTGAGCTAATGAGAGAACTGTTTTAATATCAGCTTCTAATTGGCTACGCAAGGTGTTTCCTAAACGGTGTAAATGCTGTGGTACAAGGCGTTGGTCATAATGTTCCGCAAGCCATAAATCCGCTTTACTGAAGACCATCTCTAACATACCAATACGGGTTGAGAAGAACGGCCATTCGGTGCACATTTCTTTTAATAATGTCTCATTTCCTTGGTCGATAAGTTGCTGTAACGCTTGGCCTGCGCCTAACCATGCTGGTAACATTAAACGGTTTTGCATCCAAGCGAAGATCCAAGGAATAGCACGTAAACTTTCTACACCGCCATTTGGATTACGTTTTGCTGGGCGTGAGCCAAGTGGCAATTTTGATAGCTCTTGTTCAGGCGTTGCAGCACGGAAATAAGGAACAAAATCAGGCTCGCCACGCACAATACCACGATAAATGTCACAAGAGATTTCAGAGCCTTTATCCATCACATCTCGCCATGCTTGTTTTGGCTCTGGCGGTGGGCATAGATTTGCTTCTAAAATCGCACTGGCGTATAAGTCTAGGCTTGAGACAGCGACCGCAGGTAAACCTAATTTGAAGCGGATCATTTCGCCTTGTTCTGTTACACGTAAGCCATTTTTGAGAGAGCGTGGTGGCTGAGAAAGTAATGCAGCGTGCGCTGGCGCACCACCACGACCGATAGTACCGCCACGTCCATGGAATAGGGTTAATTCAATATTGTATTTTTCAGATAAGTTGACTAACGCTTCTTGTGCGCGATATTGTGCCCAAGAGGCAGCCAACATCCCTGCGTCTTTTGCAGAGTCAGAATAACCGATCATCACCATTTGTTGATTATTGATCACACCACGATACCAACCGATATTAAAAAGCTCAGTCATTACTTTTTCACAGCGATCTAAGTCATCTAAGGTTTCAAATAATGGTGCAACGCGAATAGTGGTTTTACAACCTGCTTCTTTTAAGAGAAGGTGGACTGCTAATACATCGGATGCTTCACGAGCCATAGAAATCACATAGGCAGAGATTACGCCTTCAGGCTGTTCTGCAACCACTTTACAGGTATCTAAAATTTCTTTGGTTTCAGGGCTTGGTGTCCAGTTGGTTGGTACAAGCGGTCGGCGAGAGCTTAATTCACGCACAAGGAATGCTTGTTTGTCATCTTCCGTCCATTGTGAATAATCCCCTAAACCGATATAACGCGTAATTTCTGCAATCGCCATTTCGTGACGAGTACTTTCTTGACGAATATCTAAACGAGATAAACCTAAACCAAAACAACGAATACGGCGTAAGCAATCTAATAATCCACCGTTGGCGATAATACGCATGCCACATTGGTGGAGCGATTGGTAGCAATCGTATAGCGGTTCCCAGAGTTGTTCGTCGTCAGTTAGAATTTCATCATAATTAACGGTGAGTGGTTTATTTTGTAAAAGCTCATCGTAGTAGGCAACTGTTTTAATTAATTTAGTACGTAGCTCTTTAACAACTGCACGATATGGCTCTAAATGATCGCCATATTTTGCACGGAAGGCATCTGTCGCATGGATAACAGAAAGCTCATCTGACAATGTTTTGATATCTTCAAGGAAAAGTTCTGCCGCTTTGTAACGGTTCATACGCAACACTTTGCGAGTCGTTTCTGCGGTAACAAACGGGTTGCCATCACGGTCGCCCCCCATCCAAGAAGAGAAACGTACAGGTGCAAGCCCAACAGGGTGTTGTACACCGAAGTTTTTTTCTAAATGGAAATTTAATTGACGGCAAAATTCAGGCACAGCCTTCCAAAGGCTATTTTCGATAACTGCCATGCCCCATTTCGCTTCATCAACAGGGGTCGGGCGTTGGGTACGGATTTCGTTGGTATGCCAAGCCAACGCAATTAATTGCATTAAACGGCGTTTAAGTTTTGTGGTTTCTGCATCGGTCAAGTCATCGTGTTCTAAACGGCTTAAACAGCGATTAATCTCTACGTGTTTATGCACTAAAGAACGGCGAGTGACTTCCGTTGGGTGTGCGGTTAGCACTAAATCAATCAACAATTTTTCAATGGTCGCAATCACTTTTTCGGTAGGGACATTTTGCGCTTTCAAACGGGCAAATAAAGCACCCATAGAGCGTTCACCTAAAGCCGCATCTTTATTGTGGCGAGAAATCGTGTGGTATTGCTCCGCAATGTTCGTTAAGTTTAAAAATTGGCTAAATGCACGAGCCACAGGAATAACATCTTCATTTGAAATATTTGCAAGAATATCAAGAAGTTGCTCACGTGATTTTTCATCACCTGAACGTGATGCACGAGACAACATACGAATATTTTCAATTAAATCTAAAATTTCATTCCCTTGGGCATCACGAATGGTTTCACCCAAAAAATCTCCTAACATATGAATATTACTACGCATTGATTCATAGATTTGGCTCATAAAATTATCCTCTTAAACGGTAAAACTAAATTAAGTGTAGATATACCGAAAAAGAGGATAAATGGCAATGAAATTTAATTTTTTTGATGAAATAAATTAGAAAAATTTATCTTTACGCAAACAAATGACGATTTGCAATCAACTGCTCACGGGTTAAACTGAATACCCCTAATCCACCATTTTTAAATTCAAGCCAGTGGAATGGCACGCTTGGGAATTGCTCCATCAAATGCACCATACTGTTACCCACTTCACAGACTAATACACCGTTATCGGATAAGAAATCTGCCGCTTGAGCTAAAATACGTTTGGTAATATCCAAGCCGTCCACCCCCGAACCTAATGCCATTTCGGGTTCGTGGTGAAATTCTTCTGGCATATCGTCTAAGTCTTCTTGATCGACATAAGGCGGATTGGTCACGATTAAATCATAACGGTCTTGTGGTAGATCGTTGAACAGATCTGATTGGAATGGGAATACCCGATGAGCCATATTGTGTCGTTCAATATTGATTTCAGCTACATTTAACGCATCAACAGAGAGATCAACCGCATCAATTTCCGCATTCGGGAATTTGTCGGCACAAGCAATCGCAATACAGCCACTTCCTGTACACATATCTAAAATACGTTTTGGTTCAGCTCGTAAAATCCCCGTAAAACCTTGTTGAATTAATTCGCCGATTGGAGAGCGTGGCACTATCACTCGTTCATCAACGTAAAACTCTAAGCCAGAGAACCACGCAGAATTTGTTAAATAAGCGACAGGTTTGCGTAAGCCTAAACGTTGTTCTACCATTTCAATAATGCGTTCTTTTTCTACACGGGTTAAGCGTGAAGCATAGAGTGTTTCTGGCACGTCCATTGGCAATGCAAGGGCGGTTAAAACCAGTTGATTAGCTTCGTCCCACGCATTGTCGTGTCCGTGTCCGTAGTAGAGATCAGAGGCGTTAAAATAGCTGTATGCCCAACGCATCATATCTAAAATAGTAGCAAGATCGTCAGCGACAGGCGATGAGGCGATTTCATCAAGAAGTTCAAGGTTATGTTCGTACATATTTAATACCTATTTTGAAAAATTGCCGTTTTATACCATATTTCCCTTTGTGTTAGAATGGGCTGATTAATTTAAAAGGAAAGATTATGTTAGAAAATGATGAATTGGCTTTGTTTCGAGAAGCGATAAAGGGAACAAAGAAAATCAAACAAGATACTTTTGTCCCTAAGGCTGAGCCACGTAAAAAAGTCAATGAAATTCGAGAGTTAAAAGAAAAAGCGGATACCTTGTTCTATTTTTCCGATGAATATGAGCCGTTATTAACTGAAGAAAATGATAAAGTGAAATACCGTCGAGAAGATGTTGATCCTTATATTTTAAAACAGTTGCGTCGTGGTGACTTTCACCCTGAGCTTTTTTTAGATTTACACGGTTTGACTAAAGAAATGGCAAAAAAGGAATTAGCGAGTTTAATTTTAGCCTGCGAGCGAGAAGGAATTTATTGTGCCAGTATTATGACAGGCTATGGCACAAGGGCGTTGAAATACCAAATCCCCCGTTGGCTTGTTCAACATCCTAAAGTGATTGCGTTACATCAAGCACCAAGAGAGTGGGGCGGTGATGCGGCTATTTTGATTTTGGTGGAGCAACCTGAAAAAGTGGATTACAAGCGGTAACATTTTGCAAAAATTTTGCAAATCCGATCTCCATTTTTAAAAACGATGAATAAAATTTTGTAAAATAGCCCGTTTTTTTATTTCCCATAAAGGAGTACAAAATGTTAGAACTTATCTTAGCCATTTTATGTAGTGTGTCTGTTGGTGTGCTTATTAAAATTGCACGCTCAAAAGGCATTGCTATTGCACAAAGTATTGCTGTGAACTATATCGTGGCGACCAGTCTATGTTATTTTTTATTAAAACCTGATTTTAAGGGACAAAGCTTAGTGGATATAGTTGCCAATAATCCATCTTCTTATCTCTTTTTCGCATTAGGAATTCTGTTGCCAACGGTATTTTTAATTCAAGCTAAAGCCCTTGAGTTTGCTGGAATTATCCGTACTGATGCAGCACAACGCTTATCCTTATTCCTACCGATTTTTGCCGCCTTTACTATTTTTGGTGAAGCGGTGACTTCCAATAAATTATTGGCCTTAGTGTTGGCGTTTGCGGCATTAGGTTGCTTGCTTTGGAAAAGTAATGAAGGCATGGGCAGTAAAGGCGGTAAAACAGCGATTATCAGTCTTGCGCTAGTTTGGGTTGGTTTTGGGGTAATTGATATTCTATTTAAGCAGATGGCAAAAACAGGTTCAGCTTTCCCATTGACACTACTCATCTCTTTTATCGGCGCTGGCTGTGTGATGTTCATCTATTTATTGCTTAAACGTACGCAATGGCATGTGCCGAGCGTGTTAGTCGGTTTATTACTTGGCGCACTTAACTTTGGCAATATTCTGTTTTACATCAAAGCTCACCAAGTGATGAAAGATGATCCAACTCTTGTCTTTACAGGCATGAACTTAGGGGTTATCTGTTTAGGTACATTAATAGGTGCTTTTGCATTTAAAGAAAAAATTAATAAAATCAACTATGTGGGTGTAGCAGTTGCGATAGTTGCAATTATTTGCTTATTCTACTGGCGATAAAGGTTAAAATAGCTCCCGTAACGGAGCTGTTTTTTTATGGGGGAAAAATGAAAAATCCAAAGCAGTATGCACAAAGGTATGTAAATTGGGTTCTAAGACTAGGAAAGGGAAAATCCGCACTCTTCGGACTTTTCGTGCTCGCTATTTTTGCGATTGTCACTCAAAGCCTATTAAGCTGGTTTTTCACAGGACAAGTGCACGCTGATGATATTTTGCGTTCAATCGCCTTTGGATTAATTTCAGCGCCCTTTGTTATCTATTTTTTCAACTTAATTGTAGAAAAATTAGAGCGCTCTCGTATCCGCTTAGAACAATCACTTAATGATCTCTCTTTATTACGAGAACATGATGCTCGCTTGAATGTAGAACTTGAGCAACAAGCGGAGTTTTTACGTTCTTTTTTTGATGCATCACCGGATTTAGTGTTTTATCGTAACGAAAATGGCGAGTTTCTCGGTTGTAATCGGGCGATGGAAATTTTAACGGGGCGTTCTGAAAAAGAGCTAATTCATCTAACCCCCAAAGATATTTACCCTGAAGAAACCGCAAAGCTGATTTTAGATACGGATCGAGATACCTTAATTAGTAATACAGGCATTACTTATGAACAATGGATTCGCCATCCGAATAATAAGCTGTCTTGTTTTGAAATTCGGAAAGTGCCTTATTATGATCGTGTAAATCAGCGCCATTGTATTATGGGGTTTGGGCGTGATATTACCGAACGTAAACGTTATCAAGAAGTGATTGAAAAAAATAGCCGAGATAAATCCACACTTATGGCGACCATTAGCCATGAATTGCGAACGCCTTTAAATGGGATTATTGGCTTGAGCCGAATTTTGCTAGAAGGAGAGCTTTCAGAACAGCAAAGAGAGTATTTAAAAACGATTAATGTTAGCGCAGTCTCACTAGGGCATATTTTTAGTGACATCATTGATTTAGAAAAAATTGATAGCCGTCGAATTGAGCTTTTCCGTAGCGAAGTGGAATTTTCTCAGATTATTAGCAACATTAGCCATTTTGCGAATTTAATGGCTGAGCAGAAAAAAATTAAATTTCATATTGAATACGATGATAATCTGCCTGATTTTGTTTTTGTAGATAATGCCCGACTGAGCCAAATTTTATGGAATTTAGTCAATAATGCAGTCAAATTTACTCCTGCGGGTGGCGACATTTATTTAAAAGTAGAGCGACGAGATCAAGAACACTATGCCTTTATTTTAAAAGATACTGGCATTGGTATTAAGAAAAGTGAGCATCGTAAGATTTTCGCAATGTTCTATCAATCAGAAAATTCTCAAGGCAAAAAAGCACAGGGAAGTGGTATTGGCTTGGCGATTTCTAAGCGAATTGCACGCTTAATGGGCGGTGATTTAACTGTCGAAAGTGAATTAAATCAAGGGGCTACTTTTACATTAGTTATTCAAGCGGATGAAGCTTGTCAGAATAAAGAAGTGGCAATCAATACCCATGCTTTAAAAGTACTGTTAGTCGAAGATATTGAAGTCAATATCGTCGTTGCTAAAGCAATGTTAGATAAATTTGGCTGTGAGGTTGATGTCGCAATGACAGGAGCGGAAGCCTTTGATTTATTTGAGAAAAATAGTTACGACTTAATTTTATTAGATATTCAACTACCTGATACTACGGGCGTTGAAATTGCTCAAAAATTACGTCAATTTTATGAAAATGGAGATGTTGATTACTTGCCATTATTAGTTGCTTTAACGGCAAACATTATGCAAACGAAAGCAGAATATCAGAAACAAGGAATGGATGATGTATTACGTAAACCGCTATCCCTTGAAGCATTATCAGATTGTCTCAACCGCCATTTTGACGACGGCTTTTTGCAAAATACCAACGAAAACTCACCGCTTGTAACGGAGCAACAGAGCGAAAACTATCCTTTCAATCAGAAAATGCTCAAAGAGCTTATTGATGTGATGGGAAAAAGTGCGCTCTTAGCCAATTTCGATCTGTTTGCTAAATTTATGCCGGAATATATGCAGAATCTAGCCAATTTTCATGAAAATTGGCGAATAACTCAAGATCCACAACTGAGAAAGGCTACGTTAGATGAAGCTCATAAAATTAAAGGAGCACTTGCCTCAGTTGGATTGTGCCGTTTACAACAAATTGCACAATTAGCGCAAACGGATAATGGTAATGATTGGGAGAGCAATATTATGATGTGGATTACATTACTATCAGAATGGCCAAAAGACTTGGAGTTAGTTATTCAATTTGTAAATGAGGAATTTTGATTAAAATAGGTAGCGTATGAAAAATGGGATTTTCATACGCTTACTACTATTTAAATTCAGAAATACTATTCAAAATCCGCTTATCCGAAATCGGATATTTGGTGCCAAGCTGTTGGGCGAACAGGCTGACACGCAACTCTTCAATCATATAACGAATTTCCAAGACTTCATCGGAAATCGGTTTGGATTTTGGCAGTTTCACCAACAGTTGTTGATAGGCGTTTTGCACCTGTTCCACTCGTAACATTTTGGCGCGGTCGGCGTTGCTATCCACCACTAACTTATCTAACCGCTTGTCGATAGCGGTGAGATAGCGGTGTAAATCTGCAAGGCGTTTGTAGCCCGTTTTGGTGACAAAATCAGGGTAAATCAAACCGTCGATTTGGGCTTTAATGTCTGACAGGGCAAATGCCATTGTGAAATCCAGCTTACCTTTTAGGCGTTTGTTGATTTCATAGGCAAGGGTGAGATTTTTCTCAACCTGTTTGGCAATCTCGACCGTCGTATCGTTTAAATTCGCTCTAACGTAGTCGTGAAGGGCGTTAAATTTTTCTTCCGACCAGACAAAGCCACCAAACTCTTCCATCAATTTATCCACCGCACAGGCGATACAGTCGTCAATTAGCTCTAACACCTTGCCGAACGGTGCAAAATATAAACCGAGTTTGGCTTTATTCGGCAGTTTTTCGTGCAGATATTTAATCGGCGACGGCACGTTTAGCAATAACAATCGGCGTAAGCCTGCTTGCATTGCTTTGGCTTGCTCAAATTCCGTTTCAAACAGCTTGATCCCAACGGCATCTTTTTCATCGACAATCGCAGGGTAGGCTTTCACGCTAAAATGCTGTTTTTTCTGCTCGTAAAATTGTGGCAAATCTGCAAAATTCCACAAATGCACACCGCTTTGCTCAATGCCGTCATCGGCAATGTTAGACAGGGTATTTTGCACTTCGTCTTTCAAGTTAAATTTCAGCTCATCAAGATTTTCACTTTCAGCAAGGCTTTTGCCTTTTTCATCAATCACACGGAAGCTGATCCGCAAATGCGGTGGCAGTTGACTTAAATCCCATTGTTCAGGCTCAACTAAAACCCCTGTCATTCGGCGAAGTTCATAACTCAAACTTTCCAACAATGGTTTTTTAAACGGCTCTGCACGAGATAAAAACGCTTCTGCATAGTTTGGTGCAGGCACAAAACTACGGCGAATGGCTTTCGGTAGTGATTTAATCAATGCAATGATAAGCTCTTGACGTAGTCCTGGAACGTGCCAGTCGAAGCCGTGCGTATCCACTTGGTTCAGCAACGGTAACGGAATATGTACCGTCACGCCGTCCGCTTGCGAGCCGATTTCAAATTGATAGCTCAGCTTCAGTTTGAGCGAACCTTGATACCAGAAATTTGGAAAATCCAACTCACTGACTTTGTTTGCGTTGTCGTTCATCAAGAACGATTTTTCAAAGTTCAGCAGTTCAGGATTTTTCTGTGACGCTTTTTTCCACCAGCTGTCAAAATGTTTGCTGGAAACGACATATGTGCCGATCCGCTGATCGTAAAATTCAAACAGAACTTGCTCATCCACTAAAATATCTCGACGGCGAGATTTATGTTCCAACTCTTCGATCTCTTTGATCAAGCGGTTATTTTCTTTGAAAAATTTGTAATTATTGTGCCATTCGCCTTCCACCAAAGCTGAGCGGATAAAAATTTCACGGCTGACAACAGGATCGATTGCTCCATACATCACAGGGCGGCTGGCGATAATCGGAATACCGTAGATCGAGACTTTTTCATCGGCAACCACCGCCCCTTTTGATTTCGCCCAACGTGGTTCGCTGTAACTGGATTTGGTTAAGTGTTTTGCAAGTGGCTCAACCCATTCAGGCTCAATTCGTGCCACCATTCGCCCCCACAATTTAGTGGTTTCAATCAATTCTGCCGCCATTACCCATTTCGGCTGTTTTTTGAAAAGTACAGAATTAGGGAACAGGTAGAAATGGGCATTTCTCGCCCCTAAATAGTGCATTTTTTCGTTATCTTTCAAGCCGATATGCGACAATAAGCCCGATAATAAAGCGGTGTGAATTTGCTGATAATTTGCTGGTTCACTGTTAATCGGCAAGCCCATTTCACGCACCGCAAGGCGAAGCTGATGATAAATATCCTGCCACTCACGTACTCGCAGATAGTTGAGATAATCTTTTTGGCAGAGCTTACGGAACTGATTTTTGGTGAGTTCCTTTTGTTGCTCTTGAATAAAATGCCACAGGTTCACAAAAGCTAAAAAATCGCTCTCTTTATCGGCAAAGCGGCGATGTTTATCATCTGCCGATTGCTGTTTTTCCTGCGGACGCTCACGGGGATCTTGAATAGATAATGCCGATACGATCATCATCACTTCGTGCAAACTACCATTTTTCGCCGCTTCGATCACCATACGACCTAGACGAGGATCGATAGGGAGTTGGGCGAGTTGTTTGCCGATTTCCGTCAATTTATGTGTAGGGACGCCATGCTTGGCGTCCGTTTTGATGTTGTTCAAGGACGCCAAGCGTGGCGTCCCTACAATGGCTTCTAATTCTTCTAAAAGACGAATACCATCTTGAATATGCCGTTGATCCGGTGCATCCACAAACGGAAACGAAGCAATATCCGTCAAACCCAATGCTGTCATCTGCAAGATAACCGAAGCCAGATTTGTCCGCAAAATTTCAGGATCGGTAAACTGCGGACGTGCGTTAAAATCGTCTTCCGAATACAAGCGGATACATATCCCCTCCGAAATACGCCCACAACGCCCTTTACGCTGGTTGGCGGAGGCTTGGGAAATCGGCTCAATTGGCAAACGCTGAACTTTGGTACGATAGCTATAACGGGAAATTCGAGCCGTTCCTGTATCAATTACATATTTGATATTTGGGATTGTCAGCGAGGTTTCCGCCACGTTAGTCGCCAGAATAATACGGTTTAGATTGCTTGGATTAAAAATGCGTTGCTGTTCCACTGCCGATAAACGGGCATATAACGGCAAAATTTCCGTATGGCGAAGTTCCTGCTTCTGCAAGGCTTCGGCAGTATCACGAATTTCTCGCTCGCCGTTCATAAAAATCAAAATATCGCCCCGACCTTCCGCTTGCAGTTCGTCCACTGCATTGAGAATGCCTTGTAGTTGGTCTTGATCCTCTTCCTCTACAATCGGGCGATAACGCACTTCCACAGGATAAGTTCTGCCTGATACTTCGATGATCGGTGCATTGTTGAAATGTTTAGAAAAACGTTCAACATCAATGGTTGCTGATGTGATGATCACCTTCAAATCAGGGCGTTTTGCTAAAATTTGTTTGAGATAGCCGAGAATAAAATCATTGTTAAGCGAACGTTCGTGGGCTTCGTCAATAATTAGCGTATCGTATTGATTGAGATAGCGGTCGTTTTGGATTTCGGCAAGCAGAATACCGTCCGTCATCAATTTGACGAGGGTGTTATCGCTCATCTGATCGTTAAAGCGGACTTTATATCCGATAGTCGAACCCAGTTCCGATTTCAACTCTTCGGCAATGCGTGTTGCCACCGAGCGAGCCGCGATACGTCTAGGTTGCGTATGCCCGATTAGCCCTTTTACCCCACGCCCTAGTTCCAAACACATTTTTGGCAACTGCGTAGTTTTACCCGACCCCGTTTCCCCTGCAATCACCACCACTTGATGTTCGGCAATCAGTTTTAAGATCTCGTCACGGCGAGCGGAAACAGGCAGATCAGGGTACTCAATTTTCAGTTGTTCGGCTTGTTGTTTGCGCGTGAGATAGCGACTTTTACAAGCGGTCAAATCCACCTCAATTTCTGCAAGAATGGCTTGTTTAGCGTTTTCATTTTTGATATTTGCCAACCCACGAATACGCCCAGCTAAACGGCGAGCATCAATTAAAGTGGTATCTTGCAGTTGGTTAAGTAAGTTTTTTTGTTCTGTTGTAAGTGGTTGTTTTTTATGGTTTTTTTGCATATTTCAATGGTAAATTACGATTTTCCTATAATGAGCGACAAAATCCCAGCTGCAATTAGCGGACCAACAGGTACGCCTTTTAAGAAAGCAACACCGATAATAGTGCCGATTAATAACCCTGTGACTAGCACGGGTTGGTTGCCCATGAGATTTACACCACGTCCACCAAGCCACGCTACAATAATGCCGGCTATGATTGCGACAATCATCTTCCAGTTAAGCAACTGAGCGATTTCAGGGAAAGCAATTCGCCCTGATACAAGAGGGGCAAGTACGCCGATAGTCAGAATGATAATGCCGATTTTGATACCATATTGATCTAAATAAGGCACATATTTTGATAATAACGTTTGTTGCATAATCAATAAGACAGCAGCAGAAATGGTTACAGCACTATTTTGACTGAAAATACCGAGTAAGATAAGTACAACAAGCAGTAGGGCAACAGAATTAAATTGTAGTGACATAGGTTTATTTAAGGTGAAAATCCCTTACTTGATAAACAAATAAGGGATTGTGTTTTTCTTTAGTTAGTTGATAAATCGCATTAGTCCCATTAATACACCAAGACCAGCAAACATAAATCCAGCCATTTTATACATTGATGTTGTCAAACGTACTTCAAGCTGAGCAATTTCTTGCTTTAATTCAGATTTTAGTTCGTTAACACTCTCTTTTAAATCTGACTTATTGACTAATCCACTTTGACTTTGCTCAAGTGCTTCATCTAACGCTGTTGCAAACGCCTCAGCAACCTCAGGTGGTTGATTGGCTTCTTGTAGCTTTTTTACAAAGCGAAGTTTATCAAATCGAATACTCATAGTTGCGTCCATTTTTTATTCCCTTTGTGATTAGTGTTATCAAAAAATAACATAAATCACGTAGGTATTTGGGGCTAATTTTGTGATCGCTGTCGAAAAACAGAAAATTAACTAGCGACCATTACCATTGCAGGACGGATAACACGTCCGTGTAGGGTGTAACCTTTTTGTAAGACTACACTAATATGGTTAGCTTCAATGCCCTCAGCTGGTTGCATTGAAATTGCTTGGTGTAGCTCTGGGTTAAATGCTTCACCCACCACACCGACTGCTTCAATACCAAAATTATTTAAGGTTGAAACTAAGCCTTTATGGGTTAATTCTACGCCTGATTTCACGCTTTCATCAGCGCCTTCAAGTGCCTGTAATCCACGCTCTAGGTTATCGACAACATTTAACATCTCTTTAGAGAATTTTTCTAAGGCAAATTTATGGGCTTTTTCTACATCTTGCTCTGCTCGACGACGGATATTTTCGACTTCCGCTCTTGCTCGCAGTTGAATATCTTGTTCACGTTTATCCGCTTCAGCAATATAGGCTTCTAGCTCTTGTACACGAGCAATAGCTTCTTCAAGCGGATCGATTTCATTATTTTGTTGCAACTCAGGTTCAACATCTTGTGTTTGAGCTTCCTGAGCCTCTTGTGCTAATTCAGTTGCTTGGCTAACGTCTTGTTCTACTTGTTCTTTTTCAGTTTGGTTTGTCATTGTGTATCCTCAAATTTTGACTTCGCAAATTTTTGCACTAAAACGACCGCTAATATAGCGACAAATTAAGGGATTTCAAGGCTTAAATGATTATTTTCCACGGTAATCTGTTTTCTTTAGTCGGTTTTCGTTATAATCTCCGCAATTTTTTCCAAATTTTATAAGAAGGATAACTAGATATGATGCGTTCTCATTATTGCGGTGTATTAAACCGTACTCACGTTGGTGAGCAAGTAACATTAAGCGGTTGGGTACACCGTGTGCGTAACCTTGGTCGTTTTATTTTTATGCAAATTCGTGACCGTGAAGGGATCGTGCAGGTTTTCTTTGATGAGAAAGATGAAGCCTTATTCAAACAAGCTTCTGCGTTGCGTGCGGAAGCCTGTGTGCAAATTAAAGGTGAAGTGATTGCGCGTGATGCGTCGCAAATCAATAAAGAGATGGCAACGGGTGAAATTGAAGTGTTGGTAAAAGAGCTTGTAGTGTATAACAACTCAGAAGTATTACCGCTCGATTTCAATCAAAACAACACTGAAGAACAGCGTTTAAAATACCGTTACTTAGACTTACGCCGTCCTGAAATGGCTGAGCGTTTGAAAACCCGTGCAAAAATTACCAGCTTTGTGCGTCGTTATATGGACGACAACGGTTTTCTGGACATTGAAACCCCAATGCTTACCAAAGCAACCCCTGAAGGTGCGCGTGACTATTTAGTGCCAAGCCGTGTGCATAAGGGCAAATTCTATGCGTTACCGCAATCACCGCAATTATTTAAACAGTTGCTGATGATGTCAGGTTTTGACCGTTACTACCAAATCGTCAAATGTTTCCGTGATGAAGATTTACGTGCGGATCGTCAGCCTGAATTTACCCAAATCGATGTGGAAACCACCTTTATGACCGCCCCTGAAGTGCGTGCGATGATGGAAAAAATGATCCGTGGGTTGTGGTTAGATCGCTTAAATGTTGATTTAGGTGAGTTCCCACAAATGACCTTTGCAGAAGCAATGCGTCGTTATGGTTCGGACAAGCCCGATCTGCGTAACCCGTTAGAGTTGGTTGATGTGGCGGATATTCTAAAAGATGTTGAATTTAAAGTATTCAGCGGTCCTGCAAATGATCCTGAAGGGCGTGTTGCGGTAATCCGTGTGCCAAATGGGGCGGAAATTACTCGTAAACAGATTGATGAATATACCCAATTTGTCGGCATTTATGGTGCAAAAGGCTTAGCGTGGGCAAAAGTGAATGACGTAAACGCCGGTTTAGAAGGTTTACAAAGCCCGATTGCTAAGTTCTTAACTGATGATGTGGTTAAAGCATTATTAGCTCGTGTCAATGCACAAAATGGCGATATTATCTTCTTTGGTGCGGACAGTGAAAAAGTGGTTACTGATGCGATGGGGGCGTTACGTTTGAAAGTGGGACGTGATTTAGGTTTAACGGATCTCACCGCTTGGAAACCACTTTGGGTTGTCGATTTCCCAATGTTTGAAAAAGATGACGAAGGTAACTGGTCAGCAATGCACCACCCATTCACCGCACCAAAAGATTTAAGCCCTGAAGAGCTAGTTCAAAATCCAAAAGGTGCTGTGGCGAATGCTTACGATATGGTGATTAACGGCTATGAAGTGGGCGGTGGCTCTGTGCGTATTTTCGACCCGAAAATGCAACAAACGGTGTTTGGTATTTTAGGCATTAACGAAGAAGAACAAAAAGAAAAATTCGGCTTCTTGTTAGACGCATTAAAATTTGGTACGCCACCACACGCAGGTTTGGCGTTCGGTTTAGACCGTTTAACGATGTTAATTACTGGCACAGAAAATATCCGTGATGTGATTGCCTTCCCGAAAACAACGGCGGCAGCTTGTTTGATGACCGACGCACCAAGTTTCGGTAATCCGAAAGCCTTGGCGGAGTTGGCGATTCAGACTATTAATATGGATAAATAGTAGCAATATTTTTGTAGGGGCAGATAATATCTGCCCCTTTGTTGTATTATGATATTGAATTAAATGTTGTTTATTTTTACTTTAAAGCATTATGCTAAAAACACGATTATTTCTATTACTCTCTTATCTACTATTTTCTACTCCAATTCTTGCTAAAGAAAACATTCCTTTTTCAAGTGAAACTAAAAAATTAATTTATCAACAAAAGTGTTTGCCTGATGAGTTAATTGCTAATCGGGAGAAAAGATGGGATACCCAATATTGTGTAACCGTTGATGCAAATATTGTACAAACCAATCAAAAGTGGATTGATCAACGCTTATATCAACAGGCATTTAATCTTATTTATCTCCATTTTTTTGATCCATTAGATGAACTATCTATGGAAGAAAGGATGAAGTATATAAATGAGAGTGAAGATCAACCATTTAGTATTCAAGAACATAATGCGGAACATAATAGAATTTATAAAAAGTTAGAAAATCTCGCACAATTAACAGAGCTGATTCAGCGTTTTTTTGATGAAGAATACCAAGATAAATTACACCGTATTAAAAATGATATGGGGATTATGGAGTCAGCTTATCGATTAGATATTCGTTATCTAGGGCAATTTAAGCAACTAGTTATGTTTGAATATGAGAGCGAAATCGAAATTGGTTCAATAGGCGGCTTTAGTCGTTATTTTGTGTTTGATTTAGAAAAACAACAAGAAATTAAATTAGATGATGTTTTATTACCAACTGGTAAACAAAAATTATATCAATTAGTTAATGAAGCTTATGATGAATATACGATAAAAAAGTTCAAAGAATATTATTCACATTCTGATCGTTATACCAATATTACAGAACCTAAGGATATTTTAGAGCATCATAAACAAACTTATTCAGCTAATGCAGAAACAGACAATTTTGTTTTGGTGAAAAAAGGTATTAAGCTAGGATATCCTGCTCCACAATTAAGCTCTTTTGTTACAGGAACGGTTGAAATTACGATTGATGAAGAAGATATTCATGAGATTTTAAAACCTGAATATATTTGGTCAGAATAATATTTAATTACATGATAAAATGAACAATATAACAAATTATAAAAATCCTAATTCGGTTTTAATTGTCATTTATGCTGAAAAAACTCGGCGAGTACTAATGCTCCAACGCCAAGACGATCTAACCTTTTGGCAATCGGTGACAGGGACGATTGAAACAGGGGAAACACCTTATCAAACGGCATTGCGTGAAGTGAGAGAAGAAGTCGGAATTGATATTTTTGCTCAAAATTTATCCCTTTATGACTGCCGATATAGCGTGAAATTTGAGATTTTTCCGCAATTCCGCTATAAATACGCCCCTGACGTTACGCATAATACGGAGCATTGGTTTTTATTGGCATTACCCGATGAAATCGAACCGATATTGACGGAACATTTAGCGTATCAATGGCTTTCGATAGATGATGCGGTGGTTTTAACCAAGTCACCCAATAATGCCGAAGCGATTGCAAAATATTTGGCGGAACCGACCGCTTGTATTAAAAAATGATGGTGGGGACAGCCCGTGGATACACGCAGTGTGTCCCTACCTTTTTATATTGAAACATAAATTAAAAAGAAGGAAACAAGAGAATGGCAGGTCATAGTAAGTGGGCTAACATTAAACACCGCAAAGCAGCACAAGATGCTCAACGTGGTAAAATTTTTACTAAATTAATTCGTGAATTAGTGACAGCAGCAAAACTAGGCGGCGGTGATGTGAGTTCAAACCCGCGTTTGCGTGCGGCGGTAGATAAAGCGTTATCAAATAATATGACGCGTGATACCATTAATCGTGCTATCGACCGTGGTGTTGGCGGTGGCGATGATACCAATATGGAAACCAAAGTGTATGAAGGTTACGGTCCGGGTGGTACAGCGGTAATGGTTGAGTGTTTAAGTGACAACGCTAACCGCACAATCTCACAAGTTCGCCCGAGCTTTACTAAATGCGGTGGTAACTTAGGGACTGAAGGTTCGGTTGGCTACTTGTTTAGCAAAAAAGGATTAATTTTAATCGCAAGTGCAGACGAAGACGCATTAACTGAAGCGGCGATTGAAGCAGGTGCCGATGATATTCAGCCACAAGAAGATGGTTCATTTGAGATCTATACCGCTTGGGAAGACTTAGGTTCTGTACGTGATGGTATTGAAGCGGCAGGTTTCAAAGTTGAAAATGCAGAAGTGACGATGATCCCATCAACTACTGTTCAACTTGATGCAGAAACTGCACCAAAATTATTGGATTTAATTAACCGCCTTGAAGATTGTGATGATGTACAAAACGTTTATCACAATGGCGAAATCAGCGACGAAGTGGCTGCATTACTTTAGTTAAATGAATAAAAAATAATCTCAAGTATTTTACTTGAGATTATTTTTTTGAACTTTTCTGTTTTTTCCTTTTCTAAAGGAGTGATTTTTTTAATCAACACAAAAGGAAAAACAATGAAATTAGTTAAATTACTTCCAACATTTGCAGCAGCTGCGGTACTTGCAGCTTGTTCAACGGTATCAGATGTTGCATCTTCAACTGTAGATGCTGTGGGTAATGCGGGTAGCGCTGTTGTAGATGGTGCTAAAGCTGCTGGCGGAGCGGTTGTTGACGGTGCAAAAGCGGCTGGCGGAGCAGTAGCTAACGGTGCATCAGCAGTAGGAACTGCTGTGTCTGATGGTGCAACAGCAGCAAAAGATATGGTAACAGGCTCAAAAACGATTGCTTATACTTGTAGCGTAAATGGAAAAACAAACCAACCTGTTTCAGCAGTTTATACTTTCAATAATGGTGAGCCATCAACTGCAACTGTAACTATTAACAAAAAAGTGGTCGGTAAAAATCTGAAAGTAGATGCGACCTATAAAGACGGTGTGAAATTTGTTTCAGGCACAAATGTATGGAGCTTAGATACAGGCTTTAATGCGAAAACAGCAGAAACAACAGTGCCTGTAATGTTTACAGCGAACAATCAAATTCTTGCGAAAAACTGTGCAGTAGCAAAATAATATGATTAGTCGATAGAGATTGAATAAAGTGGATTTGTGAAGAGCAAATCCACTTTTTTTATGAAAATTTCTATCAGTTATAGTATCTCATTAATTTTAATTGAACTTTTATAAAAAATGTTACTCCTAAATTATAGCACCAGTAGGTAGTATGTCTGGTCACACTTTTACTACAACAAACTAAGGAGCTAATAATGAAATTAAATTTAATGAAGTTCTTACCTTCTCTTGCGGCAGTTACTGTGTTAGCAGCGTGTTCTTCAAATACCTCTATGGTTCAAGAGCAATCTGTAGTCGAACAAGCTCAACAAACTGCAACGCAGCAAGCAAATCGAGTAGCAGAAGTTGGTGGCGGAAAAAGTGCGGTCTCTGTTGAGAAAGTGACAGATCGTACAAAATCTGTAGCATATCGTTGCCTAAATAACCAACAAGTAACAGCGAGTTATGCTTTTAGTGGTGATGATGTTAGAGCAGTAAATTTGGTATTAGGTAGTGGTAAAAAGGCAACTACGTTACCAACCTTGATGCGTGATAGTGCAAACCGAGATTTCATCTCTTTCTCTTCAGATAAACATGTTTGGAGTGTAGAAAATGGTTTCACGTTTGATAATGCCACGACGAAAGTCGGTGGAATACTGACGGAAAAAGGCAGTGAAGTAGATGTGATTTTAGCTAAATTATGTGATATTAATAAATCAGCAACAGCTAGACTTAACAAGTAATCACATTATACTAGCAGGCAGATTTGCAAATTTTTTGGGGCTGTCCTAGATAACGACTAAAAGCTCTATTTTAGGTTAAAATAACCAAATGAGAAAAAGTCGTCTAAGTCAGCATAAACAAAATAAACTCATTGAGCTGTTTGTGGCAGGTGTCACTGCTCGAACAGCGGCTGAGTTGGTAAATGTAAATAAAACGACAGCAGCCTATTACTTCTATCGTCTGCGATTGCTTATCTATCAAAACAGCCCACATATGGAGATGTTTGAAGGTGAAATTGAAGCCGATGAAAGCTATTTTGGCGGCACTCGCAAAGGTAAACGAGGTCGTGGAGCTGTGGGTAAAACCGCTGTATTCGGGCTTTTAAAGCGTGATGGTAAGGTGTATACCGTCGTTGTACCGAATACTCAATCTGCGACACTTTTACCGATTATTCGAGAAAAGGTGAAGCCTGACAGCATTGTTTACACCGATTTTTATCGAAGCTATGATGTTCTTGATGTGAGTGAGTTTAATCATTTTCGTATCAATCACAGTACTCATTTCGCAGAAAAACAAAATCATATAAACGGAATTGAGAATTTTTGGAACCAAGCTAAACGTCATTTACGCAAGTTTAACGGTATTCCCAAAGCACATTTTGAGTTGTATTTGAAGGAATGCGAATGGCGTTTTAATCACAGTAACTTAAAATCTCAAATTTCCATTCTAAAACAATTAGTTAAGGGCAGTCTAAGTTAGTTATCTAGGACAGCCCCAATTTTTTTACAAATCTGCCCGCTTGTTTTATGGAGAAGAAATGGCAATTATTTTAGGCATCGACCCTGGCTCTCGTGTGACGGGATATGGCGTTATTCGTCAAACAGGGAGGCATTTAGAATATCTAGGTAGTGGGGCAATCCGTACTTCTGTGGATGACCTTCCAACCCGACTAAAACGTATTTACGCTGGAGTCACGGAAATTATCACCCAATTTCAACCCGATATGTTTGCGATTGAGCAAGTATTTATGGCTAAAAATGCGGATTCTGCGTTGAAATTAGGGCAAGCAAGGGGAACGGCAATTGTTGCTGCGGTAAATCACGATTTGCCTGTTTTTGAATATGCTGCACGTTTAGTAAAACAAACGGTTGTGGGGATCGGCTCGGCAGATAAAGTACAAGTACAAGATATGGTGACACGTATTTTGCAGCTTTCCGCTAAACCCCAAGCGGATGCCGCAGACGCATTGGCGATTGCTATTACTCATGCCCATTCTATTCAACACTCGCTTACGGTGGCTAAACAGAGTAGCCAAGCAGTGTCTAGCGAAAAAGAGCAGATTCTTGCTTTGATGAAAACACGTTATAGTCGTGGGAGATTTAGATTAAAGGAGTAGCTAATGCAGATTAGACGAGTGACAAAAGAGGATTTTGAGGAGCTTAGCCAATTATTAACGCAAGTTTGGAAATCGACTTACCAAGGGATTTTTCCTCAAACATTTCTGGATAACCTTGAAGATCAAAAGTGGTTGGCAGGCTTAGCATCTATGCTAAATAGTCAGGCAGAGTGTTGGCTAGCAGAGCAAGACGAAAAAATCGTCGGGATGCTCACTTTTGGTCATGGGCGTAAGGAATATGCAGAAGCTGAAATTTATGTCATTAATGTATTACCGAGTTTTCAAGGTCAAGGCATTGGAAAAGCGTTGATTCAATTTGCGTTAGCGCAGCTTAAGGGAAAATCGGTTTATCTTGAGGTGGTATGTCAAAATCATCAAGCAAGAAGATTTTATGAGCAGAATGGCTTTTATGACACTCACCAAATCAGTGAGCGTCATATAGCTAATTTTAGCTTTCAGCAAGCTGTTTATCTTTTAAAGGATTAAACCGCGGCTTTCACCACAATTTCAATTTTCCAATTTGGATTGGCTAATTTGGCTTCAATAGAGGCTCTTGGTGGGGCATTACCTTCAGAAACCCATTCATCCCAAGCTCGATTAAATTCATCAAATTCAATCATATTGGCTACAAAAACTTGTGCCATGAGAATGCGACTTTTATCGGAACCTGCTTCTGCAAGTAATTTATCAATACTTGCTAAAACTTGTTTGGCTTGCCCATACATATCAAGCGCGTCATCTTCAGCAACTTGTCCTGCAAGATAAGCCACTCCATTATAAACAGCCATTTCAGATAGGCGTTTACCAACTTGAAAACGTTGAATCATAGTTTTTCTCCTAGTGTGAACAAGCGGTCAGATTTCCATAAACATTTGCAAAATTTATGTGAAAAGTCACCGCTTGTATGATGATGGTTATTCGACTTTAACAATCCAGCCTTCAGGGGCTTCTACATCACCAAATTGAATCCCCGTTAATTCAGCATATAAGCGTTTGGTTACTGGGCCAACTTCTTTTTCTGAATAGAACACATGGAAATTGTCGCCATTTTGAATTCCACCGATAGGGGTAATCACAGCTGCTGTACCACAGGCACCCGCTTCAGCGAATTGATCAAGTTGATCAATATAAACATCACCTTCAATGGCTTCCATTCCTAAACGTGCTTTTGCTAAGTGTAGTAACGAATATTTGGTGATACTCGGTAAAATAGACGGTGATGCAGGCGTGATAAATTTATTGTCTTTGGTAATACCAAAGAAGTTCGCCGCACCCACTTCTTCAATTTTGGTATGAGTTTTTGGATCAAGGTAGATTGCATCCGCAAATTTACGCTCAACGGCTAATTCATGGGGTAATAAACTTGCAGCATAGTTGCCACCCACTTTTACGCCACCTGTACCATTAGGTGCTGCACGGTCGTAGTCAGATACAAGGAAGTTTGCAGGGGCTAAGCCACCTTTGAAATAAGCGCCAACAGGCACGCAGAATACAGAGAAAATATATTCTGGTGCGGCACGTACGCCAATGTTTTCACCGACACCAATCACAAATGGACGCAAATAAAGTGTTGCACCTGTACCATAAGGTGCAAGCCATTCTTGGTTTGCTTTAACCACTTCTTTACAAGCACGAATAAACATATCAACAGGCACTTGTGGCATGAGTAAGCGATTACACGTTACTTGCATGCGTTTTGCATTTTGATCTGGGCGGAATAAGTTAATTGAACCGTCTTTGCAACGGTATGCTTTTAAACCTTCAAAGCATTGTTGACCGTAATGTAAGGCTGTTGAACCTTCATGAATATGAAGTGTGTTGTCAGTCGTCAATTCACCTTCATTCCATTGACCGTCTTTCCAACGGGCAATAAAGCGGAAATCAGTTTTGATATAAGAGAAACCAAGATTTTGCCAATCAATATTTTTTGTTGTCATGCTGTTGTGTCCTTTTTTCATAAGTTTAGAAAAATAAATTTACACTATTCTAGAACAAAATGAACAAGTTAGAATCAAAAAAATAAGAAAATCTGAATAAAAATTCGCTTTTTGTAGCGATATTTGTAGATTCTGTTAGAATATGGAAGGTTTTAGACATAAAAAAACCGCCCAAAGTGGGCGGTAGCTAAACCAAAAAGGGTTCAAAATATACAGGAAGTGAAATGAGTAACTTTTGTTACTCTAGTCTAGTTACCTAGACCAATATGCAAACACAACATCATACTTAAAATTCAAAAATAGCTAAAGACAGCTATCACTATCCATCTAAGTACGGAATGAATTCTAAAGATGTTCGACCAGTTAAACAAACGAGATTTTTTAATTTTATTTATCAAAAAAAATAATGGATAGCGAAAGCCAATTAACGTAATAAACATATTATGAATAACAAAAAATTACCCCCACTTAATGCACTCAAAGCATTTGAATCAGCAGCTCGTCATTTGAATTTTACAAAGGCTGCGGAGGAGCTGTTTGTCACACAAGCGGCGGTGAGTCATCAAATAAAACTCTTGGAAGATTTTCTCGACATTCAGTTATTCCATCGCCGTAACCGATTGTTAGAGCTGACAGAGTTGGGTTTGCAATATTTTGATGAAATCCGACCGCTTTTAGAGCAAATTGCAAAGGCGACAGATAAAATCCGCTCTAAAAATAAGCGTCAAATTCTGACGATTAGCGTACCGCAAACCTTTGGTATGCATTGGCTTGTTCCGCGTTTAAATGATTTCCATGAGAAGTTCCCTGATGTTGAAGTGCGAATTAAAGGCGTAGATCAAGATGAAGGCCAGCTTGGTAAAGAGATTGATGTAGCGATCTATTATGGTTCGGGCAAATGGGAAAATGTGGAGTTTATTCGTTTAACGGAAGCGCCATTAGTGCTACTCGCTTCTCCAAAATTTTTAGAAGAGAATCCATTGAAGAAACCGGAAGATTTAGTCGGCAAAACCTTATTACACGTATTCAGCCGTAATAAGTGGAAACGAACAATTGAGCATTTCGGCTTAACGGATAAAATCGATGTAGAAGAAACTGGCTCTATGTTTAGCCACACCTTTATGGCGTTACAAGCGGCGATGCATCAACAAGGTGTTGCGATTGCCAATAAAACTATCGCTCAACATGAATTAGATCAAGGTAACTTAGTTGAGCCATTTTCAACGGGACTAAATGATGAAAAATCCTTTTATGTTGTCTATCCACCACAAATGGCTGAGGTTGAAAAAGTACAACATTTTGTCGAATGGATTACCGCTGAAATTCGTTCAGAATCTTAATTAATCCAAAATAAGCGAGGGCAGTGACATATTGCCCTCGCTTTTTTATATCCAAAAATTAGAACATAGAGTAGAATTTCGAAAAAAAGTTATATATACAATGAGGAAGCAATGAAGTATCAATGGATTTTATTTGATGCCGATGAAACATTATTTTCATTTAATTCATATTTAGGGCTTAAAGCGATGTTGGCTCGTTATGGTATTGAATTTAGTGAAGCAGATTATGATGCCTTTCAAGCGATAAACAAGCCATTATGGGTAGCTTATCAAAATAAAGAGATCACGATTCAGGAGTTACAAACAACACGTTTCGCAAAATTGGCAGAACAAACAGGTAAAGATCCGTTAGCTTTAAACAAAGAGTTAATGGCAGAAATGGCGATTGTCAGTAAACCGCTTCCCAATGTGGTGGAAATGCTGAATGCGTTATATGGTAAAGTCAAAATGGGCATTATCACCAATGGCTTAGAGGCTCTTCAACAAAAGCGTTTGGAAAATACAGGAACCACGAAGTTTTTTGAAATGGTTGTCGTATCTGAAGTGGTTGGCGTGGCTAAACCGAACGCTAAAATCTTTGAATATGCTTTTGAACAGATTGGAGATATAGATAAATCCCAAATTTTAATGGTGGGTGACACGCTTTCTTCAGATATTCTAGGGGCAAATGGTGTAGGTATTGATTCTTGCTGGTTTAATCATACTGGAGAAAATAATACAACAGAGATCAAACCGACCTATGAAATTACGGATATCAAACAATTAATTGCGATTGCAAGCGGTCAGATTTAATCAAAATTTTGCAAACAGGAAGAGCATCATGAAATTACAACAACTTCGTTATATTGTTGAAATCGTTAATCAAAATATGAACATTACAGAAGCTGCGGAGGTGCTTTATACCTCTCAGCCAGGTATCAGTAAACAAGTGCGTTTATTAGAAAGTGAGTTGGGAATTAATATTTTTGAGCGTAATGGTAAACATATTCGAGGTTTAACGCCTGCTGGTGAAAAAATTGTCGCCATCGCTCGTGAATTGTTAGTGAAAGCACAGAGTATTAAGTCTGTTGCAGAAGAGCAAACCCGTCCGAATAAAGGGGTATTGCGTATTGCTACGACAAATACTCAAGCGAGATATATGTTGCCATCGGTGATTGAAAAATTTAAAGAACGCTATCCTGAAGTCAGTTTACATCTTCATCAAGGTTCTCCGAACCAAATTTATGATGCACTAATGGCAGGGGATGTGGATTTAGCAATTACGACAGAAGCACAATATCTATTTGAAAATGCGATTTTATTGCCTTGTTATATGTGGAATCGCTCAGTGATTGTTAAATCTGATCATCCTTTGGTTGAATTTGCGAAACAAAATCGTAAATTAACTGTCGAAGAGCTTGGAAAATACGATTTAATTACGTACACCTTTGGTTTTACAGGGCGTTCTGATTTAGACCATGCGTTCAATAAAGTGGGTATTTTGCCAAATATTGTGTTTACTGCCACAGATGCTGATGTGATTAAAACCTATGTACGTTTAGGACTTGGCGTAGGCATTATGGCAACGATGGCACATACCAAAGAGGATTCGGATTTAGTGGCGATTGATGCAAGCCATTTATTCCAATCGAGCATGACACAGATTGCCTTTAAGCGTGGCATGTTCTTACGTAATTATATGTATGATTTTATTCAATATTTTTCACCACATTTAACTAAAATGCAGGTGGAAACAGCGGAGCAATTACGGGATAACAATGCCATATTGCGTCTGTTTGAAACAACAAAATTAGAGGAAAAATAATGAAATTATTTAAAAAAGCGTTATTACTAGCGGTCACTTCTGTCGGTCTTTTTACAAATGCCATGGCGGAAGAGTTTAACATCAAATATAGCTCAAATTATTTAATGCCTGCTTATGTTCATTTTAAAAATAATGGGCAAAGTTATTCGATTGTCTCTAAAATCAATGTGCCTTTATATAACATTGTTTTTACTGCAAAAGGGCAAGAGCGTAATAATCAATTTAATATGTTGAGCTATCGAGATACCCGTAACGGTAAAACCTATGCGATGGCGGAAATTGATTCAAAAACGATTCAGTACGGTCGAGTAAAAGATCCTTTGAAAAAAGAACCTATGACTATGCCTACTTTTGATCTCTTTTCTGTGGCGTTTCAGTTAAGTTATTACGGCAAACTACCCAATAGTTTTCAAACTACCAATGGTAAGAAGTTATATCCAACAGAGAATGTCGTGCTAAATCAATCAACTAAAACGGTAAAAGTAAAAGGTCAAAGCTATGAAGAAATTACTTATCGTTTTAAAACCGATAACAAATATATTACAGTGAAAAAATTCGAAGGGGAGAAATTCCCTCGCTATATTTCTTATAGCCGAGATGGTGATAATTACGAACTGACGTTTGATGATTTTGTGAAGTAATCTAATCTAGCGTTGATAAAGGCAAATAGTAGGTATCTAGTATTTGCCTTTTGTTTTTATATAGCTAAATCATCTTTTAGATACGAAGTAGTTATTTCCTATCTTTCACAATCTTTTCTAACATAAATTCCGTTGTTCATTAGAAAAGGTTGAAACATGGCATCTCATATCATTGATTTTCTCACCTTAGGCAATAATTTCGGTACGGCTGAAATGCGTGAGGTCTGGTCAGAAACAAATCGTCTTAAAAAACATGTCGCAATTGAAATTGCCTTGGCAAAAGCAGAAGGAGAATTAGGGGTAATTCCTAAAGAAGCTGCACAGAAAATTGCAGAGCGTGCCGACCCTGCACAATTCGATTTAGAGGCGATTTCTCAAGAAATTGCTCGCTTAAAGCATTCATTTATGGCGACAATCAATACTTTGCAAGCTCAATGCGGTGAGGCTGGAGAATTTGTTCATTACGGCCCAACGACACAAGATATTGTAGATACTGGAACAGCATTACAGCTTAAAGAGGCATTTCATATCATTGAGCGAGATAGTCGTTTGGTAGCTCAAGAGTTAAAGAAACTAGCGAAACAATATCGTGCTTTGCCAATGGTTGGGAGAACGCATGGTATGCAAGCATTACCTACCACATTTGGCTTCAAATTAGCGGTCTGGTTAGATGAGTTTCTTCGCCATTTAACACGTTTAAAAGAGATAAAGGAAAGGGTATTAGTCGGAAATATTAATGGTGCGATTGGGACTTATGCTTCCTTTGGTGATAAAGGTCCACAAGTTGAAGCTCTCACCTTGAATATTTTGGGATTAAATACGCCATTAATTAGTTGGCAATCTGCAAGGGATCGTTTTTCTGAATATGCTTCAGTTGTCGCATTGATTAGTGGCACTTTAGGCAAAATTGGCAATGAGTTTTATAACCTCATGCGCACAGAAATTAATGAAATTGAAGAACCATTTAGCGAAGGCAAAATTGGTTCTTCTACCATGCCACATAAACGCAATCCAGCTGCTTTAGAAGGTTTAGCAAGTTTAACCTCTCCAGTCTTTAAAAGTGTTGCACTCATTCATGAATCAATGCGAGTAGAACATGAGCGTGATGCAATGAGCTGGCGAGCGGAGTGGATTGCTTTACCAGAATTAAATATTTATCTCTCAGCTCAACTCCAAATTGCATTAGCGATTTTACGTGGTTTAAAAGTAAATACAGCACAGATGCAAAAAAATTTAGTATTGCAACAAGGCTTGTTGTTATCGGAAAAAGTGATGTTTGAGTTAGGAAAACAGTTAGGTAAACAGACCGCACATCATCTTGTTTATGAAACAGCGATGCAAGCTTTTGAACAAAATAAGCCTTTTTACGATGTTTTAGTTACTCATCCTACGCTGGCTCAACATATTAGTGCTGATGAATTAGCAAACTGGTTAGAACCCAATAATTATTTAGGTTCTGCGATTGAGAAAGTTGATGCAGTAGTTGATTTTGCCGAATCCTCAGGGCTGTTGGAGTAAATATGGAATTTCGTGAAATTACCTTACAGGAAGAGGAAATTTATCAACAGTTGTTGCATACAGCATATAAGCCAGTCGTTGAATTAGGTATTCATTTCGCTGCTTCAAATATGACCTTGTCGGATATTCGACGCCATCTTGAGAGCAATTTGGTGTATGGGCTATTTGTAGAGGGCAAGCTGGTGAGCTCAGTCAGTCTACGGTTGCCGTGGGGAAATAATCCTGGCCCTTTTGGTGTGCCTCATATCGGTTTATTTGCCACAAATCCTACTTACAAAAAGCAAGGTTATGCATTGAAATTACTGATTTGGTTAGAAGAAGCGATTTTGAAAAAACAACTTAAAGTACCTTTTGTTACATTAGGCACCGCAGAGAATCATCCATGGTTATCTCAATTTTATATAAATCAGGGATTTAGCGAAATTGGGCGAGCAAATTTAACCGATGATCACACAACGATCTATTTTAGAAAAGTGATTAATACAACGCTTTTTGAGCAGTGGCAAACACGAAAAGCTCAGTAAACACAACATTTTTATTTTAAATAAGGAAAACATTATGTCTAAGAAATATATTCTTACCAGCTTACTTTTATCAGGGCTTGCCTTAGCAGGATGTGAAAAAAGTGAAAATACCCAAGTGGCTCCAAGTCAACCTGAAAAGGTGCTACGCGTAGGCAGTACAGGGCAAAGTTATCCAAATGGCTTTAAACAAGATGGGAAATTAGTTGGCTTTGATGTGGAAACCACAGAAGCTATTGCCAAAGAGCTCGGCTACCGTGTTGAATGGACAACTGCTGAATTTGCTGGACTAATGGGGCAGTTGGAATCAGGTCGATTGGATACCGTCGCAAATGCGGTCGCCATCACAGAAGCCCGTAAGGCAAAATATAGTTTTACTCAACCTTATAGCTATTACGGTAGCCAAATTGTGACACATAAAGATAATGAAAATATCAACGAATATGCCGATTTACATGGGAAAACCATTTCGGGTGTGCTGGGTTCTAACCATATCAATAATTTGAAGAAACACTTTCCAAACAATGAAGTGAATGTGAAAACCTATGAAACTCGTGATGGGGCAATGTACGATTTAGTGTATAAACGCGTTGATGGTTATGTGAATTCCAAACCTATTTTATTGGCGGAAATTAAACGTGGAAATTTACCTTTTAAATTAGTTGGAAAACCATTAGTTATTGAAGAGGTCGGCTATGGATTTTTACCGAATGAAAAAGGTAACCAACTGAGAGAACAGTTTGATAAAGCAATCACTAAATTAAAAGAAAATGGCACCATTAAAGCACTCGCAGTGAAATATTATGGTGAAGATATTTCAGAACCTACCAAATAAACTTAAATAGATAAGTAACAAGCGGTACGTTATGGCTAAAATTTTGCAAATTTTTGAATCAAAACGACCGCTTGTTTATTCTCTCCACCATTAATCCTTTTTGTCTGTGAGTTTTTATGAATTTTGACTTAGGTTATTTTTTAGGAATTTTTCCTCAAATTATCGTGTATTTACCAACGACATTGTGGATTGCGATAGTGTCTATCTTTTTTGCGATCATTTTAGGCTTAGTGATTGCGTTAATTCGTGTTAAAAAAATTCAAGGTATTGATCAATTATTGGCACTTTATATTTCGTTATTTCGCAGTATGCCTTCCGTCGTGTTGCTTTTTATTGTCTATTATGGTTCGCCTCAAATTATTCCTACCTTAGTACAAATGCCAGCAATGACCGCAGCTATTATTTGTTTCACCTTAAAATATTCCGCTTATTTAGCTGAAATTTTTAGAGCCGGTTTAGAATCTGTGGATCATGGGCAGAAAGAGGCGGGAAGTGCAATGGGACTAAGCACCTTTAAAATTTATCAACATGTGATTTTACCGCAGGCGTTTGTCAATGCACTACCTGGTACGGGGAATATGTTTATTTCCTTACTCAAAGATTCTTCTGTTGCTTTCTTTGTTGGTGTACCTGAATTACTTGCCGCAGGGAAATTATTAACTGTGGAGTCTTATCGCTTTTTCGAAACCTATTTGGCGGTAGGTATTATCTATTGGGCGGTAGTGGTGCTTTACTCTTGGGCTCAAAAAGTATTAGAAAATAAGTTATCTCAACCGTATAAACGTTAAGGATTATCTCATGATTAATATTGAAAAATTAACTAAATCTTTTGGAAATAATACGGTATTAAATCAGATCGATTTAACCATTAACGAAGGGGAAGTGGTAGCCATTATCGGTCCATCTGGCTCGGGTAAATCTACTTTATTACGTTGTTTAAATTTATTAGAAAAACCGAATTCAGGAAGAATTACTATTGGTGAAATTGCATTAGATACAAAAAAATATAGCCATAAGCAAGAAAGTGACTTGAGAAATCAGTCGGCCATGGTATTCCAACACTATAATTTATTTAAAAATAAAACAGCCTTAGAAAATATCACATTAGGACCGATTGTTTCTCAAGGAATGGATAAAGAACAAGCAAAAGAGTTAGGCTTATCTTTATTAAAACAAGTGGGGTTATTACCTCAAGCTCATCAATATCCTGTTACTTTATCGGGTGGACAACAGCAACGAGTTGCCATTGCGAGAGCTTTAGCAGTTAAGCCGAAAGTGTTACTTTTTGATGAGCCAACCTCAGCACTTGACCCTGAAAGAGTGAATGAGGTTTTGCAAGTCATACAGCTATTAGCCAAACAGAAAATTACCATGGTGATTGTTACCCATGAGTTAGAGTTTGCAAGAAATGTGGCGGATCGTGTTATTTTTATGGCAAATGGCGGTATTGTAGAGCAAGGGGCTGCGAAATCCGTGATTGATCATCCAACACATGAATTAACTAAACGTTTTGTTCGTCAATTTTCAGATCCTGTCGAGTTTTATATTTAATGTCTATGAAAAGCCAACAGTTTAGTAAGTTGATTATGGATACGCCATTAATTGTTGATGATGTTGTATTAGATTATGCAATAAATGGGGTGATAGATTATTTTGCCTCAAGTTTACCTGCAACAAATCAGCATGATATTGAGCAACTGAAAAAAGCGATTCTTCAGGAACAAGGTATCCAAACGAGCTGGCTAATTGGACATAAAGTATATGTAACAAGTAAGCAAGCAGCATTATGCAATGGGTTTCAAGCTCATCTGCTAGACAATGATGATGTGCATGAACTCGTTCGAGGACATCCTTCGGCGGTGATTCTATCGGCATTATTTGCCAGTATTGATATAACTCAGCATCAATTTATTGATAGCCGACGTTTTCTTACTGCGTATATTATTGGTGTGGAAGTGATGGCGTGTTTAGGTAAAGCAGTGAATCCTACGCTCTATTTGAAAGGATGGCATGCAACGGCAACCCTTGGTGGAATAGCCTCTGTCGCTGCAATTTGTTATTTACATCAGTACCCATTTTTAGAGCAAGCGTTTATGTTAGCTGCGACACAAGCCTCTGGGCTACGTTTAGTCTTTGGTAGTTCTGTGAAAGCATTACACGCAGGCATTGCGGCACAACAAGCTATTCAATCGATTGAGTGGCTTAAATTGGGGTTAAATGTAACGGGGGATTTCCTCGATCAAGCGGTAGGATTCCTCACTATTTTTGCAAATTCAGAGGCTATATTAGATTTATCTAATTGGGGACAAAAATGGCAGATAAGCGAATTATGGTTCAAAAATTATAGTTATTGCTCCGCTGCTTCGAGTATTGCTGATGCCACTGACAGTTTAGTATCTTCGCATACATTAGATCTAGCGCAAATCCAGTACATCAAGGTAACGATAAATCCAAATGCGGATAGTGCGTTGATCTATAAATATCCTCAGACTTCATTGCAAGGACGTTTTTCTGCCGAATATATTGTGGCAAAAATCCTTGCCAAGGAGTCATTAAGTTTTGATGCCTTTAATACCGAACTAATTCATTCTGATACTGTTCAACTGATGCAAAAAATAACGCGAGAATATATCGAAGATAAAGTATTTCCTCGGTATGCCAAGATTGAAATTGGTTTCATGGATGGAAAATGTTTAGAAAGCCGAGTTAATTATCCCAAAGGTAGTCCAATGAATCCATATAGTTCAGATGAATTGGAACAAAAACTAGTTACAGCATTGCAAAATCAAGAACTCAGCATGGCTTTTATTCGTGATATTCGCCAGTTTTTCCACCCGATAAATTTGGTTAATTTTATTCAAACGTATAGTGAAAAAATTTAGGAGTTTTTATGTCTTTTTTTCAAAATATCATTCACGAACATCAATCTCTCGCTGATTTTCTCACTCAATTTCGTCGAGAGCGTCATCAATATCCTGAATTATCTAATCAAGAGTTTGAGACCACAGCTAAAATCCGTGAAATTTTAGAACAGTATCAAATTACAGTACTTGATTTACCCTTAAAAACGGGGCTAGTTGCTGAAATTAAAGGGAGACAACCTGGTAAAATGTTGGCACTACGTTCAGATATTGATGCATTACCTATTTTAGAAGAGAGTGGCGTAGAGTATAGCTCTTTAAATGCTGGAGTGATGCATGCTTGTGGCCACGATTTTCATCTTTCTGCCGCACTTGGAGCTGCTATTTTATTAAAGCAACAACAAGAAACTTTAAAAGGAACAGTGAGAATTTTATTTCAAGCAGCGGAAGAAACAGGCCTGGGGGCTGTAGATGTCCTAAATACAAACGTTTTAGAGGATGTTGATTTAATATTTGGCATTCATAATGATCCTACACTTGCTGTTGGGGATTTAGGCACCAAAGCGGGGGCATTAACGGCGGGCGTGGATCGTTTTGAGGTTAAAATCTCTGCAAAAGGTGCTCATGCCGCTCGCCCACATGATGGCAAAGATCCGATTGTGATTTCAGCGCATCTTGTTAGTGCTATACAGTCTATTATTAGTCGAAATATTGCTTCTCAAGAAAATGCAGTAGTTTCTATTACCCAAATTCATAGTGGTTCAACATGGAATGTGATTCCAGATTCTGCTTATTTAGAAGGCACAGTAAGAACTTTTAATTCAGAGGTTAGAGAGAAAATTGCTCAACGTTTTAAAACGATAGTACAAGGCATTGCAGAGACATTTGAAGTTGAGATTGGGCTAATTTGGCATGAAGGTCCACCTTCTGTGATTAACTCGGCACAATGGATTGATTTTGTACTAGATACAGCAACAGAGTGTGGATTTAATGCTAAACTGATTGAAGCAAGCCCTATCGGTGAAGATTTTGCTTTCTATCAAAAACATATTCCAGGCGTATTTATTATGATCGGTTCTGGCGGGCCTTATGCGCTTCACCATCCAAAATTTAAAGTAGATGATTCCGTGTTGTTTCCGACCGCATATTATTTAGCGCAATTAGCAAAAAAATACCTTAATTAGCCGTTATAATGAAGAAAGCACCAGTTTAAAGGCTGGTGCTATTCTCAAAGAATCAACGAGGTTTTATTTATACTTCTTATGGTACGCTTTTTTGATTGGACCTAACTGATTCAATACCGATTTCGCTTCATCAAGCTTACCTTCTTTTGCCAGTGTTTCTGCCTGTCCTACCACATCAATAACCTGTTGAAGTCCTGATTGATAATCTTTAAATTGACGGTCGTTTAAACCTTTTGGGCGAGCATTTTGAGATGCTTTTGCTGCTTCAATAAAGGTTGGCGTATGTTTTAAAAATGTTTCGCTATCTGTTGCAGATGATAATACAGAGATCTGTTTATCCATCTGTTTCATTGATGTTTCAATGGAGTTAGCCAATACTGGTACTGTGATAGCTAAGATAGAGACAGCAAGTAAAGATTTGAGTTTTTTGTTCATAAAAGAACTCCCACAAGTAAATAAGTTAAGGGGTTAAGATTTCCACATCAATGTGGAGACATACTTTTTAATACACCGTCTTTAAACACAAAGTGGTGAATTAATGCGGCTACTGCGTGAACGCCTGCTAATCCAATGAAAGCATTAGCAAATAATTCATGAAGATCGCCGATTTCTATGTCACTTGTTTCAAGAAATGACATATCCAAGAGGGGGAGATTCATTCCAAAAAGGATATAGCTATCTGTTTTCTCAGATAACGCTAATAAGCCAGTCAGAGGAATAAGAATCATGCAGAGATATAATGCCACTTGCACTAGTTGGGCAAGTAGGTGTTGCCATTGAGGTAACGTATGAACAGGGATTTTTTTCTTTAAGAAAAGACGAACAGGTAAGCGGATAAGTAGTAATAGAGCAATAAGTAATCCACTTACAGCGTGAATTTCACCTTCAAAGCCATTTCTAACAGGATTTCCGCCAGTAATATAGGCAATAACGACTAATACAGCCATTAGCCAATGAAGTGTGATAATTGAAATAGGGTAACGTGTTTGCATAAATAAGCCTCTTTATAATTTTTTGCTTATTAGACACGATAAATCTTAAAAATTTCTTAAGAAATAAAAATTACCCTATTTCATAGAGAAATATTTAAATACGACTTCGATGTTCCACTCGAATATGGGTATGTTCTACACCTTCTTGATGTTCGTAATCGTATTTGAAACCACGTAATTTCACTTGAATATTATTTTCTTGGGCATAAACATTGGTGAAATCTTCAAGTAGTTCTAAAACATCACTCGCAATATATAACGCTTTTTCTGCATTGATAGTGACTTTGGAGTTCGGCTGAATGTTCTTTAAGGTTTTCTTAATTGCAGCTTTATTCAAGAAAGAGACTTCTTCGCCTAATTCTAAAACGATTTCATCGGCTTCGCTTAATTCTTCACGGCTTAAATAGTAAGCACGTTTCATATTACCATGGAGAATAAAGAGAATACTGATGACTAAGCCAATCCCAACCCCTTTTAATAAATCCAAAAAGACAACGGCAACCATTGTTGCAACAAAGGGAATAAATTGATAAATGCCTTTGTGCCAAAAATGTTTGTAATGTTTTGGATGGGTTAATTTAAAGCCAATTAAAATCAGTACTGCTGCTAAAGTAGCAAGGGGAATTTGATTCAATAGTGTCGGAATAGAGATAACACAGATCAGCAATAAAATACCGTGAATAACGGCAGAGATTTTATGGGTTGCACCTGCACTTGCATTGGCGGATGAACGCACAATCACGGAAGTCATTGGTAATGCCCCAATACAAGAAGCTAGAATATTGGCAAAGCCTTGCACTCGTAATTCGTGGTTATTATCAGTGATTCTACGGTGTACGTCTAAACGATCGGCAGCTTCAATGGAAAGTAGAGTCTCGACGGAGGCGACAACCGCAATCGTAATCCCAGTTACCCAAACGACACTGTTGGTAAATCCTGAAAAATTCGGACAACGAATTAGGCTCTCTGCTTCTTCTAAAGAATGGGGAATTGGTAGCTGAACGAGCTGTGAATTTGGAATAGCTAAAGGCAAATTAAAATAAACAAAAAGGTCATTTAATAAAATGCCAACGATAACAGCAACAAGGGCTGATGGAAGTAATTTTATTTTTTTGAGTTTAGGGTGGTGATCCCAACCAATCATAATGGCGAGAGAGATGAGTGCGATAAGTAAAGAACCCAAATGAACTTGGCTACTTTCGATTAATGCTAATAATGTCTCATTACTTCCTAGAGCGTAAGGCAACTGCTTAAGGATAATAAGCACCCCAATTCCAGCAAGCATACCTTCAATCACCGCCACAGGAATATAGTTTGTAATACTTCCTGCCCGTACAAAACCAAGGATAAACTGAACAACACCTGCAATTAATCCTGCACAGAGAAAGAGTTCAAAAGAGCCCAGTTCCGTAATTGCTGCCAAAACAATAGCAGCAAGTCCAGCGGCTGGGCCTGAAACACTGATGTGTGATGTACTAAATGCACCGATAACGATTCCACCGACAATCCCAGAAAGAATACCTGCAAGCGGTGGCGCACCTGATGCTAAAGCGATACCTAAACAGAGCGGTAGCGCAACTAAAAAAACCACTAATCCAGATGAAAAGTTTTGTTTCAGTAATTTCCCTATACTTTGATTGATGATCATACAACACACCCAATAATAAAAAATTCTGCTTGTTATTCTATGCGCTTTTTCATTGAGAAAATTTGGCTTAAATCATAATTCTTTCATTCATTAAAATTATTCTGCAAGTAACATCTCTTTTAATCCACTTTGGCGTTGAATATTGGCTTTTACCGCTTGCTTCCATGTCTTTTCATCACCAAAGAGCGTGAATTGAGATTTGGCTCTAGTAATTGCCGTATAAACGAGTTCTTTGGTTAATACGGGTGAAGTGTTGAGTGGCATCACTAAGAGCGTATGCTCAAACTCTGAACCTTGGGATTTATGTACCGTCATAATATAAGCCGGTTCATGATCTGGTAAACGGCTCGGCAATATGTCGAGATGTTGCCCATTTTGTTGTGTTTCAAAATAGATACGTAATGTACCTGATTCATCTGGCAACATTAAGCCAATATCCCCACTAAAGATATGTAAATGTGGCACATTTTCCGTGATGAGAACAGGTTTGCCAATGTAGCTATCTCGGCTATGTTTAAAGTGGATATAACCTGCTTGTTGTAAGGCTTCCGCAATACGTTGATTTAATTGCTCAACGCCAAGTTCACTTACGCGCAATGCGGATAGGAAGCGAACTTTCTGAAAAGCGTCAAAAATATCACTGACGGATACCGTTTCGGGAGAACGTGTACGTGCCTTGGCTTTTTGTAGATAGTCTTTATAGAGTTCAACCGCTTTGGACGTGATCATATTGACACTGTGCTGAATCCATTGGGATTTTTCAGCAAACTCTGTCGGGCTTGGGTAAGTAAACAGCTTAAGATCGGTATATTCTGGATTTGCAAAAATTTGCCAAGATCTGACCGCTTGTTGTTCATTGACCTGTTTAGCAATCTGCCCTATACCTGAATGTGCATTGAAACGATAGCTATGGCGTAAGTGACAGAGTGAATCACAGATGGTTGCAACCTTCGGATTTTCGGGTGATTGAGTGTAGCCTGTCACTTGTTCAAGATACTGACAATGTTCGGCGCTATAACCAAGCTCAATGAGTTCCCCTAATTCCCCCATCGAATTTCCCGCTTCCACAGAGGCAAGCTGATCTTTATCTCCAAGCATCACTACTTTTGTATCGGGTTTCAGGGCATTAAAGAGCTTTTCCATCACAAAAATATCGATCATGGACGCTTCATCGACCACTAACAGATCTAAATGTAGTGGATTATTCACGTGATAAAGGGGTAAATCCTGATTCGGTTTTATCCCAATCAGCGAGTGAATGGTAGAAGCTTGTGTTGGAATATTGGCTTTTAACTGCGCGGGTAAATCAAGATTAAGCAGGCTTTGCGTAATCGACTCCTTTAAACGTGCAGCGGCTTTTCCTGTCGGTGCTGCAAGCGCAATTTTTAATGGGGGTAATTGCTGTTTGAGTTGTTTAAGTTGCAGTGCGGCAAGCAAGATCGCCACTGTTCTGGTTTTCCCTGTTCCCGGCCCACCTGAAATCAGGCTAAAATTTTTATTCAAAGCCGTGGCAACGGCAATTCTTTGCCAATCAATATTCTCTTGATGAGTAAAAAATTGATCGAGAATCTGCTTGTCCAATTCAACATTTGCATTTTGTGGCATAGAACTGACCGCTTGTTTTAACAAATAAGCGATACGATTTTCGGCTTGCCAATAACGATAAAAATAGAGGCGTTGATTATGAAATAGCAAAGGGGCAACCTGTGCAGAATCATGGCTAAATGCGACGTGGTTTTGTAATACTTGTTGCCATTCAAGCGGTGAGATTCCTTCAATTTTTTGCAAAATCTCTTGATAGAATGGACGGCTTAAATTTTTGCTCTGTAAGCCAAAAGGGTTATTTGCCAAAGTAGAATCTAAACGAATACAGCTATGACCTTTCATCACACTATCTGAAACTAAAGCACTTAATAAAATCGCAAGATTTTGTTGCAACGGTGTGTAATCGTAAGCTTGTTGCTGACGATCAATCATTTTGGCAAATTGGTAATTTAACTCAGAAATTATGTTTTCTATTTTTAAATCATGGAGTAGGGCTAACATAGACAAAATAACGATAGGAAATGAATGTCGAAAGTATATAAAAAAATCCACGCATTTGCGTGGATTTTTTATCGTCTCAGTAGATTATTCTACACGTAAGATACGGCAAGTATTTGTACCACCTTCTTTTAACTCATCACCGTGAGTTAAAAGCACTAAGTCACCTGATACTAAGTAGCCTTGTTCTTTTAATAGTGCAAGGGCTTTTTTCGCACCTTCAATAGTGCGACTGTCTTGGTCATAGTGAACTGGTGTCACACCACGGTATAATGCACAGCGATTTAATGCTTGCTCATTACGAGAAAGTGCGTAGATTGGTAAACCAGAGCTGATACGGCTCATTAATTTTGCTGTTTCACCAGAGTTTGTTAATGCAATAATTGCAGAAACGCCTTCTAAGTGGTTTGCAGTGTACATTGCAGACATTGCTGTTGCTTCATCAATGCTTTCGAATTTACCTTCCATACGGTGGCGTGAAACATTGATGCTTGGCATTGTTTCAGCACCTAAACATACTTCTGCCATTGATTTTACTGTTTCAACAGGGTAGTCACCGTTTGCTGTTTCACCTGAAAGCATTACTGCGTCAGTACCATCTAATACTGCGTTTGCTACGTCCATTACTTCTGCACGGGTTGGCATTGGTTTTTTGATCATTGATTCCATCATTTGTGTTGCAGTAATTACAACACGGTTCAATTTGCGTGAACGACGGATAAGTTTTTTCTGTACGCCAACTAATGCAGCATCACCGATTTCAACACCTAAGTCACCACGTGCAACCATGATAACGTCTGCACCTAAAATGATGTCGTTCATTGCTTCTTCAGTAGCTACTGTTTCAGCACGTTCTACTTTAGCCACGATTTTGGTCTCTAAGCCCGCTTCTTTTGCTAATTGACGAGCATAGTTTAAATCTGCACTTGATTGTGGGAAAGATACCGCTAGGTAATCCACACCGATTTTTGCAGCTAATTTGATGTCTTCTTTATCTTTGTCTGTTAAGGCTGGTGCAGATAAACCACCGCCTAATTTGTTGATACCTTTGTTGTTTGATAATGGACCGCCCACGATAACTTCAGTAAATACTTTCGCTCCATCAATAGAAAGCACTTTTAATTGAACGTTACCATCATCTAATAAAAGAATATCACCTGGAACTACATCGTTTGGAAGGTTTTTATAGTCTAAACCAACCGCATCTTGGTGACCTTCACCTTTTGGTAATTCTGCATCTAATGTAAATTTATCACCGATATTTAAGAAAATTTTGCCTTCTTTAAAGGTCGAAACACGGATTTTAGGACCTTGTAAGTCACCTAAAATTGCAACGTGTTTGCCTAAACGTTTTGCAATTTCACGCACTTTTTCTGCACGACCAATATGATCTTCTGGCACACCGTGTGAGAAGTTCATACGAACCATATTTGCACCTGCTGCAATGATTTTTTCAAGCGTATTGCCACGATCTGTTGCTGGACCCATTGTACAAACGATTTTGGTTCTTCTGAGTTTACGAGACATTATTCAATTACTCCATTGTTTAAATTGTGAAAAATAGAAATCTTTTATCTGTTGCTTGCAACAACAAAAAACGCCGTGCATTATACGCTCAAAAATGTTGAGTTTAAATAACGAATAGGAGATAACCGATGAATATTTGGGTAATGCGTCACGGTGAAGCGAGTTTTCAGGCAAAAACTGACAATGAAAGACCCTTAACGGAAAATGGTCATCAAATGGCGTTTGAACAAGGGATGAAATTGGGGAATATATTTAATAATCAACAGGTTAAATTAGATAAGATTCTGGTAAGCCCTTACCTTAGAACGCAACAAACGATGGAAAATGTATTGAGGGGAATACAAGCGGTCGGTTCTATGCAAAGTTTTGCAAATATTCAAGAAACTTGGGATGAAATTACGCCAGCTGGAGATCCTGATGTTGTGATGGATTATTTGCATTTTTTACGAGAAGAAGGCGCTCAAAATGTATTGATTATTTCACATTTACCCCTTGTCTTTGACCTAGTCTATGCGCTAACAAAGCAGAATGTGAATTTTTACCCTGCGGTAGTGGCTGAAATAGTATGGGAAAGCGCAATTCCTACTTTAAGAGATACCTTTAATCCCTAATGGTGTTTCATTTTTGAAATAGCGTATTCCAAAAATCGGGATCTTTTTTATTAGGCTGAATTTACAATCCAAGTGCAACAAAAAAAGAAGTACTCATCAACTAGAATATAATTTTGTTTCCACACAAAAACCATTTCCAAATGATGAGTACTTCCTACCGACATCTTACAATAAACGAGCGAGAAAAGATAATGATTTTACTCGCACAGGGCAAAAAACAAGCAGAAATTGCCAAAGCACTGGGACGTAGCTCCAGCACCATTTCTCGCGAGCTGAAACGACACGCTCTAGAAAGCTACAGTGCAACGAACGCACAAAACAGCTATTTGAAGCATCGTCAAAACAGCAAAGCACAGCGCAAATTAGAGCAGCCTGAATATTTCAATTTGGTGCAAGAAAAGTTTCTGACAGAAAACTGGTCGCCCGAACAAATCAGCGCACGATTAAAATTGGAAAAATCTGAATTATCCATTAGTTATTCAACCATTTATCGTGGTATTTATTCAGGGTTGTTTGATATAGGCGAACGCAAAGCCAGTCGCAAACTGCGCCACAAAGGCAAAACACGGCATACAAAAAATCATCATGAAAAACGTGGCAAAATTCAGATATCCAACCATTTGAACGACCGTCCCATTTCGGCGCAAAATCGCAGTCGCTTTGGGCATTGGGAAGCCGATACCGTACTGGGTAAAGCGGGTGGAGCTTGTTTGCTGACGCTGACGGAACGCAAAAGTCGTTTTGAGTTGGTGAAGAAAATTCCTGCCAAAAAAGCCGAAGCAGTCCAAAAAGCCATGATTGAATTGCTGGATTCACATATATTGCGGTCAATTACGCCAGACCGTGGTAAAGAATTTGCCCAACATCGTTTGGTAACAGAAGCACTGGGTGTAGAATTTTACTTCCCCGAGCCGCATCAACCGTGGACACGGGGAACGAATGAAAATACAAATGGGTTACTTCGTGAATACTTTCCGAAGCACCAAGACATCAATCAGTGGAGCGAAGTTGATATTCAACAGGTGGTCAATAAACTGAATTTACGACCACGTAAATGTTTAGGTTGGAAAACACCTTATGAAGTTTACTTCAAAAAAACGTTGCACTTGGTTTGACAATTCAAGAGATAAATACGTGCTACTTTGTGGTGGTGTTTAATTCACTATTTTGAGGAAAAACTCGTTGGTGTGGATATGCAATTTAAGCAAGCTCAAACTTTTGACATTGAAACTGTACCTACTTTTGAATACGGTATTTTGGTCTTAAAAGGCGAAGTCAAGGTGAATGGCGTGACTTATCAAGCCGATGAGCTAGCAGTGTTATTTGATTGCCAAAATGCAACGGGTGAATTAGATCTTTGGGCGGAAGAAGGTACGCATATTATGTTACTTGGCGGAGAACCACTGCCACATCCAACAGTGATTTGGTGGAACTTTGTCGCTGATAGTGTAGAAGCCTTAGAAGAAGCCGTATCTGATTGGAATAGCGGTCATGCTCGTTTTGGAAATATCAATTTAGAAGGTACCGTACTAAAACGTTTACCTGCACCATCGGTACCAGAAAAATTGAAAGCATAATATTATATCATTTTGGTAAATTATATATTCATAAAATCAATATTTATTAATTTTATGGAATTAATATAATGTGCTCACTTTTGCAGAGAACAGCATTTCTGCGTACTTAAAAATGAATAACATATAGTGAGGTTAACATGAAAAAATTAATGAATATTCGTCGTGCACCAGCAAAACATTGGGTAGGGGATGGTTTTGAAGTTCAATCTATGTTTGGTTACCACGATAAAGGTGAAAATTTAAGCCCATTCTTACTTATGGATTATAATCCGCCACGTTACTTTGAGCCAAATCGTGAGTATGGCCCACGTGGTGTAGGCGAACACCCTCACCGTGGTTTTGAAACAGTTACTGTGGCTTATCAAGGTGAAGTTTCTCATAGTGATTCTTATGGTGGTGGCGGTACTATTGGTACAGGTGATGTGCAATGGATGACCGCAGGCTCAGGTTTAATGCATCAAGAATTCCATTCTGAGAAATTCTCAAAAGAGGGTGGAATGTTTGAAATGGTGCAACTTTGGGTTAATTTACCAGCAAAAGACAAAATGACAACGCCGAAATATCAAGCAATTACCTCAGCAGAAATTCCAGTTGTGGAATTTGCAGATAACGCTGGTTATGCTAGATTAATTGCAGGCGAGTTAAATGGCATAAAAGGTTCAGTAACAACTTTTACGCCAATTAATATGTGGGATGTTCGTTTAAATGCAGGTAAAACAAATTTATTTGCAGTACCTGAATCACACAACCTTATCATCTTAGTTTTAGATGGTGAAATTAAGGTGAATGGTAAAGATGTTGTAGGACGTAGTGAATTAGCTACTTTTGCTTCTGGTGGAGCAGATGTCGAATTAACGGCATTAGCCGATGCGAAAATCTTGATTTTGAGCGGTGAGCCAATCAATGAGCCTATTGTAGGTTATGGTCCATTTGTAATGAATACGGAAGCAGAGATTATCCAAGCAATGCGTGATGTTCAAGCTGGAAAATTTGGTTCTATTGCACAACATTAATGAGAAAATCTAGCGTTAAGCATAACGCTAGATTTTGTTTTATCTAAATAACTCGGAGATAAGCCAGTCAATGATTGTTCTGGCTTTTTGTCTATTCACAAGGATGCGAATCCTATTATTTTTTGAGGTAAAAATATGGCAGCAGAAGGTGCTAGTCAATTAGTGAGTGTCGTTACACTCTTAGGAGCTGCAATTATTGCCGTTCCTATTTTTAAACGTTTAGGATTAGGCTCTGTTCTAGGATATTTAGCCGCAGGCTTAGCCATTGGACCTTTTGGTTTAAAACTATTTTCCGATCCACAGTCGATTATTCATGTGGCTGAATTAGGTGTTGTGATGTTCCTTTTCATTATTGGTTTGGAAATGAAACCATCACATTTATGGGGATTACGCCGTCAGATTTTCGGTTTAGGTAGTATGCAAGTGGTTGTTTGTGCAATTTTGCTAACCTTTGTCGGAATGAGTTTTGGCTACTCTTGGCAAGTATCCTTTGTTGGTGGAGCAGGATTTGTTTTAACTTCTACAGCGATTGTCATGCAAGTCTTGAGTGAACGTGGCGATATTGCCACCCCAAGAGGGCAAAAAATGGTGTCGATCTTGCTTTTCGAAGATCTCATTATTGTTCCGTTACTTGCGATTGTCACATTCTTAGCACCAACAGATCCAAACCATATTGCAGATACTCAACCAGTATGGCAAAAAATTGGGATTGCTGGATTATCCGTTACCGCATTAGTCGTTGTCGGAATTTGGGTGCTTAATCCACTTTTCCGCTTACTTGCGAAAACTAAAATTCGTGAATTAATGACCGCAGCCGCACTCTTTGTTGTTTTAGGCTCTGCGTTATTAATGGAAGAAGGTGGATTATCAACCGCAATGGGCGCATTTGTCGCAGGCGTTTTACTCTCTGAGTCAAGTTTTCGTCATCAGTTAGAAGCGGACATTGAACCATTTAGAGGATTATTGCTCGGTCTATTCTTCCTCGGCGTAGGTATGGCGCTAGACTTGAATGTTGTATTTGAAAACTGGGCGCTAATTCTATCTGCTGTGATTGCAATGATGGTAGTTAAATCGCTTTGTATTTTTGTGATTGCAAAACTTATGAAAAGTACAAATAGTGTTGCGGCAGATAGAGCTGTCATTATGGCGCAAGGTGGAGAATTTGCCTTCGTATTATATGCAGCAGCAACGGCACAAGGGGTTATTTCACTAGAAGAGCAAGCAAATCTAACGGCGATTGTCGTACTTTCAATGATTTTTGCACCAATTACGATCATTTTACATAATAAATTTGTCGCTCCACGCTTAGTAGATAAAGTCGGAGAGCGAGCCGATGATCATATTGAAGAACAGCATCCTGTTATTCTGGTGGGAATTGGTCGTTATGGACAAATTGTAAATCACGTATTAACCATGTCAGGTTACCACCCGACTATTATTGATTTGAATGAATCTCAAGTAGAGGGAGCTAAAAAATATGGTATTAAAAGCTACTATGGAAATGCAACTCGACCAGAGATATTACATAATGCAGGTATTGAAACAGCCGAATTACTGATTGTTGCAGTAGATGATAAAGATCAAGCAACACATATTGTCGAATTAGCTCGTTCAATGAATCCAAATATTAAAATTATTGCACGTGCTTATGACCGTGTTCATGTCTTTGAACTCTATAAAGCAGGGGCAGATAAGCAAGTTCGAGAAACCTTTGATTCTGCTTTGCGTAGCGGACGTGCTGCATTAAAAATGTTAGGCATTGAAGAAGAGGTTGCGGATGAAATTTGCGATTATTACTTTGAGCGAGATCGTCATCGGGTGAAATTAATGGCAGAAGTGTACGATCCGAAATTAGAACTCTTTAAAAACGAAGAGATGCGGAAAATTGCACTTGCTGAAGATCAAGAAACTATGCTTGAAATCCAAAATATTTTGGAAAGAGCAAAAGAAAGTAAAGAATAACTTTTGTAATAAAGCTCATAGTAGATCTAACTATAAATAGGCATAGTAGACAAAATGGTTGCTAAAAAGTGGCTTAAAGCCTTATATTACGGGCTTTAAGCCACTTTTTTGAATTATGAACCCAAAAAATGTCATTTTTGCCACAGTAGCGACATTCGCAAACATGGTATAAGAAATAATATTCAACGCTATAAATGCAATGCCTGTAATAAAACATTTACCCTTAAAAAGAAATTAAATCCAATAAATATTTGGAATGATTATTCAATAGGAAAACAAACCTATAAACAACTTGCCGAAAAATATCATTGTTCAATTAGAACAATTCAAAGATATCTCGAAAAAGCCCCTAAAACAGCATTAAATCCACCACTATCACGTTATTTGAATATTATTGCGGATACCACCTTCTTTGGTCGTGAATTTGGTATTTTAGTCTTGATAGATTCGCTTTCTAAAAAAGTGGTTTACCATCGTGTCATCAAAACGGAAAAAGATGTTTAATAGCATTCAATTCACTTCGTATGAAAGGCTATAAAATTCAATCAATTACCTGTGATGGCAGACGGGGTATATTGAAAGATTTATTGAATACACCGACGCAAATGTGCCATTTTCATATGGTAGCCATTGTGATGAGGGCATTACGAAAAAAGCATCAGTCTATGGCAGGAAAAGAATTAAAAATTATTGCATTGACACTTAAGCAAAGTTCTAAAAAAGACTTCTATTTACGATTACATCATTGGTATTTAAAACATAAAGCATTTTTAGAAGAACGGTCAGATAAGCCGAATGAAAAGGGCTATTATCCTTATAAACATCGGAATGTAAGAAGTGCTTATCATAGTTTTAAACGTTATATGGATTATTTATTTACCTATGAAAAGTATGGCGATTTAAATATCGAAAAAACGACAAATAGACTTGAAAACTTATTTGGACAACTAAAGGAAAAATTATCGCATCATGCAGGATTAACGAAAAGGCATAAGATTATGTTTATAAAGGATTTTTTAAATAAAAAGAGTTGCTAAGAATAATTAAAAATATTCATTAGCAACCACTTTGTCATATAGGCATAGTTTTTACGAAATTAGCAACCATTTTGTCTACTATGCCTATAAATAATAAGGCTCACCAAGGTGAGCCTTATTACGTGATAGATTAAAGTGCTTTCAAAATATCGTCTACACGTTCTTTCGCATCACCAAATAACATTTGGGTGTTTTCTTTGAAGAATAGTGGGTTTTGTACGCCAGCATAACCTACAGCCATTGAGCGTTTGAACACGATAACATTTTGTGCTTTCCACACTTCAAGTACAGGCATACCTGCAATTGGACTGTTTGGATCGTCCATTGCTGCTGGGTTTACCGTGTCGTTTGCACCGATAACCAACACTACATCAGTATCAGCAAAATCATCGTTGATTTCGTCCATTTCTAATACTACGTCGTAAGGCACTTTCGCTTCAGCAAGCAATACGTTCATATGTCCTGGTAAACGTCCTGCAACTGGGTGAATACCAAAGCGAACATTGACGCCACGGTCACGTAATTTTTGTGTGATTTCAGCGACAGGATATTGTGCCTGTGCCACCGCCATACCGTATCCTGGGGTGATGATCACAGAGCTTGCATTTTTAAGTAATTCTGCCACTTCTTCTGCGGTAGTTTCACGGTGTTCGCCTTGTTCTTCATCAGAGCTGACTTGAACATCGTTACCAAAGCCACCTGCGATAACGCTGATGAACGAGCGGTTCATTGCTTTACACATAATGTAAGAAAGGATTGCACCTGAAGAACCGACTAATGCCCCTGTGACGATAAGCAAGTCATTGCTTAACATAAAGCCTGCTGCAGCTGCTGCCCAACCTGAATAAGAGTTAAGCATAGAAACAACCACTGGCATATCCGCACCGCCGATAGAAGCCACTAAGTGCCAACCGAATGCTAAAGCAATTGCAGTCATTACTAATACAGGGAAAATATTCTCTGGGTTATTTAAGAAAGCAACCATTAATAGTGCAGAAACCACAAGTGCCGCAAGGTTTAATTTGTGGCGGTGTGGCAACATTAATGCTTTTGAATTGATAATGCCGCGTAATTTACCGAAAGCAACCACTGAACCTGTGAAAGTGACTGCACCGATGAAGATACCAAGGAATACTTCAACATTGTGGATATTTTGTAGCACTGGATCTGTTTCGTGTGCAAGACCGTAGCTGTTAAAGCCGACTAATACCGCCGCTAAACCTACGAAGCTGTGAAGAATTGCCACAAGCTCAGGCATTTCGGTCATTTCAACTTTTAATGCTTGACGAATACCGATAGCACCACCGATTGCCATTGCGATTAAAATCCAAATTGTACCTTGTGATTGTGGTCCAAAAATGGTTGCGATTAGTGCAATCGTCATACCCACGATACCATACCAACAACCTGCTTTTGCCGTTTCGTGTTTAGAAAGCCCTGCAAGGCTCATAATAAAGAGAACGGCTGCGACAATATATGCCGCTTGTACTAAACCTAAAGACATACTCTTTCTCCTTAACCCTTTCTAAACATTGCTAACATTCTTTGGGTAACTTTGAAGCCACCGAAGATGTTGATGCTCGCCACTAAAATCGCAATAAAGGCAAGAATACTGATAAAGAAACTGCCTTGAGAGATTTGTAGTAATGCACCGACAATGATAATACCTGAAATTGCATTGGTTACTGCCATTAATGGCGTATGTAATGCGTGGCTAACATTCCAAACTACATAGTAACCTACTACGCAAGAGAGAACGAAAACGGTGAAGTGAGATAAGAATGTTGCAGGTGCAACAGAAGCTAACCACAAGAATGCGATCACTGCTAAGGCTAATAAGCCATACTTAATGCGTGGGTCGGCTGGTTTTTCTTCTTTTTTCTCAGTAGGTTTTGCCGCCACTTTTTGTTGTGGTTGTGCAGATACCTGAATTGGTGGCGCTGGCCAAGTGACTTCGCCATCACGGATTACGGTCACGCCACGCAATACCACATCTTCAAAGTCGATGTTGATGTTGCCATCTTTCTCTTTGCAAAGTAATTTTAAGAGATTGACTAAGTTTGTGCCGTAAAGTTGAGAAGATTGGGTTGGTAAACGACCTGGTAAATCGGTATAACCGATAATTTTCACTTGGTTTTCTGTGGTAACCACTTTACCTGCTTGGGTTAATTCGCAGTTACCGCCCGTTGCCGCTGCTAAATCCACAATTACCGAACCTGGTTTCATTGTGGCAACCATCTCTTTGGTAATTAAGCGTGGGGCTGGTTTACCCGGGATAAGTGCGGTGGTAATAATAATATCCACTTCTTTTGCTTGTTCAGCATAGAGTGCTAATGCACGGCGGTTAAATTCTTCCGACATTACTTTCGCATAGCCGTCACCGCTGCCACCTTCTTCTTTGAAATCAATTTCAAGGAAACTTGCACCCATTGATTCTACTTGCTCTTTTACTTCAGGACGAGAGTCAAAAGCACGCACGATGGCACCAAGGCTGTTTGCCGCACCGATTGCCGCTAAACCTGCAACACCCGCACCAATCACAAGCACTTTCGCTGGTGGTACTTTACCTGCTGCAGTAATTTGACCTGTAAAGAAACTGCCAAATTCGTGAGCAGCTTCAACAACAGCACGATAACCAGCAATGTTCGCCATAGAGCTTAAAGCATCTAGGGCTTGCGCACGAGAAATACGTGGTACAGCATCCATCGCTAACACATTGATTTTCTTCGCAGAAAGTTTTTGCATTAATTCAGGATTTTGCGCAGGCCAAATAAAGCTCACAAGGGTTGCCCCTTCCTTGATTAACGCAATTTCCGCATCTGTTGGTGCATTGACTTTAAAAATAATGTCCGCATTCCAAACCGCTTTTGCGTTTCCAATCGTCGCACCTACTTGTGCAAATGCGTTATCTTCAAAACTAGCTTTAAAACCAGCATCTTTTTCGATGATGATTTCAAAACCAAGTTTTTTGATCTGTTCAACGGTTTTCGGTGTTGCCGCCACTCGAGTTTCACCGTCTAACAGCTCTCTTGGTACACCAATAAGCATAAAGACTCCTGTTGGGTTGAGGTTAAAATAAAGTTGTTTTTTCAAAGCGAAAACGCGTTAAATGTACCATTTATTTGTATGGTTGGGTAAAAAATTTCTAATGATAAGCATAAATAAAGCTATTTTTTGATTAGAATGGGTACAAGCGGTGACTTCCTTATAAAATATTGCAAAAAAATAAATTATTCCTTGGTGTATGGTGCCTTTTTTGCTATATTTACGCCCAATTTTGTCTCTATGAGAGATATCACTTTTTTATAAATAATATTCTGTTTCAATGGATTCCCTATATGTTTAAAAAATTTCTTGGATTATTTTCTAACGATCTTTCGATCGACCTTGGTACTGCAAACACCTTAATTTATGTTAAAGGACAAGGAATTGTACTTGATGAACCTTCAGTCGTTGCGGTACGTCAGGATCGTATAGGTTCATTAAAAAGTATTGCCGCTGTGGGCAGTAATGCAAAATCCATGTTAGGTCGTACTCCAAAAAGTATCTTAGCAATTCGTCCGATGAAAGATGGTGTAATTGCAGACTTCTATGTAACAGAAAAAATGTTGCAACATTTCATAAAACAAGTACATAGCAACAATTTTATGCGCCCAAGCCCGCGTGTGTTAGTTTGTGTTCCTGCTGGTGCGACGCAAGTAGAACGTAAGGCAATTAAAGAATCTGCAATTGGTGCGGGTGCACGTGAAGTTTATTTAATTGAAGAACCAATGGCAGCAGCAATTGGTGCTGGTTTACCTGTAGCAGAAGCTGCGGGTTCAATGGTGATTGATATTGGTGGTGGTACAACAGAAGTTGCAGTGCTTTCATTAAATGGCATCGTACATTCAGCCTCTGTACGTATTGGTGGTGATAAATTTGATGAAGCGATTATTGCTTATGTTCGTCGTCACTATGGATCAGCAATTGGTGAAACAACAGCTGAACGTATCAAGAAAGAAATTGCAACAGCGTATATCCAAAATGAAGATGAAATTCGTACTATTGAAGTTCATGGCCATAATTTAGCAGAAGGCGCACCACGTACCTTTGAATTAAGTTCAAAAGAAGTTTTAGAAGCGATTGAGCAACCATTAAATGGTATTGTTGAAGCGGTTAAAGGTGTTCTAGAACAATGTCCACCAGAGTTGGCTGCAGATATTTTTGCTCGCGGAATGGTATTAACCGGTGGCGGTGCATTATTACAAAATCTTGATGTATTGCTTTCTGAAGCAACAGGTGTTCCTGTTATTGTTGCCGAAGATCCTCTCACTTGTGTTGCACGTGGTGGTGGTAAAGCACTTGAAATGATCGATATGCATGGTGGCGATCTTTTTAGTGACGATAACTAACCAAGATTGGTGAATTAAAAGGTAAAATGGACAATAACAAGCGCTATTGTCCATTTTGCGTTTAAACAGATGAGTTAAATTTTAATCAAATTATGAAACCTATTTTTGCGAAAGCGCCTTCCATTGGTGTTCGTCTATTTTTTGCAGTGATTATTTCTATTAGTTTAATTTTATTAGATGGTAGAAGTAGCGCCATGATTCAAATGCGTAGTGTATTAGAAACAGCGGTAAGTGGTCTCTATTATTTTGCGAACACGCCAAGAACTGTATTGGATGGTGTCAGCAATAATTTTATAGATAGCCAAAAATTACAACTAGAAAATCGTGTTTTGAAAGATCAATTACGAGAAAAAAATGCAGATCTGTTATTACTCGATCAATTGAAAGTTGAAAATCAACGTTTGCGCTTATTACTCAGTTCCCCTTTACGCCAAGATGAATATAAAAAAGTAGCGGAAGTGCTGACAGCAGAAATGGACGCTTACCGTCAACAAGTGGTGATCAATCAAGGACAAAGTGATGGTGCATTTGTCGGGCAACCCGTGATTGATGAACGAGGTGTCGTGGGGCAAGTCATTTCTGTCGGGGAAAAAAGTAGCCGAGTATTGCTTTTAACCGATGTCACTCATGCTATTCCTGTACAAATTTTGCGTAACGATGTTCGAGCAATAGCCAATGGTAATGGACATAGCAATGAATTGATTTTAGATAACTTACCAAGAACCGTGGATATTGCCAAAGGAGATGTGCTTGTTACTTCTGGATTAGGAGGACGTTTTCCCGAAGGCTATCCTGTTGCGGTGATTGAAACCGTACAAAATGATGGTTCAAACCATTTTGCAAGAGCCACAGCACGCCCACTTGCTTCCCTTGATCGTTTACGCTACTTGCTTTTATTGTGGCCAACGAGTGAAGAAATTCGTAAGTCTGAGTCTTTATCTCCGCAAGATGTGAGAGATGCCGTTGAAGAACGACGTAATAGCTTAAACCCATTAGATCGTTTAAAAAACAGTAAAAAAACGCAAGTAAATGGGGATGAGCCAAAAGAAGAAAATATCGATCCTACGGATGAAACTGAAAACCCAGCTAGCCAGCCTGAAGTAGAGAGCGATATTAACCACAGTACAGAACAAGGAGCAGAGTAATGCGTGAGAATATAATTTTCCAACTTTTAGTTCTGACCTTTATTTTTGTCATCGCTTTTGTTTTAGAGATTATGCCTTGGCCTGTGGATTTACAAGGATTACGTCCAAGTTGGGTTATACTTGTCCTTATTTATTGGGCATTAGCGTTACCTGACAAAATTAGTGTCGGCACAGCCTTTTTAGCGGGCATTGTTTGGGATTTGATTTTAGGCTCAATTTTAGGCATTCACGCTTTGGTGTTGTCGATTGCGATTTATTTTGTTGCCAAATATCATCTCATTTTGCGTAATCTCTCGTTATGGTTACAGAGTTTACTTGTCATGGCATATATCGCACTCATTCGTTGCTTTATTTTCTTTATCGAACTGGTGCTACATAGTGCAGAATTTAACACCCAAGAAATTATCGGGGCGATCATAAGCGGTATCTTATGGCCGTGGATTTTCTTACTGATGCGACACATACGCCGAGGACTGCATTTACGCTAATGAACAGCTTATCTTTCGATTTTTCTGCGGATTTTCGCCCTCTTTCAGCTAGAATGCGACCTCGCACTTTAGCTGAATATGTCGGACAATCACACCTGATCGGCGAAGGCAAGCCCCTACGCCGAGCGATTGAAGCTGGGCATAGCCACTCAATGATTTTCTGGGGGCCCCCAGGAACAGGTAAAACCACCCTTGCTGAAATTATCGCAAACGAACTGGATGCCGAAGTTGAACGCCTATCCGCCGTCACCAGTGGTATCAAAGAGATCCGAGAAGCCATCGAAAAAGCCAAACTCAACCGACAATCCGGCAGACGTACTTTACTCTTTGTTGATGAAGTTCACCGTTTTAATAAAAGCCAACAAGATGCCTTTTTACCTCACATTGAAGACGGTACCATTATTTTTATTGGGGCAACCACCGAAAATCCGTCCTTTGAACTGAATAACGCCTTGCTGTCACGGGCAAGAATTTACATTCTCAAGCCATTACAAGCGGTCGATATTTTAAAAATTTTGCAAAATGCTATTGCAGACAAAGAGCGTGGACTCGGCAATGAAAAACTCATTATTCAAGATAATGTGCTTCAACTACTGGCGGACTACGTCAATGGCGACGGGCGTTTTTCTCTCAACTGCCTTGAATTAATGTGCGATATGGCAGAACAATTGCCACAAGGAAAATTACTGGATAAAGCCTTACTTACCGAAGTGTTAGGCGAACGCCAAGCCCGTTTCGACAAAGGTGGCGACCGCTATTACGATCTGATTTCCGCCTTACATAAATCCATCCGAGGATCTTCCCCTGACGGTGCATTGTACTGGTACGCTCGTATTTTAACCGCTGGAGGCGATCCACTGTATGTCGCTCGCCGACTACTTGCAATAGCATCGGAAGATGTGGGCAATGCTGACCCAAGAGCAATGCAAGTCGCCCTTGCTGCGTGGGATTGTTATACTAGAGTAGGAGCTTACGAAGGCGAACGGGCTATCGCCCAAGCGGTAATTTACCTTGCCGTTGCCCCAAAAAGTAATGCTGTTTATACCGCATTCAAACAAGCCAAACGCCTAGCCCAAGAAGGCAAAGATTACGATGTTCCTGAACATCTGCGTAACGCACCGACTAACTTAATGAAATCCTTAGGTTACGGCGAAGAATACCGCTATGCTCACGATGAGCCTAACGCCTACGCCGCAGGGGAAAACTACTTCCCTCCTGAACTAAAAGACACTCAATTCTACTTCCCAACCGAACGTGGAATGGAAAAGCAGATCAAAGAAAAAATGGCGTGGTTGAAAGGGCTGGATTTGCAGAGTGATGTGCAGAGATATAAGTAATTCTTCTTTCTAATACTATCCCTAAAATGATGCCCCTTGTAACCGAAATTACAAGGGGCAGAGCATTGCGGTCAATTCTTTTCAGAAAAGCCTTATTGTAGCAACGTTTCTCATTTCGCAGTGCAACAATATGTGAACGATTCTACAAATTTGACTAAAAATTGTCAACCTTCCCATCAATTTATGGTAAAAATAGCAAGAATGGTTATTTTTGCTAAAAAGGATATTCAAATGAAAGCTCTCAATTATATTCTCGGTTTAGATTTAGGTATCGCTTCTGTTGGTTGGGCAGTGGTTGAAATTGATCAAAATGAACTCCCGATTCGGTTAATTGATGTGGGTGTAAGAACCTTTGAGCGGGCGGAAGTACCTAAAACAGGGGATTCTCTCGCTTTAGCTCGCCGTTTAGCAAGAAGTAGCCGACGTTTAGTCAGACGTAGAGCCGTTCGTTTGCTTAAAGCCAAGCGTTTATTAAAACAAGAAGGGATTTTGCAAGCAGATGATGTTAAGCCATTGCCGAATAATCCTTGGGAATTGCGTGTTAAGGGATTGAATCACTTATTAAATCGTAAAGAATGGGCGGCGGTGTTATTACATTTGTTAAAACATCGTGGCTATTTATCACAGCGTAAAAACGAAAGTAAAACCGACAATAAAGAACTGGGTGCATTGTTAAAAGGAGTGAGTGAAAACCGCCAGTTATTACAAACGCACGCATTTTCTACCCCGGCTGAAATTGCGATTAAAAAATTCCAACAGGAAGAAGGACATATCCGCAATCAACGAGGGGCTTACAGCCATACCTTTGATCGTAATGACTTACTGGCAGAACTTCGTTTACTTTTCCAAAAACAACGTGAATTTAACAATCCTTATACTTCTCTATCCCTTGAGCAAGCCATTGCAGAATTATTAATGTGGCAAAAGCCGGCATTATCCGGCGAGGCTATCTTAAAAATGCTAGGGAAATGTACCTTTGAACCCACCGAATATAAAGCAGCAAAAAACAGTTATAGTGCGGAATACTTTATTTGGCTGACTAAGCTCAATAATTTACGCATTTTAGAAAACGGCTCAGATCGTGGGTTAACGGCGGAAGAGCGTCAATTACTGATAAATCAACCTTTTGAAAAAGCGAAATTTACTTATGCTCAAGCACGGAAACTGCTGGAATTATCGGATTTAGCGATTTTTAAAGGGGTTCGTTACGGCAAAGATAATGCGGAAAGTGCAACCTTAATGGAAATGAAGGCTTGGCACGCCATTCGCAAAGCTTTAGAAAGTAATGGGTTGAAAACCGAATGGGAGGGCTTAAAAACCAAACCGGAGTTGTTAGATAAAATCGGTACGGCTTTTTCGATCTATAAAACCGATGAAGAGATTAGCCAATATCTCAGTGGTGAATTACCGCCTGCGGTATTAAATGCCCTATTAGAAAATCTGAGTTTTGATAAATTTATTCAACTCTCTTTGCAAAGTTTAGCCAAAATCCTACCGCTTATGGAGCAAGGTTTGCGTTACGATGAGGCGTGCAAACAGGTTTATGGCGATCACTATGGCAAAAAAGAACAACTTGAACTACGTTTCTTGCCAAAAATTCCCGTAGAAGACATTCGTAATCCTGTGGTGCTACGCACCTTATCTCAAGCTCGAAAAGTGATTAACGGTGTAGTTCGTTTATACGGTTCGCCTGCTCGTATTCATATTGAAACGGGGCGAGAAGTGGGTAAATCTTTTAGTGAACGCCGAGATATTACCAAGCGTCAGGAAGAAAATCGTAATGAGCGACAAAGAGCGGTAGAAAAATTTAAAGAATTTTTTCCTACTTTTGTGGGGGAGCCAAAAGCGAAAGATATTCTAAAAATGCGTCTTTATGAGCAACAGCACGGCAAATGCTTATATTCAGGCAAAGAGTTAGATTTAAACCGCTTGCTTGAAAAAGGCTATGTAGAAATTGATCACGCATTGCCGTTTTCTCGTACTTGGGATGACAGTTTTAATAATAAAGTGTTAGTGCTTGCCAGTGAAAATCAGAACAAAGGTAATCAAACACCTTATGAGTGGTTAAATGGTAAAGACAACTCAGAGCGTTGGAAACTATTTCAGGCGTTGGTTAATGGTAGCCGTTTCCCTTATAGCAAAAAACAACGAATTTTAACGAAACACCTTGATGAAGAAGGATTTAGAGAGCGTAACTTAAACGATACTCGCTATGTAGCACGTTTCTTATGCAATTTTATTGAAGACCATATGCAATTAGTCGGACAGGGTAAAAAACGAGTATTTGCCTCAAACGGTCAAATTACTGCCTTACTTCGCAGAAGTTGGGGTATTCAAAAAGTGCGTGAAGATAATGACCGCCATCACGCCGTTGATGCAGTGGTTGTGGCTTGTTCTACTCGAGCATTACAAAAGAAAATTACCGATTATGTGCGTTATAAAGAGATGAATGTGTTTACTGGCGAAAAAATCGATCAGGAAACGGGAGAAATCATCCGTTTCCATTTCCCTGAGCCTTGGAGATTCTTCCGTCAAGAAGTGGAAATTCGCGTATTTAGCGAAAATCCGGCAGAAGATGTCGTTATCGCCTTACCAGATCGACAGCAAGCAAATCACGAGTTTATTCAACCGCTCTTTGTTTCACGTGCCCCAACACGCAAAATGACGGGACAAGGGCATATGGAAACCATCAAATCTGCTAAGCGTTTAGCTGAAGGATTAAGCGTTTCTCGTGTACCACTCACTCAGCTGAAGCTAAAAGATTTGGAAAATATGGTCAATCGAGAGCGTGAGAAAGAACTTTATGAGGCTTTAAAAATACGTTTAGAAGCCTTTAATAATGATCCGGCAAAAGCCTTCGCTGAACCGTTCTATAAAAAGGGTGGGCAACAAGTGAAAGCGGTGCGTGTAGAGCAGGTACAAAAATCTGGCGTGCTAGTTCGCCAAGAAAATGGCGTTGCCGATAATGCTTCAATGGTGCGAGTGGATGTCTTTATTAAAGGAGGAAAATATTTCCTTGTTCCGATTTATACTTGGCAAGTGGCAAAAGGAATTTTACCGAATAGGGCAGTAATTCAAGGTAAAGATGAAGCTGAATGGGAAGAAATGGATGAAAATGCCATTTTCCAATTTGCGTTATATCCGAATGATTTAGTAGAAGTGGTAACGAAGAAAGAAAAATTCTTTGGATATTATGCAAGTCTAGATAGAGCGACAGGGGCAATTACAATTAGAGAACACGATTTGGAAAGTTCAAAAGGTAAAGCTGGATTACACCGTGGTATTGGAGTCAAAACAGCGATTTCTGTTCAAAAATACCAAGTCGATGAACTTGGTAAAAATATTCGACCTTGTCGTCCAATGAAAAAACGTCCACCTGTTCGTTAATCCAAATCCCTGTTTTCAATGAAAGCAGGGATTTTTTCAATTCAAGGGGAAGGTTATGAGCTGGCGAAGTATTTTAATCAGTAACGGCGGAAAATTATCCTTAAAACGTAAACAGATGTTAATCCAACAAGAAGAACAGGAGTTTACTGTTCCCCTTGAAGATATTGCCATTGTCGTGGTGGAAAGTCGGGAAACGGTGATCACAATTCCGCTACTTTCGGCTTTCGCTCAACAAGGTATTACACTACTTAGTTGTGATGAGCAATTTTTACCTTGTGGGCAGTGGTTACCTTTCGCTCAATATCATCGCCAATTAAAAACACTTAAACTACAACTTGAAGCAAGCCAACCGCAGAAAAAGCAACTTTGGCAACGGATTGTGCAACAAAAAATCCGTAACCAAGCCTTTGTGCTTACCCAATCCCATCACCCTAAAGAAGCAAAAAGATTGTATGCAATGGCAGGACAAGTGAAATCGGGCGATAAAGAAAATATAGAGGCACAAGCCGCACAACTCTATTTTCAAACCGCATTTGGAAAGGATTTTCGCCGTTGGCAAGAAAACCACATCAACGCCCATCTGAACTATGCTTACACGATATTACGATCCGCAGTGGCAAGGGCATTAGTACAATATGGTTGGCTACCAGCGTTAGGATTGTTTCATCATAATGAACAAAATCCCTTTAATCTCGCGGATGATTTTATTGAACCATTTCGCCCTTTGGTCGATTTAATGGTGTGGCAATTGTGGCAAGAAAATAGGCTCGATAACGGCTTAACTCCAGCGACTAAACAACAGCTTATTCGTTTATTGCACTATCAAATGAGCATTAATCAACAGACGTTTAGTGTATTAGCTACCATAGACAGAGCTATTGCGTCCTTTCAGAATGCGTTAGTAAGTAAAAATGCGGAGTTGTTAAAACTTCCTGAAATCTTACCGCTTGAGGAACATCGTTATGAGTGAGGCAAAATTTATGCGAATGATCGTCTTTTTTGACTTACCTGTCACTACTGCGGCAAAACGCAAAGTCGCCAATCAGTTTCGTCAATTTTTATTAAAAGATGGCTACCAAATGTTACAGCTTTCCGTTTATGCCCGCATTGTTCGAGGTCGAGATGCACTAGATAAGCACCATAAAAGACTTTGTGAACATCTACCTGAAGAAGGCTCAATTCGTTGCTTAGAAGTTACCGAAAAACAGTTTGCCAGTATGCAGATTTTATTAGGTGAGTTGAAAGTTCAAGAGAAAAAAGTGAATGCAAACCAAATGCTACTTTTTTAATGAAAAAATATTGAGATACTGAAAGTTATATAACAGTTCAATTGCTTTTATTTTGAACAAAAACGCTGTTTAAACGCTTGTTTAATGAACAATATTTTTTCTAGATTTATACCTAAATATCACTTTGGTATAAATTATGGATGATTTTTTACCACAGTTTTTTGCAAAAAATTTTACTAAACCAACCGCTTGTTGAGAGAAAATCACTTGTTTTTTATATAAATAAAATGCTCCAAACCCTTTCTGAATAAGGCTTTGGAGCATAGGGATTGTAGCACTGCGAAATGAGAAAGGGAGCTACAACCGTGTAAAGCGGTATTTTAATAGTTTTACTATTGTAGCACTGCGAAATGAGAAAGGGAGCTACAACCGCAAGCTAAGCAAGCCGAACAGCTAAGCAATTGTAGCACTGCGAAATGAGAAAGGGAGCTACAACGGGCTTTCTACTTAAACGAAATTAAGGCAAATTGTAGCACTGCGAAATGAGAAAGGGAGCTACAACAATAAGTACCCAATCGACAACCCACCCAGCATTGTAGCACTGCGAAATGAGAAAGGGAGCTACAACCGTGTAAAGTAGATATTGAATAGTTTTGCTATTGTAGCACTGCGAAATGAGAAAGGGAGCTACAACAGATGTGGCAAGCGGTGCAACCTTTAACAGATTGTAGCACTGCGAAATGAGAAAGGGAGCTACAACTAATGAGGGGGTGGCAAGAGCGTTAATTGAATTGTAGCACTGCGAAATGAGAAAGGGAGCTACAACGATAGCACCAAGAGCCTTGCCAAAACCAAGATTGTAGCACTGCGAAATGAGAAAGGGAGCTAACTAAAATTTATAAATTTTAGCAGTTTCTCTTATGCTAGTTTAAAATACTATATGAAATATTTATTTTTCTTTGATGAAGATGCTCATTTAAATATAGAAAAAACAACGAATCAATTGGATGGATTATTTAAAGAACTGAAATAAAAATTATCTGTTCATAACGGATTAACGAAAAAGTATAATATTATGTTTATAAAGGATTTTTTTTAAATAAAAAGAGTTGATAATAATTGTAAAAATAATTAAAATCAACAATTTTTTTATTAGAGGCATAGTTTGTAAAAAAACAACCATTTTTGTCAACTATGCCTTTTAAACCTAAAGCTAAATTACCAGCCTTTTACCATCGCACCTTTGAACACTTCGTTCGCTTTATTAAACACTTCTTCAGATTGGTACGCTTTAACAAAATCTTTCACGATCTCTTTATCTTTATTGTCTTCACGTGACACGATAAGATTTACATAAGGTGAGTTTTTATCTTCAACGAAAATGCCGTCTTTCGTTGGCGTTAAACCAATTTGACCTGCATAAGTCGTGTTGATAATAGAGAATGCCACATCATCTAAGGTACGTGGAAGTAATGGCGCTTCAACTTCTTGGATATCAAGATTTTTCGGGTTTTCTACAATATCTACACGGGTTGAAAGTAAGTTAGTATTGTCTTTTAACTTAATTAAACCTTGTTTTTCAAGCAAGATTAATGAACGACCTAAGTTTGTCGGGTCATTTGGCACTGCAATTTTATCGCCGTCTTTAAGTTCATCGATCGACTTAATCTTTTTAGAGTAAGCTGCAATCGGATAAACGAAAGTATTACCGACAGGCGTTAATTTGTAGCCTTTATCTGCGATTTGTTTGTCTAAATACGGCTTGTGTTGGAACGCATTGACATCTAAATCGCCTTTGTTTAAAGCTTCATTTGGAGTTGCGTAATCGGTGAAAATCACTAACTCTAAATCACGGTTATACTTCTCTTTAGCAACTTTAACTGCCACTTCCATGACTTCATGCTCTGGGCCTGAAATCACACCGACTTTTAATACTTCTTTTTTCTCGTTACAGCCAGCTAATACCAATGCAGATACAACGGCTAAACCAAATGCTTTTTTTAAATTCATCATGTTTCTCTTTTTGTTAATCAATAAAATCACTGACAAGCGGTCTGATTTTGCGATTTTTTTGCAAAATTTTTACAAAATCTCACCGCTTGTTATTGTCACTAAAAGTGAAGTAAAAGTAAATTACCAACCTTTTACTACACCGCCTTGGAAGAGTTTTAAGGCTTCTTGATAGACTTCTTCTGTTTGATAAGATTTAACAAAATCTTTAATCGCTTCGTTATTTTCGTTACCTTGACGAGTCACAATTAAATTCACGTAAGGCGATTCTTTAGATTCAACGAATAAGCCATCTTTATCCGGACTTAACCCAATTTGCCCTGCAAACGTATTATTAATAATGGCAAATTCTACATCATCTAATACACGTGTTAGCAATTCACCATCTACCTCACGAATATCTAAATTACGAGGGTTTTCAACAATATCTAACTTAGTTGAAAGTAAATTCGTAGAATCTTTCAATTTAATTAAGCCCTGTTTTTCAAGTAATAACAACGCACGACCTAAATTGGTTGGGTTATTTGGAATCGCAATACTTGAACCGTCTTTGAGTTCATCGAGAGATTTAATTTTTTTAGAATAAGCTGCAATCGGATAAACAAAGGTATTTCCCACAATAGATAACTTAAAGCCGTTATCTGCAGAATCCTTATCTAAGTAAGGTTTATGTTGGAAAGCGTTCGCATCTAAATCCCCTTTATGAACCGCTTCATTTGGCGAGCCGTAATCAGTAAAAGAGACTAACTCAACGTCACGATTATATTTTTCTTTCGCAATTTTAGCGGCTAACTCTGCAATTTGGTGTTCAGGGCCAGACATCACCCCAACTTTGATTTTTTCAGCTTTATCTCCACAAGCAGATAAAGCAAATACAGTTGCTACAACAGTTGCACTCAATAATTTTTTTAGGGGCTGTCCTAGATAACTAACTTAGACTGCCCTTAACTAATTGTTTTAGAATGGAAATTTGAGATTTTAAGTTACTGTGATTAAAACGCCATTCGCATTCCTTCAAATACAACTCAAAATGTGCTTTGGGAATACCGTTAAACTTGCGTAAATGACGTTTAGCTTGGTTCCAAAAATTCTCAATTCCGTTTATATGATTTTGTTTTTCTGCGAAATGAGTACTGTGATTGATACGAAAATGATTAAACTCACTCACATCAAGAACATCATAGCTTCGATAAAAATCGGTGTAAACAATGCTGTCAGGCTTCACCTTTTCTCGAATAATCGGTAAAAGTGTCGCAGATTGAGTATTCGGTACAACGACGGTATACACCTTACCATCACGCTTTAAAAGCCCGAATACAGCGGTTTTACCCACAGCTCCACGACCTCGTTTACCTTTGCGAGTGCCGCCAAAATAGCTTTCATCGGCTTCAATTTCACCTTCAAACATCTCCATATGTGGGCTGTTTTGATAGATAAGCAATCGCAGACGATAGAAGTAATAGGCTGCTGTCGTTTTATTTACATTTACCAACTCAGCCGCTGTTCGAGCAGTGACACCTGCCACAAACAGCTCAATGAGTTTATTTTGTTTATGCTGACTTAGACGACTTTTTCTCATTTGGTTATTTTAACCTAAAATAGAGCTTTTAGTCGTTATCTAGGACAGCCCCTTTTTTTAAATTCATAATAACTCCTTGTTATATCTTATAACGATAAAAAAGGCGGTTATCACTAACCGCCTTCTCTAATTACCAGCCTTTTACCACGCCGCCGTTAAATAATTTTAACGCTTCTTGGTAAACTTCTTCCGTTTGGAATGCTTTTACGAAAGTTTGTAAACGCTCGTCGCCTTTGTTGTCTTCACGACTTACGATTAAGTTTACATACGGAGAATCTTTTGACTCAACGATAACACCGTCTTTATCTGGGCTTAAGCCTGCTTGACCTGCATAAGTGTTATTGATGATCGCCAAATCCACATCGTCTAACGCACGAGTTAACAATGATGTTTCAACTTGTTTGATTTTGATGTTTTTCGGGTTCTCGATGATGTCGTTTTCTGTTGAGAATACGTTTTTCGGATCTTTTAATTTAATCACGCCGTGTGCTTGAAGTAATAATAACGCACGCGCGGTATTACTTGCATTGTTTGGAATCGCAATCGTTGCGCCGTCAGCTAACTCAGAGATATTCTTGATTTTCTTAGAGTATGCTGCGATTGGCCATACGAAAGTATTGCCAATAATTGCCATTTTATAGCCACGATCTTTGCTCTCTTGCTCTAAATAAGGCACGGTTTGGAATGCGTTTGCATCTAAATCTTTAGCATGTAACGCTGCATTTGGCTGTGTATATTCGGTAAATTGAACTAATTCCACATCTAAGCCATATTTTTCTTTAGCAATTTTAACTGCCACTTCAGTCATTTGCGCTTCAGGCCCTGTCATCACGCCCACTTTTAACGGTGCAGCTGGTTTTGCAGGCTCTGCTGGTGCTGTTGTTGCCGCTTTTTCTTCTTTACAGCCAGTTAATGCAAGGGCAGAAACAAGAGCTAGTCCAAGTAGTTTTTTGAAATTCATAGGAAAGTCCTCTAGAAAGTTGTGTTTACAAATTAAAAATTAACGATGATCGTAACGTTTTGCGAGATTATCGCCAATTTTTTGGCTAATCATGACAATCGCCACGATAATAATAGTTGCGATCCATTTTACATAGACCATGTTACGATGTTCACCGTAACTGATAGCAAGGTTCCCCAAGCCACCGCCACCAACAGCGCCCGCCATTGCCGAGTAGCCGATAAGGGCAACAAGGGTCAGCGTAATGCCGTTGATTAAAATAGGTAAAGATTCAGGCAAATAGAATTTTGAAACCACTTGCCAATTTGTTGCCCCCATAGATTTTGCCGCTTCCGTCAAACCGCTTGGGATTTCCAAAAGTGCATTTGAGGTTAAACGAGCAAAAAACGGAATCGCAGAAACACTTAATGGCACAATCGCCGCTGTTGTTCCAAGTGTGGTTCCCACCAATAAACGAGTAAATGGCAATAACACGACAAGCAAAATGATAAACGGCACAGAACGACCGATATTGATAATGACATCAAGCACTTGATGTAATCCTTTATGCTCTAAAATTTCGCCTTTACCTGTTAAGAATGCAATAAAGCCAATCGGCATCCCCACAAGTACAGCCAAAGCTGTTGCCACAAAGCCCATGTATAAGGTTTCTAATGTGGACATCGCCACCAATTCCCACATCTTCGGTGTGAGTTCATTGATAAAATCATTCCACATAGCCTAATACCTCAACTTTTACATTATTATCAATCAAATAAAATCTCGCTTCTGAAATGGCATCGTGATTACCTTCTACTTCGGCAATCACAAAGCCAAATTTCACACCGCCCGCATAGTCGATTTGTGACATTAAAATACTAAAATCGATCCCAAATTTCTTTGATGCGTGAGAAAGCAACGGTGCATCAACAGAACGCCCTGTAAATTCAAATTTAATAATCGGCTTACTGGTTGGCGTTTGGTTTGGAGAAAGCTGATCCATATACTCTTGCGGTAATTCAATATGGAAAGTGGATTGAATAAAACGTTGTGCCAATTCCGTTTTCGGATTAGAGAAAATTTCGCTGACCGAACCACTTTCAACTAATTGCCCTTTATCAATAACTGCAACACGATCGCAAATGCGTTTTACCACTTCCATTTCGTGCGTAATTAATAAGATCGTTAAGCCTAAACGTTTATTAATATCTTTGAGTAATTGTAAGATCGATTGTGTTGTCGCTGGATCTAACGCACTGGTTGCTTCGTCACAGAGTAATACTTGTGGATCGTTCGCCAACGCACGAGCGATCGCCACACGTTGTTTCTGACCGCCAGAAAGATTACTTGGGTAAACATCATGTTTGTCCGATAAACCGACCAATTCAAGTAATTCATTCACTTTCTGATGAATCTGCTCTTTTGGCGTATGGTTTAATTCTAACGATAACGCCACATTCTCAAACACAGTGCGAGAAGAGAGCAAATTAAAATGCTGGAAGATCATACTGATCTTACGACGAGCAAGATTTAACTCTTTTTCTGAGAGTGTTGTTAAATCTTTGCCATCTACAATCACTTGCCCAATCGTTGGGCGTTCTAATAGGTTTACGCAACGAATTAATGTACTTTTACCTGCACCTGAAGCACCAATAACCCCATAAATTGTGCCTTTGGGTACTTCAAGATTGACATTATCAAGGGCAGTAATTTTTTTGCCCTTAACATCAAACTGCTTGCTGATATTTTTCAGCTGAATCATAGCTATCTATCCACACGTTATTAAAAATGAAAATTTTGGCTATTTTAGACGTCTAGATTGCTATGTCAATTAAGAAAATGAAATTTTTTATGCAAAAAAGGAATAAAAAGAAAAAACTAATGATTGTTCTGCTTAAAACTGAATATACTGATACAAAGTACTCTTATTCTATGATAAGAGGGTGAACCGTGATGAGCGATTCACTCTTTCTTTTAGCTGTCATAGCCTTGTACGAGTGCTTGCCAATCAGCTTGTTCAAAGCGAATCTGCAATCTTCCTTTCTCTTTATTAAAAGAGCGCAATAGCCGATCTAAATTACTTTGCTTCCATTCATTCCCCTGCGAAATTTGGCATTTATCAAAATCAATTAGCCAAAATTTGCCTTGGGTGTCGATCAAAATGTTATGAATGTTGAGATCTGAGTGATGAACTTGATGATCGTGTAGCTGACGGATCAGTTGCCCGATCTGCTGATATTGTGCAGGCGTTAAGTTTTTTGTTTGTAGATATTGGCTTAGATCTTGGGTATCTGCAATTTTTTCTAACAAAATATCCGCTTGATAGAAACAATATTGGCGTTTTACGCGAATTGCAATCGGGCGGGGTACTGGAATTTGCCATTGCGAGAGTTGGGCGAGTAAACGGAACTCTTGCATGGCTCGTGTTTTTTCATAGCCTTGAAAAAAATAGTGATCTTTGACGAACTTACCAAACAGCCCACCACGATAATAATGGCGAAGTACGCTATTTACACCGAGTTCTTTTTCGGTATTGAGAAACCAAGTTGTGCCACGCCCTTTTGATGAACCTAACAAGCGGTCGGATTGACTAAAATCTTTGCAATCCAGTAATTGTTGTATAAAAGTTTGTTGTTCAGGGGAAACAAGTTGAGCATTAAAATGGTAATACATATTTTATTATTCTCTTTTTGATGTAATTGCGAATGATTCTACACGATTTTTACCGATTACGTTGTATTTTTAAGGTAATTTGGTAGAATCTTTCGCTTAAATTTTTAGAGGAAACCCCATGAGCAACATCTCTCCAGAAGCACAAAGTGTACGTGATGCCCTTCTTGCTAAAGGCATAGAAACCCCGACGGTCGCCCATCAAAAAGATAAAGATTCTCGTCGTAGTGAAATTCAGCAACATATGCGTTCCGTATTAGAACTTCTTGGCTTAGATTTGCGTGATGACAGCCTCGAAGAAACGCCACACCGTTTAGCGAAAATGTATGTGGACGAAATCTTTAGTGGCTTAGATTATGAAACCTTCCCCAAAATCACCAAAATCAAAAACCAGATGAAAGTGAGCGAAATGGTTTTGGTGGACGATATTACCTTAACCAGCACCTGTGAACACCACTTTGTAACAATTGACGGTAAAGTCGCCGTGGCGTATTACCCGAAAGATTGGGTTATTGGATTATCAAAAATTAACCGTGTTGTGCAGTTTTTTGCACAACGCCCACAGGTTCAAGAACGTTTTACCGAACAGATTTTAACCGCATTTCAAACCATTTTAGAAACGGAAGATGTGGCAGTTTATGTGAAAGCAACCCATTTCTGTGTGAAATGTCGTGGGGTGAAAGATACCCATAGCCAAACAATGACATCTGCATTCGGCGGTGTGTTTTTACAAGACAGAGAGACTCGCAAAGAGTTCTTATCGTTAATTAGCAAATAAGCGGTAAGATTAAGGGAATTTTTTGCAATGAAAATCGCCTTAGGGATTGAATATGACGGCAGTCACTATTTTGGTTGGCAACGCCAGCAAAATGTCGATTCGGTACAACAGAAGCTCGAAGAAGCCTTATCCATAATTGCAAATACACCGTGCGAGGTATTTTGTGCAGGGCGAACAGATGCAGGCGTACACGGTACAGGGCAGGTTGTTCACTTTGAAACCGAAGCGAATCGCCCGTTACAAAGTTGGTGCTTTGGCACAAATACCCATTTGCCAGCAGATATTGCGGTGAAATGGGCAGTTGAAGTGAGCGAGGATTTTCATGCCCGTTTTAGTGCGACGGCTCGCCGCTATCGCTACATTATTTATAACCATAAATTGCGTTCAGCCATTTTGCCTAAAGGCGTTTCGCACTATTATCACCCGCTTGACCACGAGAAAATGCACCAAGCAGGGCAGTTTTTGTTAGGCGAAAATGATTTTAGTTCATTTCGAGCTGCACAATGCCAATCTCATACGCCTTGGCGAAACGTTCATCATCTTCAAGTGAGTCGCCAACAAGACTATATTATTGTCGATATTCAAGCCAATGCCTTTGTACATCATATGGTAAGAAATATCGTGGGCAGTTTGATCGAAGTTGGACAGGGCAGACAGCCCGTAGAGTGGATAAAATGGCTACTGGAACAACGGGACAGAACCCTTGCCGCACCTACGGCGAAAGCAGAAGGCTTGTATTTGGTAGATGTCACTTATCCTGAACATTTTGGGATTCCGAAAAGTAATTTAGGGCCGCTTTTTTTGGCTGATTAGTCAAACAAGCGTTAAGATTTCAGATATTTGTGCAAAAATAAACGGGGCTGAATTGCCCCGTTGTCATTAATAATGAATATTACAATGCTTCATTCGCTTTTTTAATGCTGTCTTCTGCTCGACGTGCTTCACCTTTATGTTTTTGTTTATTTAATTGTGTTTCAAGTTTGGTTTCCACTTCATTAATTGCTTTATAAAGATCATCATCTTGTGCTTTTGCAAATAAGTCGCCAACAGGGGTTCCAATGGAGGCTTCCACTTCATAGCCATTAGGAAGTTTATGAATAATAAAATGAGGGTTAATTAATTGGGTTTGCCATTTATTCAGTTTAGCTAAACGCTCCTCAATGTGTGCGCGGATTGCAGGAGTTACTTCCATTTGTTTGCTTGAAATATTGATTGTCATAGCATTTACCTCTTTGTTATGACCTTATTGGTCGATTAATGGATGACTTCAAAGTATGCCTTTCACTCCAAAATTTCAACCCCAAAATTAAAACAAATCTCAAAAACTTGATCTACTTAACACTTTTTTATCGTTTTTGACTATAATTCCAACGATATTTTAGGAGGGGCTATGTTATCTGTTGAACGTTTAACCAAAATTAGTGAAATGGAACAAATTTTAAATGACGCCAATAGCTTAATAAATAAAATGGAGCAAATTCAACAAGAGTGGACAGCGATGTTTCCAAAGCTTAAAACATTAGAAAATTATTATGCTGAAGAGTGGCAAGACGATTATAATGCGGATGAGCGAGGGGAAATTCCTGCAGAAATGGTACGAGGCGTATTGAGCGAAGATGCGGTGTATAATTTATTGATTGCGCATCGAGAAATTGCGCTGGAGTGGATTCGCCTGTCCGTGAAATCAATGGAAACAACATAATGATAGACAAACAACTTCCCCCTTTTCAACGAGCCTTCTTACACCCAAAGTATTGGGGATTATGGCTCGGATTGGGGATTTTTAAACTGATCTTGGCACTGCCTTATCCGATTTTAGTGAAAATAGGTAAAGGCTTAAGCAAACTGTTTCTCCGATTAGGTTTTGGTAAACGTCGTATGCGTATTGCCAAACGGAATTTGGAACTTTGCTTCCCGGATTATACCGCTGGTCAAATTGATGAAATTTTAGCTAAAAATGCCGAATCAGTCGGCATGGCGATTATTGAAACAGGGATAGCGTGGTTTTGGTCAGATGAACGCATTCTGAAATGGTCAAAAATAGAAGGGTTGGAACATCTGAAAAATCAGCCTGAAGGCACGGGGATTATTTTTGTCGGTGTGCATTTTTTAACCCTTGAACTGGGGGCAAGAATTGTCGGGCTTCATCATCAAGGTATCGGCGTGTATCGCCCGAATGATAATCCGCTGTTAGATTGGATTCAATTCCGTGGACGGGTACGCTCTAACAAAGCCATGCTAGATCGCAAAGATTTACGCGGTATGATTAAAGTACTTCGGGCAGGAGAAACTATCTGGTATGCCCCCGATCACGATTACGGACGCAAAAATAGCGTCTTTGTGCCGTTTTTTGCGGTGAAAGAGGCTTGCACGACGGCTGGAACAAGAATGTTATTACGTTCCGCCCCAAATAGTATCGTTGTGCCGTTCACCCCAATGCGAAACGACGATTTTTCAGGTTATACCGTCAAAATCAGTTCTGCGGTGGATTTTAGCCAGTGTGAAAATGATATAGATACAGCCACCTTGATGAATAAAGTCGTGGAAAACGAGATTATGCAAGCTCAGAGCCAATATATGTGGCTACATCGTCGTTTTAAAACCCGACCGAATGAGAGTGACCCGAGTTTGTATTAAACCAATATATTAATTTTAGGAAAATGTATGTAGGGGCGGGGTTTATCCCCGCCCGAATATCAGAACTTACGGGTGGGGATAAACCCCGCCCCTACGAAGAAATTAAATGTTTGTGGATACATATAGTTTCAGAAATTTCAATATGAGGAAAGAGATAGTGAACAAAACCAAAATTGTCCTTGCAACAGGAAACCAAGGCAAAGTGAAAGAAATGGCAGATGTGTTAGCTAAATTTGGCTTTGAAGTGATTGCCCAAAGTGAATTTGGCATTCAAAGTCCAGAAGAAACAGGCTTAACCTTTGTAGAAAATGCATTGATTAAGGCTCGCTATGCGTCACAAATGACAGGTTTACCCGCAATCGCCGATGATTCAGGTTTAGCGGTTGAAGCACTGGGCGGTGAGCCGGGGCTTTATTCTGCTCGTTATGCAGGTGAAGAAGGAAACGATCAAGCCAATCGCCAAAAATTATTGGCTGAAATGGCAAATGTTGCCGATGAAGATCACACGGCAAAATTTGTCAGTTGCATTGTGATGTTACAACACCCGACCGATCCTACCCCGAAAATTGCCATAGGCGAATGTTTCGGACAAATTTTACGAGAAGAGCGTGGTTCAAACGGTTTTGGTTACGATCCACTATTTTTCTATCCGCCTAAAAACTGCACCTTTGCAGAACTCGAAACCGTCGAGAAGAAAAAAATCTCCCATAGAGCGATTGCATTACAATCCCTTAAACAACAATTGAAATAGGAACATTATGATTATTACCACAACTCCAAATATTGAAAATCACCAAATCGTTGAGTACAAAGGTTTAGTCTTTGGTGAAGTCGTGTCAGGTGCAAACTTTATCCGTGATTTTTTAGCGAGTATCACTGATGTAATTGGCGGACGTTCAGGTGCTTATGAAAGCAAATTAAATAGTGCGAGAAAAGAAGCCTTGGAAGAATTAGAAAAAGAAGCGAAAAAAGTCGGTGCAAATGCCGTTGTTGGTGTGTCTATGGAATATCAATCGATGGGCGGTGACAAAGGAATGTTTATTGTGGTTGCGACCGGCACAGCGGTTGTTATTCGTTAATGTTGCAAAAAAATCTTCAAATCACACCGCTTTTTTGGCAAACCAAAACACTGCTTGAGATGAATGAAGCCGAGTGGGAAGCCCTGTGCGACGGCTGCGGTAAATGTTGCTACCGCAAATATATTCAGGGCAGAGGCAAGCGAGAACGGCTGTATTACACCTCTGTTGCCTGTAATTTGCTTGATGTGAATACAGGGCGTTGTACTAACTACGCTGAGCGTTTCAAAATCGAAAAAGATTGCACTAAGCTCACTAAAAAGAACCTACCTGATTTTGGCTGGTTGCCAAAGACTTGTGCTTATCGTCTGATTTATGAAGGTAAGCCGTTGTTTGATTGGCATCCGCTGATTTCACAAGATCCTAATTCGGTGAAAAATGCAGGAGTACTCATTCCGAACGGTATCCGCGAAAAAGATGTGATTGATTGGTTTGAGTTTGTGATAGATGAAGTTTAGGGTAGGGGCGGACCGATGTGTCCGCCCTAAACCCATGGATTTTTTATAAATAACAAAAACAGGAGAAAATATGAACACAGCATTAGTAACAGGCGCAACGGCAGGCTTTGGTTTAGCCATTTGCCGAAAATTGATTCAAGCAGGCTATAAAGTGATCGGCACAGGCAGACGTATTGAACGGTTGAATGCACTCAAAGCGGAATTCGGTGAGCATTTCTTACCGCTTGCGTTTGATGTCAGCGATGTTGAACAGACTACACAGGCATTGAACAATCGCCCTGAAGGTTGGCAACAAGTCGATTTATTGGTGAATAATGCGGGGTTAGCGTTGGGGTTAGAACCTGCGCATAAAACCGATTTAAACGATTGGTATCAGATGATTGATACCAATATCAAAGGCTTAGTGACAGTTACTCGCTTGATTCTGCCTGAAATGGTTGAACGCAATGTTGGGCATATTATCAATTTAGGCTCGATTGCAGGCACTTATGCTTACCCTGGTGGCAATGTGTATGGTGGTACAAAAGCCTTTGTGAAACAGTTTAGTTTGAACTTGCGAGCGGATTTAGCTGGAACGGCAATTCGAGTGAGCAATGTTGAGCCTGGCTTATGCGGTGGAACAGAGTTCTCGAATGTGCGTTTTAAAGGTGATGACGAAAAAGCGGCAAAACTGTATGAAAATGTACAATATGTGAAGCCTGAAGATATTGCCGATATTGTATTGTGGCTCAATCAACAACCGCCGCACGTGAATATTAATCGTATTGAAGTGATGCCTGTCGCACAAAGTTTTGCGCCATTGTCTGTGGCAAGAAGTTAGTCCTATTTGCAAAAAATCCTTCAAATCTAACCGCTTGTGATCGTTACAAGCGGTCAGTTCTGTAAAAAATTTTACATTTTGCTTTCTTTTGTACTAGTTTAATAGTACACTTCAATCACTTTGACTGATTTTGAATTTATCAAGGAAGCAATATGACTACACTTCTTAATCCCTACTTTGGTGAATTTGGCGGTATGTATGTACCCGAAATTCTTGTGCCAGTGTTGAAACAGCTTGAGCAAGCCTTTGTTGAAGCACAGCAAGATCCTGAATTTCAAAAAGAATTTACCGACTTACTCAAAAACTACGCAGGTCGTCCGACGGCATTGACCTTATGTCGCAATTTGACTAAAGGCTCGAAAACCAAACTCTATTTAAAACGGGAAGATTTGTTACACGGTGGTGCACATAAAACCAACCAAGTGTTAGGACAAATTTTATTGGCAAAACGGATGGGCAAAACCCGAATCATTGCAGAAACAGGCGCAGGACAACATGGTGTAGCAACGGCACTTGCCTGTGCTATGTTGGATATGCCTTGTGTGGTGTATATGGGGGCGAAAGATGTAGAACGCCAATCGCCGAATGTGTTCCGTATGCGTTTAATGGGGGCGGAAGTGATTCCAGTCGAAAAAGGCTCGTGTTCCTTAAAAGATGCGTGCTGTGAAGCAATGCGGGATTGGGCGGCAAACTATGAAACCACGCATTATTTGCTTGGAACTGCCGCAGGACCACACCCATTCCCAACTATTGTTCGTGAGTTTCAGAAAATGATTGGTGAAGAAACTAAACGTCAAATCTTAGAAAAAGAAGGGCGTTTGCCAGATGCAGTGATTGCGGCAGTTGGTGGCGGTTCAAATGCGATTGGTATGTTTAGCGATTTTATTGCGGAAGAGAATGTGAAGCTGATTGGCGTGGAACCCGCAGGCAAAGGAATTGAAACGGGCGAACACGGAGCGCCGTTAAAACACGGTTCTGTCGGCATCTATTTCGGTATGAAATCCCCGATTATGCAAGATAAAGATGGGCAGATTGAAGAATCTTATTCGATTTCGGCAGGGTTGGATTTCCCTTCCGTTGGTCCGCAACACGCACATCTCAATGCGATTGGTCGTGCAGACTATGTGTCGATTACTGACCAAGAGGCACTCGATGCTTTCCAATTATTAGCCCGTAACGAAGGGATTATTCCTGCGTTGGAATCTTCGCACGCCTTGGCTTATGCGCTGAAATTAATTCGACAAAATCCTGACAAAGAGCAGTTGTTAGTCGTTAATTTGTCGGGCAGGGGTGATAAAGATATTTTCACGGTAGATAAAATTTTAAATGGGGGTGCACAATGAGCCGTTTTGACACACTTTTTCCGCAATTAAAAGCGAAAAACGAAGGGGCATTTGTACCGTTTGTCACCTTGTGTGATCCCGATTTTGATCGTTCTTTTGAGATTATTGAAACCTTGATTGAAAACGGTGCAGATGCCTTAGAATTAGGTTTCCCGTTTTCCGATCCGTTACTAGACGGACCTGTGATTCAGGCTGCTAATAAACGAGCCTTAGACGGCGGTTTCAGCACCGATGCTTGTTTTGAACTATTGGCAAAAGTGAGAGCAAAATATCCGACCATACCGATTGGGTTGTTGCTATGTGCCAACTTAATTTACGTGCCGACGGCAGACGTTTTCTTTGCCCGTTGCCAACAAGCAGGTGTCGATGCGGTGTTAGTCGCCGATGTGCCAGTTGCTTATTCCGATGAGTTTTCTGAAAGTGCGAAAAAATATGGGATTCAGTTGGTATTTATTTGTCCGCCAAATGCTGATACAGACACGATTAAACAAATCGCAACGAAAACCGAAGGCTATACCTATTTAGTATCCCGTGCGGGCGTAACCAGCGCGGAAAATCAAAGCCACGCAGTGAATCTTGATAATTTGATTGTACAACTCAAGCAGGCGAATGCCGCACCGATTTTACAGGGCTTTGGTATTGCCGAACCGCAACAGGTTAAACAGGCGTTAGCAATGGGAGCAGATGGCGCTATTTCAGGTTCCGCCATCGTGAAAATCATTGAACGGAATTTGGATAATCAAGAAAAGTTGTTAGCGGAACTTGGGGAATTTGTAAAAAACATGAAGAAAGCGACCGCTTGTTAGCGTTTTTTCTCATTTTTATTCGATAAAAAAGGCGAACAATGTTCGCCTTTTTCGCATTTAAGATGAATTAAATGGCGTAGCCTAATGCATAGAATGCAACAAGAGCAACGGCAATAACGATAGTGCCGACATTTAATTTGTTAAACTCACCAGAGATAACTCGTCCAATCACTAACGTTGCAAAGCCTAACATAATACCTGTAACGATATTTGCCGTTAAGACGATGAATACCGCACACACTAAACCAGACATTGCACCGATAAAGTCATCAAAATCTAATTTAGATACATTGCTTAACATTAATAAACCGACATACATTAACGCAGGTGCGGTTGCATAACCCGGTACTAAGAAGGCTAATGGTTGGAAGAACAGCATAAATAGGAATAACACACCGACAACAATCGCAGTTAAACCTGTTTTACCGCCTGCTGCTGTTCCTGCCGCAGATTCAATATATACCGCCGCTGGTGCAGTACCAAATAAACCAGAAAGTACGCTACTTAAAGAGTCAGACGTTAATGCTTTATCGCCATTGATGATTTGTCCGTCTTTGTCTAATAAATTTGCTTGACCTGCAACGGCACGAATCGTACCCGTTGCATCAAAGATTGCGGTCATAACAAGCGCAAATACCACCGGTAAAATCGCAGTATTTAATGCGCCCATAATGTCTAAATTTAAGAATTGAGAGTTTTCGCCGAAGGTTGGTAATTTGAACACTTCACCGCCAAATTTTACATTCGGATCGAAGATTAAGCCGATAATTGTAATCGCGATAATTACCCAAAGGATAGAGCCTTTTACTTTTAAGCGTTCTAAACCAATGATTGCTGCTAAGCCGATTAATGACATCATCACAGGGAATGATGTAAATTCGCCCATTTTTACTGGTAAGCCCGCTTGGTTACTTACCACTAATCCTACACCGTTTGCTGCAATTAATAATAGGAATAAACCGATACCGATACCTGCACCGTGCGCAATGCTTGATGGAAGATTACGTAAAATCCAAGCACGAATACCGGTGACAGAAACAAGGGTAAAGACCACACCCATTAAGAAAATCGCGCCTAATGCAACAGGAATACTGATACCTTGACCTAACACTAAGCTAAATGCGGTAAACGCAGTGAGTGAAATCGCACAGCCAATCGCCATCGGTGCGTTCGCCCATAAGCCGATTAGAATTGAGCCTAAGCCTGCGACTAAACAGGTTGCGATAAATACAGAATCTGCTGGAAAGCCAGCAGCACTCAACATATTCGGTACAACGATAACCGAATAAACCATCGCTAAAAAGGTGGTTAAACCTGCGATAACCTCTTGACGAACGTTAGAACCACGTTCAGCCAGTTGGAAACGAGAAAGAATAGACATAATGGGAAACACCTCAATAAGTTGGGATAATATAGATAAAAAAAGATGGCGAATTTTACACAAAGATAGTGAGCAAGGCAAACGTTTGCATGATAAGTTTTATCAAAAGAGAAGTAGCGGTGTAATGTGAACAAGCGGCCAGTTCTTGCGGAAATTTTGCAAATTTTTATTGGAATGTGACCGCTTGTATTTGGGGCAGAACCCAGGGATGTTTATGCTAAATGAAGCCTGCTAAACCCAGCCTCTAGATCCGAAATTAAATCTTCCACATCTTCTAAGCCAATATGGACACGAATGAGCGTACCCGTTAATTTGCGTTCAATTGCTGGGCGAATTCGTTCAATCTCTTTAGGTTGATTCGCTAGGATTAAGGACTCAAATCCACCCCAAGAATATGCCATAGAGAATATCTCGAAATGGTCAAGGAAATTCGCCAGTTCATCATCGGAAAGGGTTTTGCAAAGTTCAAAAGAAAACAGACCGCTTGAACCTTTAAAATCACGTTTAAAATATGCGTTTCCTGGACAGCTAGGCAGAGCGGGGTGATAAACTGCTTTTACTTCAGGACGTTGAGCCAGCCATTGAGCAACGATTAGACTATTTTCTTCGTGTTGTTTTAAGCGAATGCCCAAGGTGCGTAAGCCACGAGCGGTGACATAAGCAGAATCCGCATCAACCATTTGCCCCATTAAATAAGAGTGCTCTCGTAGCTGATCCCAGCAGCGAGCATTTGAAACAGCAGTACCAATCATCGTATCCGAATGTCCCACAAGGTATTTTGTCCCTGCTTGGATCGAAATATCAATGCCGTGTTCAAGGGCTGGGAAAAGAATACCTGCAGACCAAGTATTATCAATCATAATCACAATTTCAGGATTTATTGCTCTTGCCGTACGAACAATCGCTGGAATATCAGGAACTTCCATTGTTAATGAACTTGGTGATTCAAGAAAAAGCACTTTGGTATTTGGCTGAATGAGCGTTGCAATGCCTTCTGCAATTAATGGATCATAGAAAGTGGTTGAAACGCCCATTTTCTTTAATACGATACGACAAAAATCTTGCGTTGGTTCATAGGCTGCCCCAGTCATTAGAACGTGATCGCTTTGTTGTACAAAAGATAAAATCGCATTACTAACCGCCGCTGCACCGCAAGGGTAAAGGTAGCAGCCTGCCCCATTTTCCAGTTCGCACATTGCATCTTGTAGAGCAAAGTGGGTTAGCGTACCACGTCTGCCGTAAAATAAAGCCCCTTTATAGCGGTTTTTAGTCGCTTCTTTTTTATCTGCAACAGAGTCAAATACAAGGGAAGAGGCTCGTTGAATAACGCTATTTACAGAACCTTGGGTGTAACGTTTTTTTCGCCCTGCGTGAACAAGTTGAGTTGCTAAGTTGTGCTTTGTCATATTGATGTCCATTTTTTATGTTTTGAGTTTACAAATTCAGTGCCTTTATTTTGGTAAGAAATACCTTCTAATTCAAGTAGATAGCGTTTGGCAGGAAGCCCACCACCAAAACCAGTGAGTGCTTGAGTCTTACCTAACACACGATGGCAAGGTATTAAAATTGAAATCGGATTTCGTCCAACTGCACCGCCAACGGCTCTAACGGCGTTAGGATTATTTAACTGCTTGGCAATATCGCCGTAGCTTACTGTTTTACCATAAGGAATCTCAAGCAATATTTTCCAGACTGCTTGCTGAAAAGCAGTGCCCTGAGGGTTTAAAAAATCCAACTGACAAAACGCTACTTTTTCCCCTGAAAAATAGCGGTTTAATACCTGCACTGTTTTGCAAAATAGTTGTTGAATTTCACCGCTTGCCAGTTCTGCACTTTTCCATTGTTGAAGGTTAAGTGTTTGTTGCTCTTGTTCAAATTCAATGCCAAGTAAACCTGTTTGATTTGCAATAAGAAGCAATTGCCCCACTGGCGAATGATAAAATTGATAGAAGATCTGAAATTTCATAGGATTATCCTAAAACAAAAGGCGTGCCACTTAGTGTACACGCCTTTAGAGTTAGACTAAATAGAAATTAGAATTTGTAGTTTACATTTAAACCAACTAAATGAGCTTTAGAGGTCACAGTAAATTGTCCTCTTCCTTCTTCATTAAATGTATTTTTGCTACCGCGTAAGTATGCATAGCCTAAATCACTCGAAAGATTCGGTGTGAAGCGATAAGTTGCACCAAGTGTATACCAAGTACGATCTGTATCTGGGATAGAAATTGATGGATTTGTTACGCTTGCACTTTCATCATAAGCGACACCCGCTCTGAGCGTTAATGCAGGAATAACATCATAAGATACACCTAACGCAATGCGAGAAGAATCATTAAAGTTTTCTTGTTTATGGAATAAACGCTTACCATCATTACCATAAGCATCTAAGCTTTTAAATTTGCTCCACTCAGTACGTTTATAGCTATATTGTACTGCAAATTTATCAGTTAATTTGTGGTAACCTGAAATTTCCCAGTAAGCTGGTAATCTTAATGTTAGGTTACCAGGAATTGTTTGACCGCCTGTCGCAACACTGATTGGTGCTAATGCTGCAATCGCAGGGTTTGCTAAATAAGTATTAAATGCTGTAGGGAAGCCGTTTGAATATTGACCTTTAAATTTCACATTAACTGGTGAATGATAAGCAACACCAAGGCGGTTATTTTCATTAATATCGTAGCTAATACCTACATTCCAACCAAAACTCAATTCATCGCCTTTTAAACGAGATACTACCGTATCGTTTGGCATATTACCGAGCATAGTTCCTAGAGCTGCATAAGGTGTTCCTGCTGTTAAAGCAGATAACATTTTGTTACCAACACCTAAATAACGTACAACTTCAGCTTTAGAATAAACAGCATTTAAACCTGCACCAACGCTAAAGCCGTAACCAACATCATAAGCTCCACTGAAGTTGAAGTTTGTAGCAGTTAAATCTGTTTTACCACCAAAGAAACCGCCGTTATAAGTTGGGTTATACTCTGATTTCAAACCATAGTTCACATTGATTCCCCCACCAATGGCAAAACGATCGTTAATTGGTGATACAATATAAAGATTTGGAACGATAGCGGTTGGAATAATATTTCTAGCTGTTGCATCAGCAACGGCAATATAAGAACCTGAACGGCTAGAGCCTACTGTACCAGATACATTTACATCGGTATCAATAAAAACACCACCTGCTGAGATTTCAGTGTTTTTAAATTTAGTCATTAATGCTGGGTTGGTTGCTACAACTGAAGCGTTATCTGCAACAGCAGCATTACCTGCATAAGCCATACCTAAACCAGAAGTTGATACTTCTGCTAATTGGAATGCAGCAGCTGAAGCGCCAGCAGCAGTTACAGTGAAAAGCGATGCAATAATCGTTTTAGTAAATTTAGTCATTTGGTAATCCTTTTATTTGTTATAGTTAAAATAAAAATCAGGTGGATTCTACGGAGCTAATAACCTTCAATCAATGAAATTTCATCTTTTATCTAACAGTTCCGACCAGTTGCAAAGGAACTTTTTTGCCTTTGATTATCAATAAATTGAACTTACTGCATAAGGGGAGTACAATATAAACGTTTTAATTTTTCAAAAATATAGAGGTTAAAATGGTAGATAAAGCAAATGAAACAGCGGCTTGCTGTTGTGTTGATGTGGGAAGCATTATTGATAATAGTAATTGTATCGCTGAAATTTCACAGATTTATTCGACTGAAGCTGAAGCAAAAGATGCTTTGGACTATTTTATCAGTAAAGCAAGAGCAGCAGAGTCAGAACCTTGTCAAATAACAAGTGAAATTAAATCGACAGAAGTAGGTTTCCAACTGGATGCTAAATTTACGTTTAGCTATCAAGTGGAGACGATGATTTTTCAGTTATCGGTACGTTAAAAGGCAATTTGAATAGTTTTTAGCAATTAAAACTATTCAATCTATATGTAAAACCTTTTGAAATAACCCTATTAAAAACTTGACTAAAAGAGTAGGGTATATAGAATTCTCATCATTAATAATATGTTATTAATTCTTAATAAGGCTCAAGAATGAAACTAACTTCACGAGGACGTTATGCAGTAACTGCAATTCTTGATATTGCGTTACACGGCAAAGATATGCCAGTGAGTTTGGCGGATATTTCAGATCGCCAAGCGATTTCTCTTTCTTATTTAGAGCAACTTTTTGCACAGCTTCGCCGTGAAGGGATTGTTCATAGTGTGCGTGGTCCTGGTGGGGGCTATCAACTTGGAAAATCGACAGAAGAAATTAATGTCGGCATGATTATTGCTGCTGTTAATGAAAGTGTTGATGTATCTAAATGTAAAGGTAATGGGAATTGCAGTAAAAATAGTCGTTGTTTAACCCATTCCCTGTGGGAACGTTTAGAGAACCAAATTGAGCAGTATTTGCACACAATTACTTTAGCCGAATTAGTTGAAGAAAATAGCGATCACGATTGTGAGAGTTCTCACTGCCACGATCATCACCATTAACCTGATTATAAACTCTCTTTATACCGTTAGGAGTAACAATGAAATTACCAATTTATTTGGACTATGCAGCAACCACGCCAGTTGATGAGCGTGTTGCAAAAAAAATGATGGAATACATGACAAAAGATGGTGTATTCGGAAACCCTGCATCTCGTTCTCACAAATTTGGTTGGGAAGCCGAAGAAGCGGTTGATGTTGCACGTAATCAAATCGCTGATTTAATCGGTGCTGATGCACGTGAAATTGTATTCACTTCAGGTGCAACCGAATCAGATAACCTTGCAATTAAAGGTGCAGCACATTTCTACCAAACCAAAGGTAAACACATTATCACCGTTAAAACTGAACACAAAGCTGTATTAGATACTTGCCGTCAGTTAGAACGTGAAGGTTTTGAAGTAACCTATTTAGAGCCTGAAACAACCGGTTTAGTGGATATTGCAAAATTTGAAGCAGCAATTCGTCCAGATACCATTTTAGTCTCTGTAATGCACGTGAACAATGAGATCGGTGTTATTCAACCAATCGAAGAGATCGGTAAAATCTGCCGTGCGAAAAAAATCATTTTCCACGTTGATGCAACGCAATCAGTGGGTAAAATCCCAGTTGATGTTCAAGCATTAAACGTAGATTTAATGTCTTTCTCAAGCCACAAACTTTACGGACCAAAAGGTATCGGCGGTTTATATGTTTGCCGTAAGCCTCGTGTACGTTTAGAAGCGATCATTCACGGCGGTGGTCACGAGCGTGGTATGCGTTCAGGTACATTACCTGTTCACCAAATCGTGGGTATGGGCGAAGCATATCGTATCGCAAAAGAAGAAATGGCAACTGAAATGCCACGCATCAAAGCACTTCGTGACCGTTTATTTAACGGTTTCAAAGATATGGAAGAAGTGTATGTGAACGGTACGATGGAAGCTGGTAAACGTGTAGATAGCAACTTGAACATCAGCTTTAACTTCGTTGAAGGTGAGTCAATGATGATGTCATTAAAAGACATTGCGGTATCTTCAGGTTCTGCGTGTACATCTGCAAGTTTAGAGCCATCTTATGTACTTCGTGCATTAGGCTTAAACGATGAATTAGCACACAGCTCAATCCGTTTCTCAATCGGTCGTTGGACAACGGAAGAAGAGATCGATCACACTATCGAAATCGTGAAAAAAGCAGTAACTAAATTACGTGAACTTTCACCACTTTGGGATATGTTCAAAGAAGGTATCGACTTAAACTCAATTGAGTGGTCGCATCATTAATAGAAACTTCCCCCTTTGAAAAAGGGGGATTGAGGGGGATTTAAAGATCTTGCAAAATCCCCCCTAGCTCCCCTTTTGCAAAGGGGGGAATAATTAACACAGAGGAATTACAAAATGGCATACAGCGATAAAGTTATTGATCACTATGAAAACCCACGCAACGTAGGTTCATTCGACAAAAAAGCAGCAGACATCGGTACAGGTATGGTGGGTGCACCAGCGTGTGGTGATGTAATGCAACTTCAAATCAAAGTAAACGAACAAGGTATCATTGAAGATGCGCGTTTCAAAACTTACGGTTGTGGTTCGGCGATTGCATCAAGTTCACTTATTACTGAATGGGTAAAAGGCAAATCATTAGATGAAGCTCAAGCAATCAAAAACAGCGACATCGCAGAAGAGCTTGAATTACCACCAGTAAAAGTACACTGCTCAATTCTTGCAGAAGACGCAATCAAAGCGGCAATTGCAGATTACAAAGAGAAAAACGGTAAGTAATCTTTAACAAGCGGTTGGTTTTTGCAAAAAATTTGCAAAATCTAACCGCTTGCGTTTTCGTTTATTGTTAATTTTAAAAAGGTTTTATTGTATCAGGTGAATGAAATCTTTTTAAAATTAGCTATATTCACAAGGAGAAAAAATGAGTATTACCCTAACAGAAACCGCAGCAGATCGTGTTCGTACCTTCCTTGAAAACCGTGGCAAAGGCATTGGTTTAAGGCTGGGTGTTAAAACATCTGGCTGTTCAGGGTTAGCTTATGTCCTTGAATTTGTTGATGTATTAAACGAAGATGATCACGTTTTTGAACAACACGGTGTTAAAATTATCGTCGATGAAAAAAGCCTTGTTTACCTAAGTGGTACAGAATTAGACTTTGTCAAAGAAGGATTAAACGAAGGATTTAAGTACAACAACCCAAATGTGAAGAATGAATGTGGTTGTGGTGAAAGTTTTAACGTCTAAGAGGTTCTGATGTCAAATCCATTTACGCTTTTTGATCTGCCAGTGCAATTCCAAGTAGATAATGCTCAACTCTCTGAGCGTTATTTAGCCTTACAGAAATCGCTTCACCCCGATAATTTTGCGGCAAGTTCTGCGACAGAACAACGTTTAGCAATGCAGAAATCGGCGGAAATTAATGATGCGTTACATATTCTCAAAGATCCGATTTTGCGTGCCGAAGCGATCATCGCCATTCATACGGGCGAACAGCAAGATATTGAGCAAAAAAGTAACCGAGATATGGCGTTTTTAATGCAACAAATGGAATGGCGTGAAACCTTAGAAAGCATTGAAACCACAAAAAACGAAGCGGATCTCACCGCTTTCACCCAAGAGATTGAGCAACAGCAAAAAGCGATTTTGCAACAACTTGAACAGGCTCTCAATGCTCAACAATGGACGGACGCACTGGCCATTAACGACAAACTTCGTTTTATTAAAAAATTATTGGTAGAAGTTGAGCGAGTAGAAGAAAAGTTGTTTGTGTTTTAATTATGGCGAATTTGCCATAATTAAAATATCCGATTATTTGACGAGTGAATTAACATGTCTAACTTACAGATTCCAACGAGTGCGAATATATTATTCTATACAACACCTGATGAATCAGTAAAAGTGAATGTCTTTTACCAAGATGAGACTTTTTGGCTTTCTCAAAAAAGTATGGCTGAGTTGTTTGGTGTTGATGTTCCGGCTATTTCTAAACACTTAGATAATATCTATAGCACAGGAGAACTCGTTCAATTTTCAACCATTTCCAAAATGGAAATAGTTCAACAAGAAGGTCATCGCCAAGTTACTCGCTTGACGAATGTTTATAATTTAGATGCAATTATTGCTGTCGGATATCGTGTAAACAGTCGGGAAGCAACACAATTTCGAATTTGGGCAACTCAAGTTTTACGTGAATTTATTTTAAAAGGTTTTGTACTTGATGATGAGCGTTTGAAACAAGGTAAACAGTTTGGTTTAGATTATTTTACTAATCTTGTTGAACGTATTCGTGAAATTAGAGCTTCTGAGCGACGATTTTACGAGAAAATTACCGATATTTATGCTCTAGCCAGTGATTATGATAAATCTTCCGCCCATACAAAACGCTTTTTTTCCACTGTTCAAAATAAATTACATTGGGCGATTACAGGCAAAACAGCTGCAGAGTTGATTTATACACAAGCCGATGCAGAAGCTATAAATATGGGATTAACAACTTGGAAAAATGCACCGGATGGAAAAATTTTAAAGAGTGATGTCAGTATTGCTAAAAATTATTTAAGCGAGCAACATATTAAAGAGTTAGAACAGTTGGTTTCAGCTTATTTAGATTTAGCAGAGAATAGAGCTACTCGCCAAATTTTAACATCAATGGCAGAATGGGAAACTTTTTTAGATAGCTTCTTAACTTTATCAAATTATCCGATTTTACGAGATAAAGGAAAAATAAGTCACGAAATGGCAAAATTAAAAGCTGAACAGGAATATGATAAATTTAGAATAAAGCAGGATCGTATTTACAGAAGTGATTTTAATCATTTTTTAGAAGCGACATTGAAACTAAAAAAGTAAAAATTGAGCGAGTAGAAGAGAAGTTGTTTGAGTTTTAAGGATATAAAATGAAAACTCTTGAAGAACTGAACGATAAACAAAAATCTGCTTGGACAATTATGCAAGATTGGTTCGAGCAAGCGAATAACCATTATGAAATTCTGCCGAGAGATGTAGAAAATGCAGGGGTAGAATTAGTGGGAATGCAGTTGCCGACAAGTACGCCACTTGGTGCAGTGATTTATGAAACGGGCGGTATTTTAATCGATCACGGCTGGTTACGCATTTTAGGTTCGGGTAATGAAAAACTGCCACGCGGTTTATTTGAATGGAATTTTGGTAAAACCTTTGAACAATCAGGCGAAAGACCGTTTCATTTATTGATTGCCGATGATGCCGTTGGCGGTTATTTTGCGGTAAATGGCGGTGGATTAGGCGAAAAAGTTGGTTTAGTTCATTACTTCCACCCGAAAAAACAGAAGTGGGAAAGTATTGGCTTAAACTATTCACAATTTATCGGCTGGGCATTAACCGCTGATATTACCAGCTTTTACCACGGCTTGCGTAGCGAAAATTGGCAAGCGGAGATTGCAGATTTAAACGGCAATCAAGTGATAAATTTAGAAACAAAACAAAAACAACCGATCGAACGCCATTATCAAGCGACATTTACGCCTGATGATATGGGGTATGCGGTGAATTAAGTATTACACTTCCCCCTTTGAAAAAGGGGGATTGAGGGGGATTTAACGATCTTGTAAAAATCCCCCCTAGCCCCCCTTTTTCAAAGGGGGGAATAAATGATAGAGAGATAATAAAATGGCATTACTTCAAATCGCAGAACCAGGGCAAACGGCAGCGCCACACCAACACCGCTTGGCGGTAGGGATTGACCTTGGGACGACAAATTCTTTAGTGGCAACGGTGCGTAGCGGACAGGCTCAGGTATTACTTGATGAGAAAGAGCGTGCGTTGGTGCCGTCGGTGGTACATTATGCGGCTGAGAATAAAGTTGTTGGAGTGGAAGCCTTTGAGCAAGCGTCAGTTGATCCGCAACACACGGTGATTTCCGTGAAGCGTTTAATTGGTCGTTCTTTGGCGGACGTTGAGCAACGTTATCCGAATTTACCTTATCAATTTGTCGCTACGGATAACGGCTTGCCGTTAATTCAAACCCCACAAGGCAATAAAAGCCCGATTGAAGTATCGGCGGATATTTTAAGTCACTTAAATCAATTTGCAGAAAAACGCTTGGCAGGCGAATTGGCTGGCGTGGTGATTACCGTGCCTGCTTATTTTGATGATGCACAACGTCAAAGTACCAAAGATGCGGCACGTTTGGCTGGGCTGAATGTGTTACGTTTATTGAATGAACCAACGGCTGCCGCCATTGCTTATGGCTTGGATAGCGGTCAAGAAGGCGTGATTGCCGTGTATGACTTGGGCGGTGGTACTTTTGATATTTCGATTTTACGCCTAAGCCGTGGTGTCTTTGAAGTGTTGGCAACAGGTGGCGATACTGCTTTAGGTGGCGATGATTTTGACCATTTATTAGCGAGTTGGATTGCGAAACAAGCAGGTATTCAGCCAAATACAGCAAGTGAGCAACGTGAGCTACTTACCCTTGCCACACAAGTCAAAATTGCTTTATCGCAAGCGGACAGTTTTACTGCCAAATTTGCAAATTGGCAGGGGGAAATCAGCCGTTTGCAATTTAATGAGCTAATCCAACCGCTTGTTAAACGTTCATTGATGACTTGCCGTCGAGCGTTAAAAGATGCTGGCGTAGAAGCTCAAGAGGTGCGTGAAGTGGTGATGGTTGGTGGCTCAACGAGAGTGCCTTTTGTGCGTGAACAAGTGGGCGAGTTTTTCGGCAAAACACCATTAACTTCTATTGACCCCGATAAAGTGGTGGCATTGGGAGCAGCTATTCAAGCGGATATTTTAGTGGGCAATAAACCTGATGCAGAAATGTTGTTGCTAGATGTCGTGCCACTTTCGCTAGGGATTGAAACGATGGGCGGATTGGTAGAAAAAATCATTCCACGCAATACCACTATTCCTGTGGCAAAAGCCCAAGAGTTCACCACATTTAAAGATGGGCAGACTGCGATGACGGTTCACGTTGTACAAGGCGAACGTGAGTTAGTCGATGATTGTCGTTCACTGGGACGTTTTACCTTGCGTGGTATTCCGCCGATGGTCGCCGGTGCTGCTCATATTCGCGTGACCTATCAAGTCGATGCGGACGGATTGTTGAGTGTCACCGCAATGGAAAAATCAACCAAGGTGCAAGCCTCTATCCAGATTAAGCCATCTTACGGTTTAACAGACGAAGAAGTCACTGAAATGATTAAATCATCAATGACAAATGCGAAGCAAGATATGGAAGCCCGTCAGCTTGCAGAACAGCGTGTGGAAGCAGATCGTGTGATTGACAGCGTGATTATTGCGTTACAAGAAGATGGGGCAGAGTTGCTTTCAGTTGATGAATTTAAACGGATTGAAGCGGAATTGCAGAAATTGATTTCCGCAAAACAAGGGACGGATCGCCAAGCTATTCAGCAAGGTATTAAAGATCTCGATCTCGCCACCCAAGAATTTGCCGCTAGACGAATGAATTTATCCATTCAAAAAGCTTTAGCAGGTAAGGCGGTTGATGAGGTTATCGGATAAAACCCAGTAGGGACACACTGCGTGTGTCCGTACAAAATTCCAGTATTATGTAGCACTTGTACATAAAGAAAGAATAGTAGGGACGCCACGCTTGGCGTCCCCACAATAAACAGAAGATATTAGAGGACATTATGCCAAAAATTGTTTTTCTTCCACACGAAGAATTTTGCCCAGAGGGTATGGTTGTTGAAGCTCAAACAGGTGAAAACTTATTAGAAGTTGCTCACAATGCAGGGGTGGAAATTCATCACGCTTGTGACTGTTCTTGTGCTTGCACAACTTGTCACGTCGTTATTCGTGAAGGTTTTGACAGCTTAAACGAAACTTCAGACCAAGAAGAAGATATGTTAGACAAAGCGTGGGGCTTAGAAATTGATAGCCGCTTGTCTTGTCAATGTATCGTGGGTGAAGAAGATCTCGTTGTTGAAATTCCAAAATATAACTTAAACCACGCAAATGAGGCTGCACACTAATGAAATGGACAGATGTAAGAATGATCGCAGAAAATCTGTATGATATGAACCCAGATTTAGATCCAACTACCGTGCGTTTTACTGATATGCATAAATGGATCTGCGAAATGGAAGATTTTGATGATGATCCGGAAGCGTCAAATGAACATATTTTAGAAGCGATTTTAACGATTTGGTTAGAAGAGTATGAATAGAAAAAATGCCGTATTTTATACGGCATTTTTGTTAAACACAGTTTTCCTAAAATGCTTAATTGCATATTTACGTCTTTTATCCAATTCAGTCTTAATCCCAGCCTTTTCAAATCCATCATGAATCACCGCTTGAATATCCACTTCACAGGCGACTTGATAGAGCTGTTTTGCATAATCCGCTTGCGGATATTCCCGATTTTCAAAGCCCAAACGCCCTTTGCTATCCGCTTCGCAAACTAATAAAAAATCAAAAAAACGTTCAGGTTTACGCCATACATCAAGTTTATTAAACAATTTCACCACGGTTTCAGGGCGTAGCTCTATGATTTTATGGCTATGGGTGTGAAACTCCGTGACTAACTTGGCAAATGCCTTAGTGTGTGCAGGTACTTTCAAGCGATTTGCCAGCTGTTCTGTTGGGGCAACGCCTTTCTGTTCGTGTCCGTAATGGTGGGGAAGAATATCCTTTGGGGTTAAGGCTTTACCAAGATCGTGGCAGAGTGCGGCAAATAAAACACTTTCAGGATCATTTGCTTGAACCGCTAATTTTTTCGCCTGCTCCAAAACCATCAAAGTATGAACGCCACTATCAATTTCAGGGTGATGTTTTTCAGGTTGTGGAACGCCAAAGAGTGCTTCCACTTCTGGAAATAGCACTTTCAATGCCCCGACTTCACGCAGAACTTGAAAATAGATCTGCGGTGCGTCCGTTTCAAAGGCTTTTTGGGTTTCCAGCCAAATTCGTTCAGCGGTTAAATGATCCAGTTCACCGCAAGCGGTCATTTCTTGCATTAATTTTACCGTTTCAGGGGCAATCCGAAATCCGAGAGAATGGAAGCGTGCGGCAAAGCGAGCCACACGCAACACCCGTAGCGGATCTTCAGCAAAGGCGGGGGAAACGTGGCGAAGTATGCGATGTTTAAGATCGGCAATACCCCCGTAAAAATCGTGATAGTTACCGTCAAGATCTTGAGCAATCGCATTAATCGTAAGATCTCTGCGGATTAAATCTTTTTCAAGGGTAACATCAGGGGTAAAGTCGCAGATAAAACCGTTGTAGCCGTTGCCGTTTTTGCGTTCGGTACGGGCAAGGGCATATTCTTCTTTGGTTTTAGGGTGTAAAAATACGGGGAAATCGTTGCCGACTTGTTGATAGCCTTGAGCTAAAAGCTGTTCGGGCGTTGAACCGACAATCAGCCAATCACGATCTTTGACAGCTAAGCCGAGCAGTTGATCTCGCACCGCTCCGCCGACAAGGTAGATTTGCATAGGTTGTTTTCCTATTATTAAAATGATGTAGGGACACACTGCGTGTGTCCGACATCGAGTATCCATACCCTACATTTCATTACAAAAGGTGGGGATTTAAATCCTTTCCAAAATCCCCCCAAACTCTTCCTTCAATTTTTCTGTAAACAGACGTAATTCTTCCGTCATTAACAGAAAATCCGCATCGAAACGTTGGGCTTTATCTTCTTTCAAAATATTATCATTCTTTTCACGCACTTCATCCGCGAATTTGACACGGGCAAGGGTGGCATCTTCGTTTAACACAAAAGAAAAATGATTTTCCCAATCTAACGCAAGTTTTGTGACAAATTTACCCGCTTGTAAATGTTGGCTGATTTCATCGCTTTCTAAATCTTGGCGTTTACAACGGATTACGCTGTCGGTGTCAAAGGATTTCAACTCCGCTTCTTCCAGAAGCGTCAGCCAGCTTGGTGTATGCCCTTTTGCCACCCAATTTGTCATTACTTCACTCGGTTGTAGCGTGAAGGAAATCGGCACAACAGGCAGAGAGCCAAGGGATTTGCGTAACAAAGCAAGGGTATCTTCAGCACGTTTTGCCGAGCCACTATCTACATAAACAAGCTGTTTATCTAAGTCTAACCAAATCGCCGTAAATTGATGTTTACTAAACGCACGGGGCAATAACATTGCCACTACATCATCTTTGATCGCCTGTTTTTCCGTTTTCTTCAGCTTGCGTTGCTCTTTTTGTTCTAAGGCTTCAATGCGGTTTTCCGTTTCTTTTTTGACAACGTGAGCTGGCAATAATTTTTCTTCTTTATGGGAAACCAGTAGGAACTGCTGACCCTGTGCAAAGTGCAACAGTTCGCTTCCTGCAAGCGGTGACGACCAGCCAAATTTTTGCATATCGCTTTGTTGGCAAGGGGTGAATTTTGTTTGTTGTAATTGTGTGTCTAATTCACTGCTAGTGAAGCGTAATTCACTAGTTAAACGGTAAATCATGACATTTTTAAACCAAAACATTTAGAAATCCTTAGATCGTGGGGTAGAATAGCCATAATTATAACGTATTTCGCTCTAAAGGAACTTGTTATGCAACACAAAAAAATCGCCTTTATCGGTGCCGGTAATATGGCGTTTGCGATCATTTCAGGATTAATCAAAAGCGGTTATCCTGCCGAGCAAATCATCGCTCGTAATAAAAGCAATGAAACTCGTCGCTCGCAGTTAAGAGCAATGGGCGTTCAGGTGGATTTGTCTAACCTTGATGCTGTGACCCAAGCTGATGTGGTGATTTTGGCGGTCAAACCGCAGATGATGGCGGAAGTGTGCAGTGAGTTTGCAGAAGTGGATTTTAGGGCAAAATGGGTTATTTCCGTTGCGGCTGGGATTTCTGTTGCCCGTCTTGAGCAACTGTTACCAACGGCAACCAACATTGTTCGGACGATGCCGAATACACCATCGCTCATCGGTGAAGGCATAGCAGGATTATTTGCAAAAAAATCGGTAGATCCGACCGCTTGTCAATTTGCGGAACAGCTACTGTCTGCGGTAGGCAAATGTTATTGGGTAGATACAGAAGCGGAGATCAACCAAATTATTGCCATCACAGGCTCTAGCCCAGCCTACTTCTTTAAGTTTATGGAAGCCATGCAAGACGCAGCGGTTAAAATGGGTTTTAGTGAACAAAATGCCCGTTATTTAGTGCAATCGGTGGCTTTAGGGGCAGCAAAAATGGTGGTGGAAAATCCAGATGTCACCTTGGCAACCTTACGCGAAAATGTCACCTCAAAAGGCGGTACAACGGCTCAGGCGTTGGCGGTATTTGAACAGCGTGAGCTAAATGCAACCGTTGAACAGGCGATGAATGCGGCAATTAAACGTGCAGAAGAGATGGAAAAATCCCTATGATAAAATTTACCCCTTTTCAATGGTCGTCGTTTAACTTCTTCGGCTTTTACTGTGCCTATGGCGTGCTGTTGCCGTTTCTGCCTGTTTGGTTGAACCATCACGGCTACGATTCGGGAATGATTGGCTTATTAATCGCTTCAGGTTATCTGTTTCGTTTTTTAGGGGCAATGACCTTTTCTAAACGCATTAGCCACCCCAACCAGTTACTTTCTCTTGCCCGTTGGCTGACGTGGCTCGCCATTGCCACCCTGTTGTTAGTTGCCTTTGGGGTTCAAACTATCTGGATTTTATTTCCAGCAATCGCACTGTTCCATATCTTCAACGGCGGTGCAATGCCGATTGCCGATACCATTGCTTCCACTTGGCAACAACAAGTCGGGATTGATTATGGCAGAACACGTTTATTCGGCTCGATTGCCTTTGTGGTCGGCTCAGTTAGTACAGGCTATTTAGTCGGCTGGCTAGGAGAAAGTGCGATTATCGGCATTTTGATCGGCTGGCTAGTCTTTTTAGGCACTGGCTTAACGCTCAAACCAACCCAAGCCTTTGTACAAACGGAAGAAAAAGCCCAATCAGATTTAAGCTATCTGCAATTAATGAAAGTGCCAACCACATTCAAAATGTTGATTGCTATTTCCTTAATTCAATCTTCTCACGCCGCTTATTATGCGTATAGTACGATTTATTGGGCATCAGCAGGTATTTCGACCCAAAGTGCAAGTTTATTATGGGGCTTGGCGGTTATCTCGGAAATTCTGTTTTTCTTCTTTGCCAACCGTTTATTTAAAACGTGGAAAATTAGCCATTTAATGATCTTATCTGCTGTTGGCTCAATGGTGCGTTGGGTCTTACTGGCTTCGACCACAAATATCGCTATTTTAATGGCAATGCAGATGTTCCATTCTATCTCTTATGGGGCAGGGCATTATGCAATGATCCGCTACCTTTCAACCCAACCCACGGAACAAATGGCAAAACTACAAGCACTCTATTTTAGCTTTGCGAGCTGTATTTTTATGGCGTTGTTTACCTTTATCGCAGGCTTGGTCTATCAAGTTTCGCCAACAGGTAGCTTCTGGCTAATGGTGCTGTTTGCATTGCCTGCGGTTTTTATTGTGCCGAAGAGATTTAATGTAAAACTATAAGCATATTTGCAAATAATGGGTGGGATCTGACCGCTTGTTAATGGATTATATTATTGCGTATCCTGATGCTTATTGAGATAAAATTTCATCTATTGCATATTTTGTTGTGGTAATGTGCTTCTGACATCATTTTTTCCTTGTAATTCCTGCAAATTTTGCTACATTCCACAGGTTATTTTTCTTGTTTAGAAGGTCAAAAAATGAGCCAACAACTTGAGTTAATCAAATCTTCAATTAAATCTATTCCTGACTATCCAAAAGCAGGCATTATCTTCCGTGATATTACCTCTTTATTAGAAGTACCAGCTGCATTCCAAGCTTCTGTTGATGCGATTGTGGCTGAGTTTAAAGATAAAGGAATCACCAAAATTGTGGGAACCGAATCTCGTGGGTTTATCTTTGGTGCACCAGTGGCATTAGCTTTAGGTGTGCCTTTCGTGCTTGTGCGTAAACCGAAAAAATTACCACGTGCGGTAATTTCTCAATCTTACGCCCTTGAGTACGGCGAAGACACCTTAGAGATCCATACGGACTCTGTTCAAGCTGGGGATAATGTACTTGTTATTGATGATTTACTTGCAACCGGCGGTACTGTCGAAGCAACGGTGCAACTGATTCGCCGTTTAGGTGGTAAAGTTGAAAATGCTGCCTTTGTGATTTGGTTGCCTGATCTTGGTGGTAAAGAACGTTTAGAGAAAATCGGTGTCAATTCTTATACCTTAGTGAGTTTTGAAGGTCACTAATTTTATCTTTCCCCTTGCAATTCCCCTCTTTGTAAAAGGGGGGCTAGGGGGATTTCAAGAGCTACGCAACAACTAAAGAGGTCAAATGTCCTATCAAGTTCTAGCACGCAAATGGCGACCACAGCGATTTAGCGAAGTGGTCGGGCAACAACACGTTTTATCCGCTCTCGAAAATGGTTTGCGAGAAGGGCGGTTACATCACGCTTATCTTTTTTCAGGAACGCGTGGCGTAGGGAAAACCTCGATTGCTCGTCTATTTGCAAAAGGCTTGAACTGTGAAACGGGGATCAGTGCCGACCCTTGCGGTCAATGTGCGAACTGTAAAGCGATTGAAGAAGGGCGATTTATCGATCTGATTGAGATTGACGCGGCTTCACGCACGAAGGTCGAAGATACCCGTGAATTGCTCGATAATGTGCAATACAAACCAACCGTTGGGCGTTTTAAGGTTTATCTGATTGACGAAGTGCATATGCTCTCTCGTCATAGCTTCAATGCGTTGCTCAAAACCCTTGAAGAACCGCCGGAATATGTCAAATTCTTGCTTGCAACCACCGATCCGCAAAAACTGCCGATCACCATTCTTTCCCGTTGTATGCAGTTCCATTTGCGAGCCTTGGAGCAGTCACAAATTCAGCAACACCTTGAATTTATCTTAACTCAAGAGCAAATTCCCTATGAATTGTCAGCGCTTGCCAAACTCGCAAAAGCGGCACAAGGCAGTATTCGTGATGCCTTGAGCTTAACCGATCAGGCAATTGCCGTCAGCAATGCGAATATCACCTTACCGATGGTAAGCCAAATGCTCGGCTTAATTGACGATCATCAGCCGTTAGAATTGGTACAAGCCCTTGCGAATGCAGACGGTGAAAAAGCAATGGCAGTCATTCAGTCCGTGGCGGAAAAAGGTGTCGATTGGCAACAACTGTTAAGCGATACCGCAGAAACCTTGCATCAAATTGCAATGTTGCAGTTGTTAAAACACGCACATCAAGAAGAAACCCCACTGCATTTTCTAGCAAAACAGATCTCGCCGGAAGATGTACAGTTTTTCTATCAAGTAATGCTGACAGGCAAAAAAGAGTTGCCTTTTGCCCCAGAGCAACGTTCGGGCGTGGAAATGGCTATCTTAAGAGCTTTGGCTTTCCACCCTAAAAATATGGCAACCACGACAGCCGTTGTCACAGCAACGCCGACAAAGCCGGTTGCACCTGTGCAATCGCCAAATAGCATTGGTCAGTTAAGAGAACGTTTAGCTCAACAGCAAAATTCAGCTCAAACTGCGACAACACAAGCGGTCAATACTGAACAACATTTTGCAAAAAATCTCGCTCAACCAACCGCTTCCCCCACTGAAACGAATACAGAAAGCATATCGCCTGCCTTAAAAGCAATGCAGGCTCGTCAGCAATTAAAAGCGAAACAAGAGCAACAAGACGAAAAAAAAAAGTCTGATTTAACCCCCATTCAACCGCCTAAGGTTGTGAAGAAAAATGTTCAGCAAGGTTTTGAGAATTTACTTGCAACCCAAGAGCAGAAGGCACAACTGCAAACTCAAGCTCGTCCGACACCAAAGATTGAAGCAAAGAAGGTCAGTGATGAAGATTACCGTTGGACGTGGCTTAATCCTGAACTCGAAAATCAAGAAGATGCCCCAAAACCATCCGAAATCAAACAAGCGATTTTGCAGGATAAAACACCTGAACTCGTCAAGAAAACCATTGAATTAGGTTGTGAGAGAGATGAATGGAGTCGTCTTGTTCAATCATTAAAACTCGGAGGGGTAACTCGCCAGTTAGTTTTAAATAGCTATTTGGCTGAGAAACAAGATAATCATCTTAAATTAGTATTAAAACCTTCAATGGCACATTTTAATAATAATGAAGTTAGACAGGGTTTAACCATAGCATTTGAACAAATCGGCTTAACTTATGAAATGCAATTAGGGGAGAGTAGCGAACATCAAACCCCCTTAGAGCTTCGCCGAACCATTTTTGAAAACCTAACACTAGAAGCCAAAAAAGCCTTACAAGCAGACGAAAAATTAAAATTATTACAACAAGCCTTTGATGCTCAAATGGACGAAGCAACTATTCGGGCAGTGGCGGAGTAGAAAATATGTACGCACTCGAAATAAAAAATTTGATTAAACAATATCCGACGGGTGTTCAAGCGGTCAAAGGCATTGATCTTTGCGTAGAGCAAGGGGATTTTTATGCACTGCTTGGACATAACGGGGCAGGGAAGTCAACGACGATTGGGATTATTAGCTCGCTCGTGAATAAGACGAGTGGATCGGTAAAAGTATTTGGCTACGATTTAGATACCCAAAAGATTCAATTAAAACAACAACTTGGCTTAGTTCCCCAAGAGTTCAATTTTAACCAGTTTGAGAAAGTCATTGATGTGTTAGTCAATCAAGCAGGTTTTTACGGGGTAAAACGTGATCAAGCGTTACAACAAGCGGAAATTTGGTTAAAAAAATTAGACTTGTGGGAAAAACGCGATCATTTTACTCGTGAATTATCAGGCGGTATGAAACGTCGAGTAATGATTGCCCGAGCGTTAATGCACAACCCTAAACTGCTCATTTTAGATGAACCGACAGCAGGGGTAGATATTGAACTTCGCCGTAGTTTATGGGATTTTTTACGAGAGCTTAACCAGCAAGGTACAACCATTATTTTGACTACGCACTATTTAGAAGAAGCGGAAACTTTGTGCCGTAATATTGGGATTATTCAGCAGGGGCAGATCATTGAAAATACCTCAATGAAAGCGTTACTGGCAAAACTTGAAACGGAAATCTTTTTGCTAGATTTAAGTGAAAACCGACCGCTTGTGATAGATGACTATCCGTTTAAATGGGTAGACGAAACGACGATTGAAGTCGAAGTAAAACGCCAACAAGGTTTGAATAAGTTATTCCAACAGCTTAGTATACAGAATATCGAAGTGTTAAGTATGCGTAATAAATCCAACCGCTTGGAAGAACTCTTTATGAGATTAAAATAGGATTAAGAATGCAAAATATGACAGGATTTTATACGCTTGCCGTTAAGGAAACCAAAAGAGTATTACGCATTTGGCGACAAACTTTAGTACCGCCGATCATTACAACGACACTCTACTTTTTGATTTTCGGTAAATTAATCGGGCATCGCATTGGGGATATGGGCGGGGTCAGCTATATGCAATTTATTGCCCCTGGCTTAATTATGATGTCGGCGATTACGGCATCTTATACCAATACTGCATCGTCTTTCTTTTTAAGTAAATTTGTGCGTAACATTGAAGAGTTACTTGTATCTCCGCTATCTACTCATACCATTATTTGGGGATATGTCGCAGGCAGTGTTATGCGTGGTGTTATGGTTGGTATCCTTGTGACAGCGGTGACATTATGCTTTGTTTCTTACGAAATATATTCTTGGGGCATCATTATTCTTACGATGTTGATGACAACCATTGCCTTTGCATTAGGTGGATTGATTAATGCCGTATTTGCGAAGACTTTTGATGATATAGGCATTATTCCTACCTTTGTATTAACGCCATTGACTTATCTTGGCGGGGTATTTTATTCAATCAGCTTACTCCCTGAGTTTTGGCAGAAGATTTCCCAATTTAACCCGATCGTATATATGATCAGCGGTTTTCGCTATGGTTTCTTAGGCATTAGTGATGTGTCGATCTACTACACTTTTGCGGTGTTAATACTTTTTATTGTGATTTTATATGTTTGGGCATATTCATTGGTTGAGCGTGGTGTGGGATTGAGATCTTAAATATATAAAAAAACCCGATACCAATAATCAGTATCGGGGGAGGTCTTACCTAAGGAAATGAAAAATAAACTAGCACATTATGCTGTTCTGTAAGACTCCCCCTTTTTCAGTTAGTTCAAAAAATTTGAAATTTTTTTAAATTTATTTTCTTCATGCAAAGAGCAGGGATACAAAGAGATGAATCAACCGACCTTTTTTATTTATGACTACGAAAGTTTTGGTATTGATCCCGCATCGGATCGCCCTGCTCAGTTTGCAGGTATCAGGACGGATAGTGATTTTAATATCATTGGCGAACCTGTGATGTTTTATTGTAAACAGACACATGATTATTTGCCTTCTCCTGAAGCGGTGATGGTGACAGGGATTACACCGCAACTGTGTAACCAACAAGGGATATCTGAACCTGAGTTTTCCGCGCGTATCCATGCAGAATTTAGTGAGCCTAATACCTGTGTTATGGGGTATAACAATATTCGTTATGATGATGAAATGACGCGCTATACCTTTTTCCGTAACTTTTTTGATCCCTATGAATACAGTTGGAAAAATGGAAATTCTCGTTGGGATTTACTTGATGTTGTGCGTGCCTGTTATGCCTTACGTCCTGAAGGTATTGAATGGGCTTATGACGATGACGGTATGCCGAGTTTTAAATTAGAAAATTTAACAAAGGCAAATGGCATTGCCCATGAAAATGCCCACGATGCGATGTCTGATGTTTACGCGACTATCGCTATGGCAAAACTCATAAAACAAAAGCAACCTAAATTGTTTGATTTTTTCTTACAACATCGTCATAAAAAAGCATTAGAAGAGATGATTGATGTGGGGGAAATGACCCCCTTAGTTCATGTTTCGGGTATGCTTGGCAATTACCGTGGAAATACCGCTTGGGTTGTTCCATTAGCATGGCATCCAACCAATAAAAATGCTGTGATTGTGTGTGACTTATCAGGGAATGTTTCCACTTTACTCAACGAATCGGCACAAACGCTACGAGAACGTCTTTATACGAAGAAAGCGGATTTAGAAGCTGAAGGGCTTTCGTCTATCCCATTAAAATTAGTGCATATCAATAAATGCCCAATTTTAGCCCCAGCTAAAACCTTGCTTCCTGAAAATGCAACCCGCTTAGGCATAGATCGTCAAGCCTGTTTGGATAATCTGAAAGTATTAAAATCGCAAAAAAGTGCGGTACGTGAAAAAGCCACCGAGATTTTTATGGAAGAACGGGAGTATGCAACGTCCCCAAATATTGAAACCACGCTGTATAGTGGATTTTTCGATAATGCTGATAAAAATAACATGGCGATTTTACGTGGGTTAAAACCAGAAGAACTTGCACATCACGGGCTAAAATTCAAAGATGAGCGAGTAGAGCCATTATTATTCCACTATCGTGCAAGACATTTCCCTGCGACTTTAACCCGAGCCGAACAAGTACGCTGGCAAAAATATTGCTATCAACAGATTGAATCAAAAGCAGAGCAATTTGAGCAAGCAATTCAAACGCTTTCGGCGTTATATCATGATGATACCGAAAAAATAGCATTGTTAGCGGAACTTACAGAATATGCAACTCAACTGATGCAACCGCAGGCGATTTCATCTACGCAAAGTGAAAGTGGTGAGCATCTGGTTTCTGCGTTAAATCAGCTTGCAGACCAAGGATTAAGTAAAAGCGACAAACTCAAAGCCATAGGGGCATTACTTAATAAAAAATAAACTGTTTGGGGCTATGGACAACGGTTACGCAAACGATTACTATCCTGTTAATCTATTAACAATCATCATAATAAGGATTAACAAATGAATAAAACTTGGTTAGCAATCGCTCTTGCCACATTTTCTGTTTCCTCTTTTGCCACAACAGAAACAAAATCTTCTCTGCAAGCGGTAACTTCTGCACAAAAATCTGCAAATGCCCTTGTTCTCCAAACCGATTTTAGCTTAAAAGACGGTGCAGTCTCTGCAATGCAAGGGGTTGCGTTTGGCGTTGACCGCAATCTTAAAATGTTCGATTTAACCCATGAAATTCCCCCTTATAATATTTGGGAAGCGGCGTATCGTTTATATCAAACTGCAACCTATTGGCCTGAAGGCACGGTATTTGTTAGTGTGGTAGATCCTGGTGTTGGGACCGATCGTAAGTCCGTCGTTTTAAAAACGAAAACAGGGCATTATTTTGTTACCCCTGATAATGGCACATTAACATTGGTTGCAGAATTTTTAGGCATTGAAGCATTACGTGAAATTGATGAAACCAAAAACCGTTTAGAAGGTTCTGAAAAATCCTACACCTTCCACGGTCGTGATGTTTATGCTTATACAGGGGCAAAATTAGCATCAGGAAAAATCAGCTTTGAAGAAGTCGGTGCTGAATTACCAGCTAAGGTGACAGAAATTGACTATCAGCGTCCAACTCTTGAAGAAGGCGTGTTAAAAGGAAATATCCCTGTACTTGATGTTCAATATGGCAATATCTGGACGAACATCAGCAGTGAACTACTTGAAAAATCAGGTATTCAAAAAGACGGTAAAGTCTGTGTTGAAATCAAAGAAAATTTAGGTAGCGAAGTCAAAGTGCACTATTCAGGCACTATGCCGTATAAGAGCAGTTTTGGTGATGTCGAAGAAGGCAGACCATTAATGTATCTCAATAGTTTATTAAATGTCTCTTTTGCATTAAACATGGATAGCTTTGCAAATAAATACAAAGTGAAATCGGGTGCAGAGTGGTCGGTGTCATTAAAAGCTTGCGATAAATAACCATATCGGGATAATGTATCCCAAGCAATTACTTTTTCAAAATGGGCAGTTATGCCCATTTTATTTACTTATGCAACAAATAGAAAAACATCCATTTCCAGCCATTTTACCTTCTCATGCAACAGTCATGATGATGGGTACGTTCCCCCCAACACCTGAAAAACGGTGCATGGAGTTTCATTATCCGAATTTCCAAAATGATATGTGGCGAATTTTTGGGGCAATCTTTTTTGATGATATAGATCATTTCCGTATTGGAGATGAAAAACGCTTTGACCCAGAACGTATCGAAACTTTTTTGAGAGACAAAGGCATTGCCTTATGTTCAACGGCAGAAACCGCAATTCGTGAACAAGGAAATGCGTCAGATAAATTCTTAAAAATTGTTGAACCTGTGAATTTACATGCGGTACTTCAACAAGTTCCCCATTGTCGTTGGCTTTTCACCACAGGTGGAAAGGCAACGGAAACATTATTAGGATTACTACCTGAAAAAATCAAAGAACCTAAAACCAATTCTTTTGTGGCATTTCCTTATCAAGCCGATAGAGAACTCTTTTTATATCGATTGCCGTCCACATCTCGTGCTTATCCTTTAAGTTTGGCAAAGAAAATAGAAGCTTATCGAACCTTTTTTATCCAGTCTGGTGTGTTAGGGAGCTAAGATGAAATACGATTTACATAGTCACAGTACCGCATCAGACGGTATTTTGACACCAACAGAATTAGTTCAACGAGCTGTCGAACAAGGTGTCACGATGTTGGCATTGACCGATCATGATACGGTATCAGGCATTGCAGAAGCGAAAGCCTTTGCACAAACTCAACCGATTCAGTTTATCAGCGGTGTTGAAATTTCGATTTTATGGGAAGGTAAAAGTATTCATTTAGCTGCATTGAACATAAATGAAAACCACCCTGCAATGATAGAACTGTTAGAAAAACAGCGTTTATTACGTCAGCAACGAGCAGAGCTCATTGGCGAAAAATTAGCAAAGGCTGGTATTGCTGATGCTTACCAAGGGGCAAAGGCTCTAGCAAGCGGTGAAGTTACCCGAGCGCATTACGCCCGTTTTCTCGTGGCACAAGGTTATGTACGAGACGATGAACACGCCTTTAAACGCTATTTAGGCATGGGAAAACCTGCCTATGTTAAACCGGTTTGGTGCAGTTTAGAAGAAGCTATTCAAGTGACACATAAAGCGGGCGGGGTGATTTGTGTGGCACATCCACTACGCTATAAATTAACGGCTAGATGGATTCGACGTTTGATTGAAGCCTTTAAAGAAGCAGGTGGAGATGGTATTGAAGTCGCAGGAAGTGCGCAAACGCCAGACCAACGCCAACTTTTAACACGATGGGCAAAAGAGTTCGATCTTTATGCATCTGTCGGCTCAGACTTCCATTATCCAACAGGCTGGGTAGAGCTAGGCAAAAATTTAGACTTACCTTCAGAATGTAAACCGATTTGGCAGTTATTTTAGTGCCATTATTCCGTTACAAGCGGTTAGATTTGGCAAGAAATTTGCAAATGTTGCTGTATAACTTTCCGCTTGTCATACCATCAACTTATGTAAATCAGCTGAAAAATATTGCTGAATTCGCTAAACTAGCATTATGATTTTCCCAAAGAGTAACGCTCATGTCCGAATTCCAAAAATCCACAGAGAAGTCTAAAGATAAACAAATCGAGCAACTACATATTGCGCCACATTCTATTGAAGCTGAACAGGCGGTACTTGGGGGCATTATGTTGAGTAATGAGTATTGGGACAATGTTGCAGAGCGAGTACAAGCCAGCGATTTTTATAACCATGCTCACCGACTGATTTTTGAAGAAATGACCGCGTTGGTGCGTGAGCATAAGCCGATTGATATTATCACTTTAGACCAAGTCTTAAAAAACAAAGGCGTTTTACAAGATGTGGGCGGCTTTGCCTATTTGGCTGAATTGTCTAAAAATACACCAAGTGCAGCAAACATTTTGGCTTATGCTGATATTGTGAGTGAAAGAGCTATTCGCCGAGAGCTGATTGCCGCAGGAAATAAAATTGCGGAGATGAGCTATAACCCGAAGGGTATGAGTGTAAAAGATGTTTTGGATGAAGCAGAGCGTTCCGTTTTCCATATTGCAGAAATGCGAACATCGACAGATGAAGGCCCGAAAAAGATCGATGATATTTTAATGGAAACCCTTGCGCGTATTGATATTCTTTCTAAATCTAAGAATAACTCAGGGGTAACGGGAGTCTCAACAGGCTTTGATGCACTAGATCGCAAAACCGCAGGATTACAGCCATCGGATTTAATCATTGTTGCCGCTCGTCCATCTATGGGTAAAACCACTTTCGCCATGAATCTCTGTGAAAATGCGGCGATGGGAAATATTGAAGTTGAAGATGAATTTGGTAATAAAATCAAACAGCCTAATAAACCTGTACTGATTTTCAGCCTTGAGATGCCTGCAGATCAAATTATGATGCGTATGTTTGCATCGCTTTCTACTGTTGATCAAACCAAAATTCGTACAGGGCGATTAGATGATGATGAAATGTCTCGTATCGGCAGTACCGTAGGGATATTACAAGAGCGTCGCAATATTTATATTGATGATAGTTCAGGCTTAACACCGACGGAGCTTCGTTCTCGTGCAAGACGCGTTTATAAAGAAAATAGCGGTTTAAGTTTAATTATGGTGGACTATTTGCAGTTAATGCGAGCACCTGGGTTTGCAGATAACCGAACCCTTGAAATTGCTGAAATTTCTCGCTCGTTAAAAGCATTGGCAAAAGAGTTGCAAGTGCCTGTTGTGGCTCTTTCACAGCTTAACCGTAGCTTAGAGCAACGTGCAGACAAACGTCCTGTAAACTCTGACTTACGTGAATCTGGCTCTATTGAGCAAGATGCGGACTTAATTATGTTTATTTATCGTGATGAGGTGTATCACGATAATTCCGATACAAAAGGTATGGCGGAAATTATTATTGGTAAACAGCGTAACGGCCCGATTGGACGTGTGCCACTCGGTTTCCAAGGGCAATTTTCACGCTTTACAAATTATGAAGGCAGCTATCAACTTGAGGATGAATAGAACGATGCTATGTGCAATTTATAAAAGCCCGAAAAAAGAAGGGATGTATCTTTATGTGGAAAAACGAGACCAATTTGAACAAGTGCCTACGGAGCTACGCCAAATTTTTGGCAAGCCTGAATTTGTGATGCTGTTCAATCTTGTCGGTGAAAAGCAACTCAAGCGGGTAGATAATCAAGAAGTTTTGCAAAAAATTCAAACAGAGGGGTACTATTTACAAATGCCACCGCCCCCTGAAAATCTACATGCAGAATTTGTGGCAAGACAAAAAGGGCTAAAATAATGCGTTGCCCATTTTGTTCGACAGAAGATACGAAAGTGGTTGATTCACGACTTGCGGCGGATGGCTATCAAATTCGTCGCAGACGTGAATGCCCTGAGTGTAAAGAGCGTTTTACGACCTTTGAAAGTGCAGAGCTTCTGATTCCTTATATCGTAAAAAATAATGGCAATCGAGAGCCTTTTGACGAGCGTAAATTGCGTACCAGTTTATCTCGTGCATTAGAAAAACGTTCGGTCCATACGGAAGAGGTAGAAAAAGCCATTCATCGTATTATTTTACAATTACAAGCCACGGGCGAGAGGGAAGTGTCGAGTAAATTCGTTGGGGATTTGGTGCTAAATGAATTAAAACAGCTCGATAAAGTCGCCTATATCCGTTTTGCATCGGTTTATTTAAGTTTTGATGACATTGAAGAGTTTAGTAAAGAGATTGAGAAATTAAAGCTCGATCAATAAAGCAAGCTATATCTCATAACGATTTGTTATTTGCGAAACTGTTTTTCTCATACTAAAGTCATGAATATTAACTGATTAGGAGCAAATTATGTCTAAAATTATTGATGCAATCACCTTACTAAAGAGCCAAAAATGGATTGACTTAAGCCATACTGTTAGTTCTGAAATCCCTTATTTTCCTGCATTTAAACCTATCGAAACGGAAACGTTATTTACCGTAGAAAAAGATGGATTCTTTGCAAATCAATATACGGTTGCAACACAATATGGCACGCATATTGATGCACCAATCCACTTTGCTGTGGGAACAAAAGCATTAGATGAAATTCCTGTAACAGAGTTTGTGTTACCGTTAGTAGTAATCCATAAAGAAAAAGACGTTGAAGCCAATAACGATTACCGCTTAACGGTTCAAGATATTTTAGATTTTGAAGCACAATATGGCGAAATTCCTGCTGGAAGCTTTGTAGCGTTCGCAAGTGGTTGGTCGAAACGCTGGCATGATAATGCGAAATTTTATAATAAAGATGATGCAGGACAAGCGCATACACCAGGTTGGGCTTTAGAAACATTGCAATTCTTACATGAACAACGCAATGTGGCTGCGATTGGGCATGAAACCTTAGATACAGACAGTGCCCTTGATTTCGTTAAACATAATGATTTGGTGGGAGAGCGTTATTGGTTAACCCAAAATAAATTCCAAATTGAAGTGTTAAATAATCTCTCTGAATTACCAGCCACAGGTGGTGCAATCTTTATCGGTGTGCCGAAAATCAAAGATGCACCAGGGTTTAATGCGAGAGTCTTTGCGATCGTGCCAAACTAATTCCATATAGTGTAACAGAACAATTGGTTGCTCATCTTTTATAATAGATATTGGCAGGCATAGTAGACAAAAGTGTTGGTAAAAAGTGGGCTAAAGCCTTATAGTACAAGACTTTAAGCCCACTTTTTGAAATATGAACAAAAAACTGTCCTTTTTGCCTTAAGAACAATATCCAAAAGTATGGAAAGAAAAATAATATTCAGAGATACTTTTGTTCATCCTGTCATAAAACCTTTTCTTCCACAAATAAATTAAATCCAATAGATATTTGGACTGATTACACCATAGGAAAACAAACCTATAAACAATTAGCCGAAAAATATCGCTGTTCCATTAGAACTATTCAACGTTATATTGAAAAATCCCCCAAAGCTAAATTAATTCCTTTACAACAAACCTATCTCAAGATTATTGCAGACGTGACCTTCTTTGGTCGTGAATTTGGTGTATTAGTTTTAATAGATACCTTATCTAAAAAAGTCGTTTATCATCGTGTCGTAAAAACAGAAAAAGACCTCTATTATAAGCTCGCATTGAATATACTTCGAGAAAAAGGCTATATGATTCAATCCATTACAAATGATGGACGTAGAGGGCTATTAAAGGATTTATTTAATACACCAATTCAAATGTGCCACTTCCATATGGTCGCCATTGTGATGAGAAAATTAAGAAAAAAGCATCAATCACAAGCAGGTAAAGAATTAAAGATTATTGTAAAAACGCTAAAAGAAAGCCACAAAAATGAATTTTATTTAAGATTACATCAATGGTATTTAAAACATAAAGAGTTTTTAGATGAACGGTCTGAATATCCCAATGAGAAAGGATATTTTCCTTATAAACACCGTAATGTAAGAGAGGCTTATACCAGTTTAAAATACTATATGAAATATTTATTCACCTTTGAAGAATATGCTCACTTAAATATAGAAAAAACAACAAATAGGTTGGAAGGGTTATTTAAAGAACTGAAACAGAAATTATCGGTTCATAGCGGATTAACGAAAAAGCATAAGATTATGTTTATAAAGGATTTTTTAAATAAAAAGAGTTGGTAATAATTAGGAAAAATAATTAAAACCAACACTTTTGTCCATTAGAGGCATAGTTTGCAAAAAAACCAACACTTTTGTCTACTATGCCTATTGGCAATTATCCTATCTTCTGCTACAACTAAAAGGCGATATATTTTAATATATCGCCTTTTTATTCGTTATTTATAAACTAAAATTAGCCTTTGTAGTTGTGAACTAATGCAACTAAGTCTAATACTTTGTTTGAATAACCTGTTTCGTTATCGTACCAAGATACTAATTTAACGAATGTATCTGTTAGTGCAATACCTGCTGCAGCATCAAATACAGAAGTTTCTGTGCTACCGTTGAAGTCTGTAGACACAACTGCATCTTCAGTATAGCCTAAAACGCCTTTCATTTCGTTTTCTGAAGCACGTTTGATTTCTGCACAGATTTCAGCATAAGTTGCTGGTTTTTCTAAGTTAACTGTTAAGTCAACTACAGATACGTTTGGTGTAGGAACACGGAATGCCATACCTGTTAATTTGCCGTTTAACTCAGGTAATACTTTACCTACAGCTTTTGCAGCACCTGTTGATGAAGGGATGATGTTTTGTGCCGCACCACGACCACCGCGCCAGTCTTTCGCTGATGGACCGTCAACAGTTTTTTGAGTTGCTGTTGTTGCGTGTACAGTTGTCATTAAGCCTTCTTTGATACCAAATTTTTGGTGAATCACTTTCGCTAATGGCGCTAAGCAGTTTGTTGTACAAGATGCGTTAGAAACGATGTCTTGACCTGCATATTTGTCGAAGTTTACGCCGTTTACGAACATCGGGGTATCATCTTTAGATGGGCCAGTTAAAACAACTTTTTTAGCTCCTGCAGTGATGTGTTTACGAGCTGTTGCATCATCTAAGAATAAACCTGTCGCTTCAACTGCGATATCAACACCGATTTCGTTCCATTTTAAGTTAGCTGGATCACGCTCAGCAGTTACACGGATTGCTTTACCGTTAACTACTAATTGACCATCTTTAACTTCAACAGTACCATCGAAACGACCGTGAGTTGAATCGTATTTTAACATGTAAGCCATGTAGTCAACATCGATTAAGTCGTTGATACCAACTACTTCGATGTCATTACGTTTTTGCGCTGCACGGAATACGATACGACCAATACGGCCAAAGCCGTTAATACCAATTTTAATTGCCATAGATTTTCTACCTATATTAAAGTTAAACAAAACTTGTTCCTTCCATTATTTTGGAAAGGCGTGCTAATTATAGCATACTCTTTACCTTTTCTGACAACTGAAAGAACGATGGGAAATATAACAGATAAATTTTATGTGATCTATGTCAAATTTTGAAAAAATCTTTCTTGTTTGATAGAAAAAGAAGATAGAATGTGATTTAGTTAAGTCAATAAGTTATTAGGGAATGTATGATCAAAGATATTAGTGAATTAACTGAAGAACAAATAGATATTTGTTTGAATAGTGGGACAGAAAAACCTTTTACGGGTAAATTTCTTAATGAAGATAGAGTTGGAACCTATCGTTGTGTGCGTTGCCACAATGCACTATTTCGTTCTGATACAAAATTTGATGCAGGTTGTGGTTGGCCAAGCTTTTATGAAACGATTTCTGAATCGTCATTACGTTATTTAGATGATTATAGCTTAGGTCGTCATCGTGTTGAAATTCGTTGTGGCAATTGTGATGCACATATGGGACACGTTTTTAAAGATGGTCCTCCACCTACAGGGTTACGCTTTTGTTTAAATTCTATTGCACTAAATTTTAAATGGGATGAAACAGGTGAAGAAATAGACGGATAATAAATATCCTCTTTTGTTTAATAGGATCTATCTCACTATGATATGGCAGTGGTAGGTCCTATATTTTTTAGAAAGTATAGGCATGCCTACAGTAACAAAGAGTTCATGCTCCCCTATAGGAAGTTTAGAAAGGGAAAGGGCATTTTTCTTTACTTTCCCCCAGATTTTATCTCCATTTTCCAAATGTAACTCCCAGACAATTTGTCGTTTTTGTTTAGGATCCGCAAAAAAAAGAGGAATAAAAATAGGGCTCCATGTATTCAATGTAATTGATTCTGGAAGGATTTTAC